>JAGXTN010000032.1 GCA_018333455.1 Dethiobacter sp. | reverse complement strand
GGCTGGTATTATTGGGATTTGGACACTTCAATTATACCATACCGAGGGGGTTTTCTGTAGTTTTAATGTCAATTAATATATGGGTTTTTTAAGGTTTAGGTTTGATTTTGGGTGGGAAAGTTGAGTTTATTAATTATTTTTTCCAATGTATTTTTCAGCATGACAAACTGCGCTGGATCTAGAAGACATTCAAATACCGAGTTCTGAACCCTTTGCCCAAAATTAACACATTGTTTCGCTACATTCCGCAATCTTTTTCTTCCTTCCGGTGAGGTTGTGCTTACATCGTAAGTAATCAATACCATCATGGCTTCTCCTCCTATTTCCAGAAAAATGGAGGGTAACGATCAATATCCCCTCTTAGGTGTCTGGACAACAATAATGCCTGAGCGTATGGCAAGAGACCGACCTGCATTTTTTCTTCAAGAAAGGGATGGGTCATTTCTTCTTGTTTTCGTTTTTGCCAAGCTTCTAGTACTGTTCTTCTGGCAGTTTCTTTCATGATCACGCCGCCAGACTCTGCGGTAATAAAATCACTGCCATTGATTTGTTGTCGGTTAATTAGGCTTAACGCGAGCCGGTCTGCAATGTACGGTCTGAACTCCTCCATCAAATCAAGGGCCAACCCCATCCTTCCCGGCCTATCACGATGCAGAAAACCTACATAAGGGTCTAAGCCAACCGTCTGTAATGCAGCTTTAGTTTCGTGGAGGAGAAGGGTATAGAGAAATGACAGCAAAGCATTTACGTTATCACGGGGCGGCCGACGATTACGGCCTCTCATAAAAAAATGATTCTTTTGGCAGACAATTAGCTGATCAAGTACTGAAAAATAATTACGAGCCGTTTCTCCTTCAATACCTCTCACTTCTTCGAGACTAAGCTCTTTACTCAACTTCAACACATTGCGCGCCATTAGTTTAGAGACACTTGTTATCTCTCCTGTCTCCATCTTATCGCCATAGTCACTAATAAAACGCCGTAAAACTGTTCGACAGTTAGCAATTTTGCCGATAATAAACGCTGATGCCAGCGCTGCAGAATCACGTTCCGAATCCGCCAACCGGTATTGCTTTCTTCTTAACAGAACATTACCTTTGGGGATGCCTTGAACCGTGGCCAAATGTTTTCCATAACCCGTCAGAAAAGATACCGTCACCCCTTTTTCCATACACATACCCAACAAGGCCGGACTGGCACCCATATGGCCAAAGGTGACGATACCTTCCAAGTAATGAATGGGGGTTCGAAAGACTTCTTCATCATTTAACCGTACTACCAAATTCTCTCCGTCTTTTGAAATATACGCATCTGGATTGGTCACATATAATACGTTCAGCATTTTACGCATCTGCTGTTCTCCCCGCCATTTATTCTCTGTTCATCTCTTCCAGCAAACCGGCCATATACATTTCCGCTTTTTTACTGCTTCTGCCAAGTTTCGGCAGACAGATGTTCTCCATAGAGCAATTTTTACACTGTTTTCCTTTTATAGCCGGTGGGGTGATTCCATGTACATACAGCAGATGCATTTTTTCAGCTAACATTTTTACCCTCTCCCTGAGAGTATCGTCAAAATCAACCTGGTGTCTGTGCTTGATTTCGCCATAATACATATATCCGTAATCCAAAGTGATACCAAGCATCTCTTCCAAACAAATAGCCTGGGCGCACAGCTGAACCGCATCCCTGTCATCAGGTTTTGGTTTGCCTCGTTTGTACTCAACAATATTATACCTCACACCGGAGGCAGCGCCGGCATTACGATGTTTCAATCCACGCTCCTCGCGCGGTGAACATCGGTGAATCTCGACCACATCTGCAACTCCGTATAAGCCAAGCGCTTTTGATAACAAGGGGACTGAGCGCACTGTCTTAACATCACCCCGCGATTCCGTAAAATACGGATCATCAACACGTTGGTGAAGAAGCCTGCCTTCCGCAGTCCGAAGATTCTCAACCCATTGGCTTTCCACGTGAATCAATCCCCATTGCCTTTCACAAAAGGCAAAATGCTGTATGCCTGAAAGGGGCAATAGCTCGTCTTCTGAATAATATTTTGTAATCATATCTACTCATGTTTCTTCTCACAAAGTGATTCACCATCGTACATTTCTGGTTTCAGCCCAGCTAACGGTTCAATCGTAACCTTTGGCAAGATACTATTTTCAGAGACATCAATTTTGAGGCTTCGATGAACTGTTGCCGAGGAATATTGCCCGATTTTGCAATTGTGCTTCCACCATATAACCTTAACAATTTCCATGCTACCATCTGGGCGCGCGGCGGAGGCATCGTTCACAAACAGCGTTTTCAGGGCGTCAAGTAGTTTGTCTGCGTCGGCGTCACTGAAGCCGGTTTTTTCAGCTAACTGGTAGTTGATACTCCCGAATGTCTTATAGACACCAAAGTCCACGCGGTGTTTCATGCCCATGGTATCTGGTGCTCTCTTAGCTGGGTCATTCTTATCGGTTTCGAGATTGACGCTCTTCGTAATCTGAAGACTGCTGATGACCACGGTCTCAACGCTGACAGCGCTTTGAATTGTAACAGGCCCGCGCACGCCGATGGAAACCGAATCGCTTTCGCCGCTTTCCTCCTCTGAGTCTGAGTTTTTGCCTTTTTTGTTCTTGGCCTTGAATGCGAACACCTGCCCAAAAGCACGCACGTCAAACCATGTTTTGCAGGCGATTTTAGCTTTTTTCTCTTTGTCTCCTTCACCTTTGATCTCTTTATTCCCTTCAAAACGGGCATTAAGGCTGCGATAATCATCTCTTCTGTTGTTGTCCGACTGCACGAAAATCGCTTCTCCCAAATCCTGCAAGCGATTGCGCAATTTGCGCTTCAGGCAGACATCCGACACCTCCCCATAACCGTCATAATCAATGCGTGGACGGTTGCCGTTGAGAGGGTCGCCATTCGGATTTGCCTTTTTGACGGTAAAAACCATCGCGAAATCAATTTTGTTCGTCAAGCTCATTGTCTACCCCTCCGTTTTCATTATTACTCTTGTTTTTCTCTTGTTTTTGGCGTAGCTTTTGTCTTTGCGCAAAGAATCCGAGAAGATATTTCCCGCTGAGAGCGCTGCCAGACTCATATTCACCTTCATTAAACAGCGCCTTGATATCTTCGATCTGATTCAGATACCAACCCGCACCGTTAAGCTGTTGTATATACGGATTCAACTGCTGTGTAAACAACATAGACCATGTGCGAAACGGATGTTGCGAGAACGCTGTCATGTAGCGGATCGCGTTTGTTGCTCGCGCATCTTCTGCAGAACGTTGCTTGTATCTCGCTGCCGATTCAATTCTGTCCGCCACCGCGAGCAACCTTCCATAAAGATAGTCGCGGTCTCTCCGTTGATCTTCCAACGCCACTTCAAATTCCTCCTTTTTATAATCATGATAATATCGCTTGACCAATGCGCAGGCGGCGCAGAGAACCTGTTCCCAGTCGCGCCAACGCCCAACGGCAACTTTCTCGTTGGTTCTCTCAAGCGCCAGCGGATTGGAAGCACGATGAACAGCAGCGTTTATCATATCGCGCGGAATTCGTTCACCGTTAAATACACAGTGCAAAAGCCGTTCTCTCACGGATTTCTTTAGTTTGTCATAAGACTCGTCTTTTGGCTTTCTTCTTTTACCCAAAACCGCATCAACAATTCGGTCGAAAGAAGGCGCACCGACAAAAAATCCAGACTTATGTTTCCCATCCTTATCTTTCATAAACGGTTGATACCATTTACAGCTATTATGCCATTCGACTATGCGTTCCAAATATTCGTTTTCAGCCAGTTCACGATAATAAGTAACAGACATTCGCCCAGTAGTAGCATTATCCGTTGCCGCAACAGCAACACGGCGCACATGCGTTTTAAGTTTGTCCGAGCCACCATAACCAGGCAATGTTTTCTTCAAAGTGTCAGCGTAATCGGTACATATAACACTCTCGGCCTCTGTCTGTTTTTCTGAGTCTGTTAGCTTCGTTGACTCATAAATACCATAACTATCGTCATAATAATTGGGAAGCTCCGGTACTTTATCGATCGCCCAGGCCACAATCGCTTGCGTGTCGCAACGATAACCATGTTTTATAATCAGCCAACGCAACGCCTGATGTGCTTTTTGCGAACTTTCATAACTTATCGTTACAGCCTGCGATGATTTCGCAAATCTGCCGCGATAGGTGAAGTTTGAGCTGTCATTCCCAGTGATTAGCTTGGCGTTGCCTGAAGTCCGGTTTATGCTTTTCGGATGCTTCTCCGTATAAGTCATATCTGCTTTTCCAGATATATAGCATAGATCTTTTGTCTTTCGCTTTTCTATATTTTCTGATTTGTAGTAACTGTGCCATGCGTGCCACATCTCGGGTATCATCCAAAGCCTGTCCTCAAGCTGTCCGCCAATACTCACACAAAATCTTAAAAATAATTTTTCATCCGGCACGATTTTGCAGGATACCAAATCATTTTTCAGGGTGCCGTTTTCCAAGTACTTATGCACAGCAGAAATCATTTTGTAAGCTAATGGATATTCGGGTGTGACTTTTAAATATTCCTGCCACTTTAACAAGTTATTAAGATACAGCTTTCCAGTCAGGTGCTTTATCTGGTCAAAGAGCGGATGTGGTGAATTCACGGCGCCGCTTGTTCTCGACTCCGATTCATCAGTGCAAGGCGTACATATTTCAGCGTCAATTTTCTCGGCTTTGTGAAAGGTTCCGTTGCCCCGTAAATGTATCGCAACATTAGTTTTCTTAAGAACGTGCCCTATTGGCAGCAGCATCTTATCCTGTTCGCCTCCACTTATCCCAACCGCGCCCGCGCAGGCCTCATATGTCTCGTACAAATTTTGTATCCAATTCATATTTGATCACCGCTTTCCGCTAAGATCGCGGCAAATTCCGGCTCATTCAACCCCGAAAAATTCAGTTTATCTTCAAATTTTTTCGCTTTCATCGGTTTGATTAAACGCCTTAAGATTTCCGGAGAATCATCTTTCGACAGCGGAAATCTTATGTATCCGTTTTCCATCTTCGCTGATTGCCACAAGCGCACAGCCATCTCTTCTTTTCCCGTTTCGTCCGGATAATCAAAGCCATGTACAATTACTCCAAAATTTAGCTCACCGTAACCGTCATAAAAGCCCTCACCCTCCCCGAACACACAAGGTTCAACGTAGCCCTGACACTCACGCGTGCCAATAAAAATGTCACGCCTGCCACCACACTGTATCATCCGCTTTGCGATATTGTGATGCTTATGCTCATTTCGGTCATAAGCAAGTTCAGAGCGGTTTTCGTTCCACTCAAAATGCGCCCTAACCTGATAGCAAACATCCTTTAGATAAGTGTAATAAGCGAGATCGTTCCCGGCAGATGAATATTTGATCGGTCGCATGCCCTTTGACTGGGTCTGGATTTTATTCATAACCCGCGCCTCGTCAACATACCATATAAATGTTGGCTTCCAGTATACACTTTCAAGAATACCTTTCAGTGACTGGTACGTCGGAATCTGATACGAGAACTTTTCACCGCCAACACGCGTTATCGGGTCGGAAAACAGGGCATAATTGCCATGCACAACGAATTCCACCGTGTTTCTGTGTTTCATTTTCTTTCTCACCTTCCTGTATACAAAAATTCTGGTTCCCTTTGAAAAACAACGCCAAGTTTTAAATCATAATAATCCTTCTCCAAAATAAATATTTCACCATCAATCAAACGTAGCGCCTGCTCTTTCTCTAACTCATGCATCTGGTGCGGATAGAGTGAAACGGAATACCTTCCCATTTCGCGCAATAGTTTTGGTTTGTTTCTCAATTTAGCAGCGCTATATTCCTCGGCGATCTCCGCTCCGCGTCTATACGGAACGAGAATTGAGGTTGTACCCTTCTCAATCACGTGAAACTGTTCGCCCGCAGTTTGAAATGCCTGACATAGTGCCGGCAATGGCGCTTTATCACCAGAATTTATGTATTCACCACTACCCTTTTTGTTGCCCGATAGTAAATCATAGATATATCCGGTATTATTATACGGATAATCCATTTCAACTTTGCGCTTGTAGAAGTACTCCTGATAATAACGATCCATCACCTCGTGCGACAACAGATCATCGAGCGATTCATCCAGTATCCGCGACGTCACATCGCTGCCGCACTTAATATCTGGTAGCTTTGACAGATTTTCCTCTGCGAGATTCACGATATAAACATCACGCCCATTCGGCTCTTCACCGTTGCGGTTACACCGCCCCGCTGCCTGCGCGATGCTGTCCAGACCAGCCAATGCACGCACGACACAGGCGAAAGAAATATCCACGCCGGCTTCTATAAGCTGTGTGCTGATACATAAAATACGTTCGCACTTGAGCATTTTTTTGTTGCCCTCCTCTTGCATGGAGTCGATTGCTTCCAAGCGATGAGCGGGACACATCGACGTGCTTAAATGCACGAGCTTAATCTGTGTTTTGAAATTTTCATTTATATAGTTTTCCACCGCATGGTAGAGATTCGCCGCATCCTTTTTCGTGTTTAAAATAACAAGACAGTTGCCCGCCGCATCTAATTTTTCAAGAACAAAATCGCGCAATGCCTCGATTGAATATCCGCCCTTTTCTGTTTTGTCAACGATACGCGTTCGTTTCAGCTTTTTGAAGGCTTCGCTTGTATCGGCAATAAGTTCAGGGGGCGAGGATAAGCGAATAGGACGTTCCACTTTATCAATCAAAGGCTGTGTGGCAGTACAAAGCAATGCAGTACAATTGCCGAAAGTGTGCAGGTAGTTTATTGTATCATTAAACAGATGCACGCATTTGATTGGCAGAGACTGCACCTCATCAAAAATCAATACGGCGTTCATCATATTATGTAATTTGCGCAAATTCCCACCTTTATGGGAATAAACACTTTCCATAAATTGAACCATAGTCGTGATGATAATCGGCTGATCCCAGCGGTCAGTGAAAAGGCGGTACGTCTGCGCCTCACTATCATCGTCCGGCAGAACAAAATTGGAATGATGCTCTAAGATGTACTCCTTGTCATCTTCGTATTGCAGGGCTTTCTTTATCTCCTTTGCCGTCTGATCTAAAACCGACAGATAGGGAATTACATAAATGATATGCTCCTGGCTGTGCTCTTTGGCATGATTCAACGCAAAACGAAGGCTGGAAAGAGTTTTTCCTCCTCCTGTCGGCACGTACAAGCGATAAACACCACAAGGACGCACTGAAGCGTTTAAGCACTTCCTGGAAATATCATGGCGGATGCAGGCGATCTCCGAGTCAATTGGAAAAGTCGAAATATGCTGCTCAAGCTGCGCAGCGTATTCTTCCCACGGTGGAACGGAAAGCTGTACCTCAGGCGTTTTACCTATTTCAAAGCAATACGCAGTGTAACGATCTGAGTCAACCAAACATGAAAAAACACTTTTGACAAGCATATGAACCATAAAGAGGATGTTCAGCTTTTCATTCTTGCAAACCTCTATCAAACCTGATAGCTCCTCGCGGCAGGCACGCATCAAATCCTTTAAATTCTCGGCAAGAATGCTCTCTTTTTCAAAAGCCATCCTAACTTCTTTATAGTGAAGCGCATCCTTATCTGTGGTGAGCCTGTTTCGAAGCGAGGTTTCTCCTTGTGGCGAGATACTGTCCATTAGCCCACCATGATGCCCCGCAATGCAAATAGCAATTATCTCCGTCGACAATGCCAATAACAATTCTTTTTCTCTCAGTCCTGCCTCAAAAACGTATTTTGCGCCCTGCGTCGCGTGTATGACCGAACCCCTGCGCACCGCATTCACGCCACCCTTCTTGCTTTGGACGCTGATCCTGAGATATTGGACAAACTCATCGGAAAATTTGCCCATGTCGTGGAGGAGGGCTGCGGTGCGCACCAATGCGGACGAGCGGAACTTCCCACCAAGTATGCTCGCATATTCAGCAGTTTCTTTTAAATGATCGACTGTCAGTTGTTCTCTGCCATCGGCCGCAATCCTTGATATGGACACAAAAACCCTCCTTTCCTCTCGTACGTATTGTACATCATTAAATTTGTTGTTACTGTAACTAAAACGAAGAATATCCAGCTACTTCTGCACTAGACCAATCCGCACAATCGTATGCCAAAATCCTTCAAAACTTTTTCTAAACAGCTCCTAAGCAAGTTAGGAACCAGCTTTTAATCTCCGGGATGTTATAGACGGTGAGAGTGCAAATAATTTAACCATCTGCCAGTTCTTCGATTAGTTGCGAGTGATGGTAACAAGACTCACGAAAGAAGCGAGAGGTCGGCGAGTAGGCTAGGAAACGGACGAAGATTTCCTCAGTGCCGCTCCAAACGCGATAGTTTGGTTCTAGGTAAGCTTTTCCCCAAAAAAGATGGTATGGGTCAAGAAAACGTTCCCCTTTTCAACTCGTAACTTTCGCCATATTTTGTCATTTCCCCTGCTTATTACAAAAAAATAAACCCCCTTGCGGGAGTCATTGTTCCGTCGTTACCATGAATCTTGATCCTCTTTTGACTTGGCTGTATTTTGCTGTCAAAACAAGATAAGCGAAAGCTGTTTACTCTCACCTAGACATGATCCGGCGAGAATGGCTTGAGAAAATCAAGGAGGAACATCAGATTATCGATTAGCGGCTACCTCACAGTAACGGCTACCCGACGTCCTGGAGCTAGACCCTCTAGACGGGGATTGCGAATCACCTGCTCGCCAGGCTGCAAACCCTCGATAACTGTTTCTTCCTCTGTTTCCAATCCTCTCTCGACCGGCTGCAGCTCCGCCAGTCCCTCACGTACCACAAAAAGCACTTCCCCGTCACCATGGGGGAAAAGTGCTGTTTTCGGCACCACGAGCCGGCTTTCTTCCCGTCTTGTAGTAAAAGTCACTTCCAGAGCAGTTCCCGGCCGCAGCTTTTCCAAACCGCCTGCCAATTGGATAGTGGTTTTAATCCTCTGCTCCACAATCCCCAAAGGAGAAATCCTTTCTTCTGCCGCCGCTGCCACTTTCTTTACTGCTCCCTTAAAAGAATACTTCTCTGCCGGACCGTCCAAGACTACATCAGCCGTCATTCCCGGGGAAACCTGCAGCGCATCAGACGGCAGGAGATAAACTTCCAGTTGGTAGGCGTCAGGCTGAAAAAGTTTTATGAGTGGCGTTCCCGGAACGACCACCGCCCCTTCTTCAACTAAAACCTGCCAAATATGACCGGTTATGGGAGAAAGCAGACGTGCTTGGGATATTTGATACCGCAGCAAGGCAATCTGCGCCTCCAGCGACTTAATTAAGCCGGCAAAATGCTGCTCCGTCCCTGCCGGGGGGAGAGCTTGCTCTTTGAGCAAGACAAGTGCCTGCTCCTGTTGCGAAACCAAAAACTCCGCCTGCTTAACGGCACTGTTTGCCAGTTCCCAATCTCTATGGCTTAACGCTCCCTCCCGATACAGTGAATCAGCCCGCGCCTGCTCTGCTTTTGCCGCAAGCAATTGTTCCTTGGCTTGGTCCAAGGCTAACTGTTGTCCAGCGACTTGAGCAGTTGGTTGGGTCTGGAAAGCCTGTGCCCTTTGACCTTTGAGACTTTCCAGCTGACCGCGTAGGCTAGCCAATTGATATGATAATTCGCTTGTGTCCAGTTGAACTAACAGCTCTCCCTTTACGGCCGTGTCTCCTGTACTTACTTTGACCAGGGAAACTCTGCCGGCAGCGGCGGCAAAGAGCGTCCTCTCCTGCACGGGCACGACTCGCCCTTCCTCGCTAAAGCTTACTGACAGCGTCCTCGGCTCCAGCAGTAATACCTCCACCGGAAGAGGCTTTGCCGCCTCTCTGGCATAATAAGCTCCTGCTGCTAAAAGGCAGACGATTGCCAGCACCCAGCGAACTTTTTTCTTCATTATCCATACCTCCCCCAATAGTAGCCGTTAGCCTAAACACTAACCAAATTCTTGCTCAATCTCTTTCTTTTAATGCTTCCACCAAACTAAAACGCCGAATCTGCCTGAGCAAAGTCCATTGTGCCAGCAGGATAAAACAAGCCGTACCAACAGCAGCGATGACGAAAGAATTCGGCTCAAAAATCAACGGCAGCGTAAAAAGGTCGCTACCCATGGCTTGTGCCATCAAGCTAATCAGTTGCAAGGTTAAAGGAATGCCTGCCAACATCGCCGCAAGCGCAAGCAGCCACTGTTCAAAAGTCAGAATTTGCAAAACCTCGCCAGGCGTCATCCCCAGCACCCTCAAGCTAGCCAATTCTCGCTTCCGTTCAGCCAGGGCGACAATACTGAAACTGTAAATTACGGCAAAACCGGTTATAAAGGCAAAAACTGCCAAAATCCAAATAGTAAACCCATACGTAGCCATCATCTCATTAAAATTCTCCAGGAGTTGGCTCCTATTTTCCATCGTGGCTACTTGGGAAGCTTCACGATATTTTTCTGTAATAAGCGGTAACGCCTTTTCCTCTGCGACTAGCAAAGCGGAAGTAGCCAACTCGCCCTGCCCCAATACCCGGCTCAAAGCCTCTTTGTCCATGTAAGCGTTAATTCCCATATACTGCGGAATAATCGTGTACACGGGTAGGCTTATACTGTCTCCCCTGAGCAGTGCGCTCTCCAGGGTAATAATTGTTCCTTCCTTCGCCCCCAGAGCCTCTGCCAACTGACTGGAAAGAATCAAGCCTCGCTCCGGGAGCAGTACGCGGCGACCATCTTCTCCCAGGAGGTTAAAAAGTTCTGCATCGCGTCCCAAACCGATAATCACAGTCTCCCGCTCCTGCCAGCCATGCTTTAAGGTGGCAGGCGCCTCGAGCAGTGTCTCCACTCTTTTTATGCCCGGCAGCTTCAGCAGCTCACGGCGGGTGCCAGTAGCAGACAATGGAGCGGCAAAAGTAATTTTAATGTCGTGAGTCTGCACTTTAGTCATCTGGTCAAAAATCATCACAGAAATAATATTGTTAAAATAACCTGTAACGGCAATCATGCTGAAACAGAAGGTTATGCCCACAAAGGTAAAAAAACTGCGCTGCCTGTGGCGAAACAAATTCCTTGTTGCCATTTTTCCCTGCACAGTAAGACTCTGCCAAAACCAGTGCCATCGTTCCAGGCTGATATGCCGTCCGGAAGGCGGTGCCGGCGGGCGCATGGCCTCAGCCGGTGAAAGCAGCATAGCCTGCCGACTGCCAAAGTAACCGGCAAGCAGCGCAAAGCCGACTGAAAGCAGCAGTGCCAGCAGCACATAGTCCAGCGAAAAATTTCCCTGCAGCCCAGGCAAATGAAAGAAAGCCTGATACATGGCGGTCATCGGAAAAGAAAGCCAAAGGCCGGACAGGCTGCCAAGTAATCCGCCGGCCAAACCGATGATCAGGGGATAGGACAGGTAATGAGCCTGAATTTCCCGACTGCTATAGCCAAAAGATCTGAGCGTGCCGATTTGGCCGCGCTGCTGCTCGATAATTCTTTTTAATAAAATATAGAGAATAACTGCCCCCACAGCCAAAAACAGTAATGGCATAGTATTTGCCGTAGCCTCAGTACTGCTGAGCTCCTGGTTAAGAATAAAGTTACTCACCTGATCTTTTGCCGGGTAAAGCGCCAGCAAGCCAAAACGCTCCAGCCTTGGCTCCAGCCACGACTCCACGTCCTGATAGGAAAATCCCGGTTTAAGCTGAAAAATCAATTGATTAATTTGAGCCCCTTCCCCCGCTAAACTGCGCATTACAGGCAGAGGAAGATAAGCTATGCCAAAGCTTCTCGGGTCGGGAAAGAGGTCCTGCGCGTTGCGCATGGGATAAACAAATTCCGGACTCTGCGCCTGCCCCCTAATTTCTAAAAATACTTTTCTGCCCCCGATAATAACCGGAATTTCCTCGCCTATTTTCAGCTCATTGGCAGCTAAAAACTGTGGATCCACCCAGATACCGGGCTGGTGAGGGTCAAGAGGCAGACCGGCTAATAGTTTAACTTTACTCATTGTTTTTTCCTGACCCGTTCCCACAGTTACTAAGCGAAGAAAGGCGCTTTCTTCCCGTCCGGGGAAGACGACCCGCACATCCTGCACAATCCTGCCTTCCAGCTGGTCAATGCCTGGTAAGGCAGCCAAGCGGCGAATTTCAGCATCAGGAATTCCCTTTACAGTGGCAAAGCCATCGGGGAAACCATACTCCCGGTAGAAGTTTTCCTTTGCCTGCCAAAGATTATCAGCCGTCAAGTTAAGGGAAGTATAGACCATCAGTCCGATGCTAATCACTACGAGGCAAGCCAGATAGGCGGCTTTGCTTTCCAAAACATCACGCACCATTTTCCGCCACAGCACTACCAGGACACCTCCTCAGGTGCCAGCGGGTTTTCATTGCTCCGTATCCGGTCAAGCCGTCCGTCCCGCATATAGAGCACCCGGTCGGCCATTTCGGCGATACCAGCATTATGGGTGATCAGCACCACCGTGCGCTTTTGTTCTCTGCTGAATTTGCGCAGCAATTTCAACACCTGAATACCCGTCTCAAAATCAAGCGCACCGGTAGGTTCATCGCAGAGCAGAAATTCCGGGTTCTTTGCCACAGCCCGAGCCACCGCCACGCGCTGCTGTTCTCCGCCGGAGAGTTGTGCGGGAAAATGCTCCAGCCTCTCCCCTAGACCCACATCTATCAAGACATCCTTGGCTGATAGCGGTTTTGCGGCAATCTCCGTAGCTAGATGCACATTCTCCCAGGCAGTTAAGTTAGGCATCAAGTTGTAAAACTGAAAAATAAAGCCTACCGCCTCGCGGCGATAACGTGTTAAACCCTTTTCGTCCATAGCATGAAGAGGTTGCTGACGGTAAAATAATTCACCGCTGGAGACCTTGTCCATACCACCCAGCATATTTAATAAGGTGCTCTTGCCGGAACCGCTGGGGCCAAGCACTACCACAAGCTCCCCCTGATAAATTTGGATATCCACATCTCTCAGCGCTTGCACACGCACTTCACCCAGTTGATACGATTTGCTTAGTTTCCGCCCTGTCAGAATCACTTCCACCGGCTCACCCCTTTTTCCCAGCCTTTACCCTGAAATAGCATCTACCCTCTGCTTGGGCGGGTTTGAAACCCGCCCCTACATGGTAAAAGCGAGGGTATAAGTGTTCCCTTCGCCCATTATTGGAGGTCGGAGGTCAGATGTCGGACTTGTTGGAATCGGTGAAGTACCCGTTTCCAGGCTCCCTCTGCCTAACAAATTCCCATCTCCCTCCGGGAGAGGGTCTGCTCCCGTGCCCTTTTAGTCCAGCATCGTCATAACGCCGTTTTCACAGTATATTCTTTTTCCACAATAACATATCTTTCAGATTCCTTCAAACGCTAAAAACTCACGGCAAAGTTCCGCGTAGCAGGGATGGTGCCATTTGTCACGAATATATTACAAAAAAACCCGCCGAATTGGGCAGGTTGTTAATACTTCGTAATGAGTCACCTATCAGCGTCATTCAAGTGACACTTAATTTCCCGGCTGCCATGCAGGATACGGTGGATTTCAATCGTATCCTCTAACACAACATAGAAGACGAGATAACTGTCCACCGGCATTCTGCGGTATGGCAAACGATATTGACCCTCACTGTAAATTTCATACTTTTCAGGGAAAAGGGTCAAGTCTTTAATCTTATTAACAATATGGTCATATTGACGCAGTGCGGTACTTTCGTAAAACTGCGCAAGATATTCAACAATACCTGCCAGGTCTTGCTCTGCTATAGGCAAAATAACCACCTTACGCATCTGTTGGGGTCACCTTTTCCGCAAGCATATTGCGTAGCAAGGCGGAAACCTCGTTGAAATCTAAGCGCCTTACATCTGACACGGCTTGCCGCTGCGCCTCCAATAACGCGGAGTCAATGCGCCTTACAGTCTGGAGTGCTTCATACTGCTCAATACTCATAACCACCATATCGCCGTAGCCGTTCTTCGTCAGGAAAACAGGTTCATTGCTTTCATGGACAATGCGAGAAATTTCGGTGAAGTTGTTTCGCAAATCGGAGATTGGTCTGATCTGAGGCATGGGAAACCCTCCCTTCTTTATCCACATACTATCATAATTATGATATTCAGTCAAAGAATAATCTGCCATTCCCCCTCACCAAAGCGAGTAAATTTTCTGCACAATTAACGACAGGAGGTTAAAAGCGTGAAAAATCTGAATAAAAAGTGGCTGACCGGTGGCTTATTACTAGTGCTTTTACTAACAGGCATCTATGCTTGGCAAAAACCAAGCGGCCCCTTCTATGACATAGTCATCTTCGGCGGTGGTTTTGGCGGCACTGCGGCAGCGGTGAGCGCGGCCAAGGCGGCGCCGGAGAGGAGCATCCTGCTGGTGATGCAGGATGCTGTCCCCGGAGGCTTGGGCAGCGTGGGAGGTCAAAACTTTTTTGACGTACGATTTTGGCGTGGTGAGCTGATGAGCGGCGGTTCTTTTGCCCGCTGGTACGAGCGCCTGGGGCAGTTCTACAATACGGCGGAGGCGGCAAAGCTGCTGGCGGCTGAACTGGCGACTTATGAGAACATTACGGTGCTGTACCGCAAAGACTTGGAAGCAGTACGACGCAACCAAGGAAAAATTGTGGCGCTCTCCCTGCGGGAAGTTGTGTCGGATAGTGATGGAGCCATCGCTTGGGGCGAGGCAAGAAAAAAGGTGCGCGGCAATGTATTTGTGGACGCCTCAGAGGAAGGAAGGCTGGCACGCCTTGCGGGGGTCAAACTGCTAGCGGGGCGCAGCGACTGGCCGCAAGAACTTCTGCCAGCAGATGAGCAAGGCGGCGTTGCCAGGCAGCAGGCGTCGACACTGATGTTTAAGCTGCAGGGCGTAGCGGTGCCGGAGAGAATGGGACAATTTGGCGAGATGTTTTTTACTAGAGATCAACAGGGGAGTTGGGGCATCTGGGGAGGACTAGAGGGTTACACCTCTGACGAAGTAGTGACGGCATTTAACCGGGTCTACGGTCCGGCAGGTTTTGCCATCAAACCGTTCAACATTGCCCAGAATGGAGCGGGAAGTAACGAGTGGTGGGTGAATATGCTGCTCGTCTTTGACGTGGATGGGCGGGCTCACCGTAGAGATCAGGGGACAGACAGATTCCCTGCCGATAAGCGTCCGGAGCAAATGGATACCGATACGGCTTATACAGCGGCGCGGGAGTTTTTGTTGAATCCCGCATTCTGGCAGGCACTGCGGCGTTTCACTCATCTGGACGAAAAAACAGGAAAGGCCTACGGTTTACAGGATGTTACCCCAGTGCTGGACGAATCTGGGCGTCTGGTAACAGGCGAGGGTCTGTATCTGCGGGAAACTGTACATATGCCGATAGACGGAACGGATGAACGGCGCTTTGCTCTGACACCAATGGAGTGCCAAACGGCAGGGACAGGCTCAGGTGAGGGCGGCGACCTGGCTAATTATGCCAGTCGGGTAGGTCTGGCTTTTTACGCCATGGATATTAACGCTTATCTTTACAGCGATTTACTGGCCGGCGAAGATTTTATCTGGCCGGTAACAGGGTCTTTGCGTCCCGACTGGCTGGCAACAGGCGGAGAACCGGAAAATCCGGTCTACTTGCCATTTGAGATGCTAATTACGGCAGCCGCCGAAAACCTGCTCATCCCCGGATACGCTACAGGGTCTGCCTCGCTGGCCTGGTCGGCAATCCGGGTGCTGCCGAACCTGACAGTGCTGGGGGATGCGGCGGGTGCGGCGGCAGCGCTGTCGGTAGAAAAAAATATACCGCCACTCCACTTTACGGCAGCAGAGATAGCGGCTTTGCAGAATACTCTCAGAGAAATGGGTGCAATTTTGGATAAAGACAAATAAGTTTTTTAGTGAGCGATTTTTTCTAAGAACGCTCCCTGCTGTTCGGCAATTTTTATACATAAGAAGAGCAGGGCAATATTTAACCAAAAAAGGATGGTTATTTTCGGCAGATAAATAATCACGTCTCCCAAGCCTTGGGTGAGAATACCGACTGTGGCAGACATAGAGGCGATCATGAGATATTTTAGCTCTTTGTCCCGACAGGAAGCAACTGCTTTAAAGCCCCTTTTAAAATAACTACCCAGCAACCAGAAAAAAACTAATAGACCGATAATACCTGTCTCCACCAAAATTTGCAGATAGGAGTTATGGGTGTGAAAAGGGCTTTTCTCCCGATCAAGCATAAATAGAGGATAGATTCGCATAAACGCTTCATGACCTAGGCCTACGCCTGTTAAAGGAAACTCTTCAATAATCCCCAGCGACTCCTGCCATACCCTAAACCTGTAAGCGTTGGAAGTATCCCGGGGGCTGCCGATAGTGCTAAGCCGCTGCAGAAACACTTCTGGTAACATGGCGGCCCCCGCCAACAGCGCAATCAAAATCAGAATCAACATTCTTCTGTCTTTGAGTAAGGCAAAGACAAGCAGGCCAACCAGCAAACCTAACCAGCCTCCCCGTGAAAAGGTGAGTAACAGGGTCAAGCAAAGCATGGCAGTCAGCGCAAAATAACTAAATTTGGCTGCCAATTTTTTTGTGCCCAAAAATAAGGCGCAGGGAAAGGGGATTAACAGCACCAGATAGTTTGCTAAAACATTGGGATTGCCAAAAACAGAATAAACTCTGGTACGAATAGCAGGGTTTTGTTCAATGTCTACCCAACCTGGCGGCAAAGGAGTGCCAACCAAGTACTGATAAATTCCGTAGAGAGCAACAAAGCAAGCCCCCAGCAAAAGAAAATTCAGAAAGCGTGTCAGCTCTTTTTTGCTTTCGATTTGGTTGATGAGCACGAAAAAAAGGACGAAGGCAAAAAAGTAGATAGCTAAATCCCGCAAGCTGCCACTCAGATTAATGGAAGCGGCAGTCGCTCCTACGGCAATCAGCAAATAAAGGATAACGGCCGGTTCAAGAGATAATGATTGCAAAGCAAGACGCCCCTGACGTAACCGACCTAAAGCAAAGGAAAGGCCCACAAGCCCCGCAAGCAAAAGCAAGCCAATATTTGGCATGAAGGGCAACGCAAAAGCAAAGATAAACAAACCCCTACTAGGATTGGAGAGTACTAAGAATCCTCCAAAAATAGCGACAAAAATCGTTAGTGCCGTCAGCAGCGGGAAAAGATAGAAAACGCCGGCTGCAAATAAGCCAAACACGATAAAGAGTAGGGAACGATGGGAGGTTAGATAGCTGTAGCTCTGGTAGCTTTTGCTTTTCTCCAGTGATCGATTAAGCAGGCGGGAAACTGCTCCCAAAACCTTTTTAAACAGATCTTGAACTAGTTTAAAAAGCAAAAAAAGCAGGCTGTTGTGCCAGACGGGAAGAGAGACATCCTTTTGCCAAAAAGTTTTAGCCAAGAGACTGCCTGCAAAAATTTTAGCAAAAAAAGCTGTCATCCCTTCCAGCAAAAGACCTGTTCTGCTGCCGCCATAACTAGCGTCAAAAAATAAGGCGGCTTTTCTTATGCCTTTTATTATCATGCTAGATTCGTACATTAAAGCTACTCCTTTATCAGAGGTCAGAGGTTAGATGTCGGACTCGTAGGAATCGGCGAAATAGCCGATTCACAAACATCATTCACCTAGCCAATAAATCCCCTCTCCCTCCGGGAGAGGGTCAGGGTGAGAGTACAGGTTGACTACTCCTGCACTTCTACTTGCAAAATAGTTGTGGCAATCATGTACTCCCTGCCGCCTAGCACAATCCTGCTGCCCACCCGCACATCGTGGGAAGCTATACGAATGGCGTACGCTGACACCCGAGCCATTCCCTTAATTGACAAAATCACATCGAAGCGCTCCGGCACTTCAGACAGTACAACCTCTCCCTCTGCAGTATCCACAAGACGGCGGTGTGGTACGACCTCAACAGCAGTGATTTCCCCAAAAGGAATTTGGACTGCGGTGTCAATCACGATGTCTCCTTTATTAATGACATCTGCAGTGTACTGACTGACATCGAATACTCTGCCCTTAATTAGCACTGCGTCGCCTTCTTGCTGAAAAATATCTCCGTTCTGCCGGATTCCGTAAAATCTGTAGGCTCCTCCTAAAACTAAAGCTACAACGAAAACGAGGACGATTAGATCAATAATATTTATCAGGCCAAAAATTCTGCCCTTATCATCTACTAGCTTCAATTACTTCCTCTCCTTCCGTATTTTTCGTAGCTCTGTAAATGTATTTCTGCTAAGCGGGTTAGGGAAAAATTAGCCCGCGCATGCTGGAAAAGGTTTTCCCCTAAAGTATTCCGCAAGTTTTCGTCGTCTAACAGCTTAAGCGTCTGGCGGGCAAATTCCACTTCGTTTCCGGCAGGAAAAAGAAAGCCTGTTTCCCCATCTTTGACTAACCGGCTGATCCCGCCCACAGCAGAACTGACGATAGGTTTTTTGAGCAGAGCCCCTTCTAAAAGTACATATGGAAAGCTTTCAGTGTGTGAGGTTAGGGTATTAATATCTATTGCCTGGAAAAAACTTGGCGGATCAGAAATCTGTCCCAGAAAATGGACTTTATCCCTTAACCCCAGCTTATCACGCAGCGCAAGGAGCTTCTCCTTCTCATCCCCGTCTCCGCCGATGATAAAATGGGTCTCTGGGGCTGCTGCCAAAATACGGCTGGCTCCGGCAAGGAAAATTTCATGTCCTTTAAGCGGGTGCAGGCGGGCTAAAATCCCTACCAATTTTGCTTGAGCCGGAATGGGCAGGTTGAACTTCTTCAGAAATTCTTCCCTCGTTTCCGGCTTCAGTTGCGCGTTAAAATCAAGGCCGTTATAAATTACAGTTATTTTTTCCCGAGGAAATCCGCGGGAAAGCAACATTTCCTGGAAGGTGTCGGAAACAGCAAAATAACCATCAAAAGTATTTAAAGCAAGCTTATTAAAGGTGGCATAGACGCGCTGTTTGTAAAGGTTGTGGCGAAAGTCCTGCAGATAGTCGCTGTGGATGGTAGTAACAGTCGGGATCTTATAGAGCTTTTTAACTAGGGCGCCATAAAAATTGGCTCGAGGGCCATGACAATGCAGCAGTTGGTAACCTTCCTGCTTAAACAGACGTCCTATCTCCCAAACAGGACTTAAATGGTAGCGTTTCTTCTGCAATAACGTTCTGGCATCCAGCCCCATCGCCAGTGCCTGCCGGTAGAACTCACCTTCCATCAAACAGGCTAGCGTAATCTGCTGCTCTTTCTGCAGCTCCTTCACTAGGGAAAGAACATGCGTCTTGGAGCCGCCTTTTTCGCCACCACTAATGAGCTGCAGTATTTTCATTTAACGACCGCTCCTTTTTAACCGGGAAAAATTCCCCCAGCGTAGCAAGCAAAAAACCTGACCGTTCCCATGGTTCCCGTTCCAACACGCCCCGGGTGTCAAAGACGACTGGTCTGCGTAAAAGCTGTGCTACTTTAGCTGGATCCAGGGAGCGGAAATCATTGTGACCAACTAAAAGCAGCAGCAAATCAGCACCCGCCAAAGCTTCCTCTAAAGGGAGCACCTGCGCGTCTTGAGTCAGCGGGTCACAGACTGAGACGGTTAATCCCTTTTCCCTGAGGAGACAAATGATTTCCAGCGCCGGGCTCTCCCGGCAATCTGCCACATTTGCTTTATATGTCATGCCCAAAACGGCAACTCGCGGACTAGACACGCCGCTTAGCAATTGTTGCACCCGTTTAACCACATACTGTGGCATTCCATCGTTAATTTCCCGGGCCGTCCGAATCAGTCGCGCCAGCGGACCGGCCTGCTCTACAATAAACCAGGGGTCCACGGCGATACAGTGTCCTCCCACGCCAGGGCCTGGTTGGTGAATATTTACACGAGGATGGTTATTGGCAAAACGAATCGCTTCCCAGACATTGACACCGGACTGTTCCGCAATCAAGGCAAACTCATTAGCCAAGGCAATATTCACATCACGATAAGTGTTTTCCATCAATTTAGTCATTTCAGCAGTGGTGGAATCTGTGAGATAAATATCTCCCTTAACAAAGGAAGCATACAATTCTTTCGCCGCAAAAGCCGATGCATGATCTATTCCACCCACTACCCGGCTATTAAAGATCAACTCTTCGAGAATTTTTCCGGGGAGCACCCGCTCGGGACAAAAAGCCACCCGCAACTCTTTCCCCATCTCCAGACCTGTCTTTTGCAAGATGGGCACAAGCAGATCCAATGTAGTTCGCGGCGGCACTGTGGACTCTAGAATAACCAGATTCCCTTTTTGCAAATAGGGCAACAGTGACTCGGCCGCACTCCTTACAGCAGCAAGATCCGCCTCTTTTTCTGCGGTAAACGGCGTTGGCACCGCAATAATAAAAACATCGGCTGCTTCCGGGAGAGTACCTGCGCGCAACCTGCCTTCCGCTATCGCCCTAGCTACTTTTTCCGCTAAATTGGCCTCGTCAATATGGCTTTTCCCCTGGTTAATTCTAGCTACCACAGCAGCATTCGTGTCAACACCTACTACGCCGTAACCGCTGTCTGCCAGCACCGTGGCTGTAGGCAGACCGATATAGCCAAGTCCGATTACACATACCTTTTTCATTTTTTATCCCCCTCAAGCTTAAGCATGCCCAATTTTCTGCGGATCACTAAGATCACAAACTTAGGCAAAGCTGACATACGTAGAATACGTCTAGGCTCAAGGAGAAGGCGGTAACTCCATTCCAAACCGATCCTCTGCATCCAAACAGGTGCCCGTTTCTTCCTGCCACTGAGTACGTCAAAACTGCCGCCCACGCCCATGCATACCGGCGCGCCCAGCACAGCCCTGTTATTCACAATAAACTGCTCTTGCCTCGGGCTGCCCATGGCCACAAACAAGAGGTCGGGAGCGGCGGCACTGATTTTTGAGACGACCTGCGCTTCTTCCTCTTCTTTAAAGTAGCCGTGATGATGACCCACCACTTGTAAACCAGGATATTTAAGTTCCCAACCACGAGCCACCTCTTGGCTTATGCCGGGAGGCGCGCCCAGCAGAAAAATCTTCCAGCCACGTGTTGCTGCCTCTTTCACCAGCAACACCAAGATGTCTACCCCTGTCACCCGTTGTGGAAATGGCTTACCCAAAACTTTGCCGGCCCACAAAATACCGATACCATCCGGGATAAAAAGATCAGCCTGCAGCAAAAGTCGGCGCAGCTTTTCATCGGCTAGCGCCTTCATGATTTTCTCCGGATTAATGGCCAGAATCCATGAACTTTTGCCTGCAGCCACTCTCTCTGCTACCCAGTCCACAGCATCCTGATATGTTAAAGCATTTACCGGGATTCCAAAAATTTCATGTTTTAGCATTGATTCACATCTTTCGGCTAGTTTCAGCGTCAAACGACAACGTCATTATACACTAAATAAACAGGAGGAGCAATAATCGGCAAAAAGATGAGCAGCGATGCTGTTCCGGCTGAGATTGCCGCTTAAAGCTTAAATTTAACACAAGTTCAGTTAGTACTGCGCCGAAACTCCCGGAAAGTCACAATAACTAGCGTTAGAGCAGTTAAGGGCATCGCAAAGATGAGCATAGCGTTACTAAAGAAAGGCAAAGCGTCGTGTTGGGCGGAGGCTAAAATAAGATAAAGTGTATATGCTGCGTAGTAACCTAAAAATAAAAACCCTTCCCAGCGGGCGATAATGTGTCCGGTAAAAAAAATTGGCAGGCAAGCGATTGCCACCACAATCATCAACGGAATGTCAAAGTTCCAGGCAGCCGCATGGACAGTTATTCCTTCCGGGGAAACAATGCTAGATAAGCCGAGCACTGCCAGGATATTAAAAATATTGCTCCCCACGATATTGCCAACGGCAATATCGCGTTCCCCGCGAAGGCTGGCAATGACCGATGTGGCCAGTTCCGGCAAAGATGTTCCGGCCGCCACAATAGTCAAACCAATCACCAGTTCACTGATGCCCAGTAGCAAAGCAATTGCTCTTGCGCCATCAATCATCCATTGTGAGCCAAGCACGAGCAAAACCAGACCGCTCAGGATAAGCAAGATATTAGCAAGCCATGCTCTTAAAGGAATGGTCTGTTTCTCTCCCGCAGGCATCGGACATTCAGCTTGTATCTTCTTGTTCTTTTGCTTGCTCTGGGTAAAAAGAAAAATAGTGTAAGCAATCAAGAGGAGAAACAAGAATGCTCCCTCAATATTGCTGACCCTGCCGTCGCTGCCCATAACTAACAGCAATATGGATACCGCAATCATGAGCGGCACATCAAGGCGAACCAATTGCTGACAGACGACAAGAGGCGCGACTACGGCGGAAATGCCCAAAATAAATAGCACGTTAAAAATATTGCTACCGACAACGTTACCTAGCGCCATGTCGGCCTGACCAGCCAGCCCAGCCATAATGCTGACTGCCAACTCAGGCGCACTTGTGCCAAAAGCAACAACAGTCAAACCGATAATCAGAGGAGAAATACCTGCCACAAGCGCAAGCTTTGAGGCGCCCCTGACTAACATTTCTGCTCCGACCACAAGCAAGATTATCCCCAAGATAAAAAGAAACAGTACCACGCTTTAATTTTCCCCCTTTCAAAAAAACGCTTCGCACTTTATCTATTGGCATGGGCGGGTTTGAAACCCGCCCCTACGGGCTGCCGCACAGCGTCGGAACTTCTTTTTTCCTTTTCTGGAACTACCCTATCTTCTGCACCAGGGATAGAATCTCCTTCCAGCTAAAATTCTTCTGCAAAGTATTTTGACCATTAACAGCTAAAAAACACAGTTTTGAGAGGCATCTTGTAAAAGACACAAAATATTATATAATCTACGTACATTAAGCAAACAAAAAAATACTCCCCGACTAAAAGCGGTAGATTCATCAAGTAGGAAGGAGTGCATTAAAGATGAGGCTGGGCAAGGAATATCTGGCAAAAATGAAGGGTAGTACAAAAAGTCCACCCGGCGTTGGTTTTAAAGAAATATTTTGGTCATGGCTTGGCTCACTAATTGGCATCGGCTGCTTAGCTTATCTCTCCAGCCTCTATTTTGCGCCAAGGGATCTGCCCTTGCTTTTTGGTCCGTTGGGCGCATCCGCAGTCCTGGTTTTCGGGGCAAGCAAAAGCCCGCTTGCCCAACCAAGAAATCTGATTGGCGGTCATATCATTGCGGGGCTGATCGGCGTAGCAGCTTATCAGTTGTTTGGCCGGGTTAATTGGTTAGCAGCCGCGCTGGCCGTCTCCTTTGCCATTGCGGTAATGCTTGCCACAAAGACTCTTCACCCGCCTGCCGGAGCTACTGCTTTGATTGCCGTCGTCGGCGGAGAAGAGATTCACAGCCTGGGCTTTCTTTATCCCTTTCTTCCAGCCGGGGCAGGTGCTTTTATACTGTTAATCGTCGCGCTGTTATTTAATAACTTGGCACACCACAGAAAATACCCTGACTACTGGTTTTAGGGAGCAAAGCAACGCTAATTCCTCTCTGGACCGTCAGCGCTTTTGTCTACTAATCCGGCATATTGGGGCCTATTTCTGGCAATAATATTGCAGGAGGTGACAATAGATGGAGGTCAAAGCCTTTCTGCAGAAAGCAATGCTCAACGAGCAGGAACAAGTCCGGGATTATCAGCGCTTTGCACAAACAACAGATAATGAGCGGGTGAAACAAGCGTTTTACGAATTCGCCGAAACCCGCGGTCATACTGCCGCGAAAATTAAAGATTTACTCGCTGAACTTCATTGAAAAAGCCCTGACGGGCTTTTTCTCTGTCTCTTTTGCCGCTACTTCGTTAAAGTAGCTTTTTTATTTCTGGCAGCTTGTTCATAAGCAAGCAGTATTCTCTGCGCCATCGTCGTGGACGAAATTTTTTCAGCCTCTAACAGGGCTCGCTCTGCCATCACCCGTCTTAACCCATCATTGGCGAGCAGCTGGTCTACTCTGGCAGCAAACAGCTCGAGCGATAAAGGAGTAAGGAAGCCGTCTACACCGTCTGTAACCATTTCAGCCGCTCCAAGCGCTTTGACTGCCACGGTCGGTACGCCAGCTGCTTTTGCTTCACCAAGCACCAAGCCTTGTGTTTCTGTGGTAGAAGCAAAGACAAACAAATCGGCGCTGGCGAAACTGTCCACCACGCGCCGCCGGGATAATTTCCCGGTAAAAAGCACGTCAAGCAAACCCAATTGCGTCGCTTCCTCCTGCAAAGCCTTACGTTCCGGTCCTTCGCCGACGATTACCAGTTTTGTGTCGGGATGTTTTTTGCTGATTGCGCTGTAGGCTTTTAGCAAAAAACTTACATTTTTTTCTTTGCCCAGGCGTCCCAAATGTAGCAGGATTTTCACATCTGCGGCGATGCCATATTCCCGGCGCAACCAAAGACGATCCGGCGCAATAAACTCTTCAATTTCAATGCCGGTGGGAATGGCTTGCACTGTCGTCTCAATCCTGCCTGCCACAATTTGACGGATTACTTCTGTCGGCGTGATCACAAGGTCACAGCCGTTGCAAAAATTTGTAGAAAGGCGTAAAATGGCTTTGCGAGAGATCCCCTGGGCAAAGGGTAGGTAATGCACATATTCATCATACATAGTATGGTAAGTAAAAACCAGCGGAATGTCAAAGCGTTTAGCACAACGGGAACCTAGCATTCCCATCGTAATCGGCGAGTGGACATGAATGACATCTAGGTCAAGTCTTTTAACGGTATTATTTAAGTGCAGGGAAAAGGGCAGAGCAATGGGATACTCTGGATAGATCGGTGGGCGCACAGAAGGAAATCGGAAGACGCCCGACTCTTTTTCATAGACTGGATAGCTGGGGGCAAAAATATAGACTTCATGACCAAATTCAGTCAGCTTCCTTGCCGTTGTTTCAATGGAGCGGACTACCCCACTCGTATACGGCCTGTAACTGTCGGTAAACATGCCAATTTTCACAAAAGTTGACCTCCCGGGAGCTGGTCTAAAAGAGAGAATTTCTAGTATCTTACCATTAAATTATTTCTGCATTATACTACTAATTATTTCGACAGCAGAAAAAATTAACCTCCCAGAACAATCAAAAATTTACAGAGCAGCCCTTTTCTTTTGCGCTCTACCCTGAAAATAGCATCTACCCTCTGCTTGGGCGGGTTTGAAACCCGCCCCTACGTGGTACGAACGAGGGCATAAGCGCTACCCTCTGCCCGACAATTCCCCTCTCCCATTATTTTCTATGAATCGGCTATCGCCGATTCAAACGAGTCCGACATCTGACCTCCGACATCTAGCAATGGGTGAGGGCAGGGCAAAGAATTATGCTAAAAAATAAGCGGCCCGCTTTTACAGGCTGCTTACTTTTGCTGACAAGCTGTACAGCGTCCATACACTTCAAACAGGTGACCAAGCACGGCAAAGCCAGCAGCCCTAGCTTGCTCAGTATAAGCGCAAGACTCAGGGCAATAGGGAATACAAACCACTTTTTCACAGTCTACGCAAACCAAATGGTGGTGATGATGGCCGTCATCAGTCAGCTCAAAAACAGTGCCGGACTGCAATAAAATCTGCTGAACAATGCCTATTTCCGCAAGCAAACGGAGATTCCGATAGACTGTGTCTAAGCTAATAGCCGGTTTTTCCTTGCAAAGTTCCTCGTAAATTTCCTTGGCGGAAGCCCGCTCCCCCAAATAACGCAAGGCAGCAAGAATAGCTTGCCGCTGCGCAGTTAGCTTATAGCCCTTTTCCTTCAGCAGTGCCAACAAGACTGGTGTTTTCATCCCTTTCCCCTCCTAAACCAAAAAATTTGCGGGAAAGGGCTGCCAGTGTAAAGATGCCCAAAGAAGTAAGCACAATACTGCCACCGGGAGCTAGATCTGCATGGAAGGCAATAAATAGACCGAGCAGAACTGCAATAATGGCAAAAAGATAGGCATAGAGCACCGTGGAGCGGTAGCTTCTGCTTAACTGCAGAGCCGCGGCAACCGGGACGGTAATGAGGGAAGAAACCAGCAAAATACCTACCACTCGCATGGAGAGCGTGATGGTCAGCGCAGTAGCCACCACAAACAATGCATTGACCAGGTCTACTCGTACTCCCGCCGCCCGAGCTCCTTCTTCATCAAAAGCAATGATAAACAGCTCTTTCTGTAACGCATACACTAGTGCCAAAACTAGAATGCCCAAAATTAAAATCAGCTGCAGATCTTGGCCGGTAATAGCAATCACGCTGCCAAATAAATATGAAAAGAGGGTTGCGTTGAAGGCTTGCGCCAAACTTATTAAGATTACGGCAAGACTGATGCCAAATGAAATCATTAGGGCAATGGCCAAATCACCAAACATCCGGTATGTGCGTCGCAAAGCTTCCAGTCCCGCAGCGGCAAACAGAGAAAGACCTACGGCAGTGGCCAAGGGATAAACACCGGCAAAGACGCCCAGCGCGACGCCGGCTAAAGAAACATGAGAAAACATTTCTCCGATCATAGAGAGCCGCCTGAGCACAAGAAAAATTCCAATTGTTGGGCAAAGCAGCGCCACCATCAATCCTGCGGCAAACGCTCT
This sequence comes from Dethiobacter sp., assembly GCA_018333455.1. Classification (GTDB taxonomy): domain Bacteria; phylum Bacillota; class Dethiobacteria; order Dethiobacterales; family Dethiobacteraceae; genus GPS1B09. The sequence continues at coordinate 18,421 of JAGXTN010000032.1, read as the reverse complement.
TTGCATAAATCCATACTCCAGCAACTCAAAAATAACCAGCACCTCGCTCTTAGTGGGCGTGACGTAAAACTCTGGCTGCAGAGCCGTAGGTTTGACTAAAGAAGTCTTTGGCCCAACAATCTGCAGGCGCTCCGTGAAAATACAGCTTCCTATTCAAACAAGCGACACTGCCCACATGCTCTGTGACCACCCCAATATCATGTGAGACAAGAATCAGGGTCATCCCTGCCTCTTTGCGCAGCTCCGACAACAAATTATAAAATTGCTCCTGTGCCGCCAGATCTACTCCTACAGTTGGTTCGTCCAGAATAAGGAGCGCCGGCCGAGAGACCAAGGCTTTGGCAATCAGCACACGCTGCTGCTGGCCGCCGGAAAGCTCCCCGATCACACGTTTCCGCAAACCAGCTACACCGACCTGCTCCAGAGCTTCAACCACGTACTGGTGTTCTTCAGCGCCGGGACGCTTAAATAGCCCCAGAGAGGCCGTCAATCCGGAGAGCACCACTTCTTGTACTGTAGCCGGGAAGCCGTGATGAAAAGAATTGGCATTTTGAGGGACATAGCCGATTTTAGTCCACTGGTGAAACTTCTCCTGCCTAAGGCCAAAGAGACTAACCTGCCCCTCAGAAGGGCGCAGCAGACGCAAAATTATTTTAAGCAGCGTGCTTTTACCAGAACCATTTGGACCGACAATTCCTAAAAAATCTCCCGGCCAAACCGTTAAGTTGATATTTTCCAGAACTTGGCGGTGTCCATAATGAAAAGAGACTTGGTCGAGTACCAAAACAGGCTCTGACATTAACAATCACGCTACTCTCTTAAAGCAATCTTTAACTGCTCTAGGTTCCTGCGCATCACGGAGAAATAATCGTCCCCCGCACTAATTTCCTGCTCAGTCAACCCTTCCAACGGATTAAGCACCAAGATTTGCGCACCGATTTCCTCCGCCAGCACTGTTGCCAAACGACTGGTTGACAATGGGGCGTCAAATACATAGCGGACATCATACTTGCGACCAAAAGCTACAATTTCTTTCATCTGGGCAGGGCTTGGTTCAATGTGCGGAGATAAGCCGCTAATACTCACTTGCTCTAGCTCATAGCGTCTTGACAAGTAGGCAAAAGCCAGATGGGTGACGATAATTTCACGCCGCGCCAAACCGCTTAGTCCTTCCCGAAAAGCTTGATCCAAAGCTTCTGCCTCCGCCTGAAAAGCAGCTAAATTATTAAAGTAATAAGTGGCGTTATCAGGATCAAGGGAGCTTAATGCAGTAGCAATATTTCTCGCCTGTTGCAAAGCCAAGAGCGGATCCAGCCAGACATGAGGATCAGGCATTTCGTCATGTTTTTCTTCTTCTGCGGCATGGTCGTCCTTCTCCTTTTCCTGATCATGACCATGGTCTTTTGCCCCCTTTAGCGGTTCAATGCCTGCTGAGGCATTAACGACGACTACGCTGGCAGGAAGACTTCCGCTGACTTTATCTAGCCAAGGCTCCATCCCTAACCCATTAGAGACGAGCATCTCTGCTTCGCTCAGACTGCCTAATAATTGTGGACTCGGCTCCCAATCGTGTGGTTCAATGCCGGCGGGAACCATATTCACAACCTCAATTTTCTCTCCGCCAATCTTTTTTGTAAAATCATAAAGAGGAAAAAAAGTAGTGTAAACAACCTTCTTTTCAATGGCTGCCCCGCCCGTAGGCGTCTGTTCTCCGCAGCCCGTCATAAACAAAACCCCCAAGCAAAGCAGCAGAAAAAGCAAATATCCTTTTTTCATTATGCACCTCCCTTAAATTTGTCGTCAGTTTCTAAATAGTAATATTCTTATTTACTGAAAATTATACCCGCCATTTATACAAAAGTCAAAACAAAAAAAAACGCATCGCGCTTTATCGACTTGCAGGGGCGGGTTTCAAACCCGCCCCTGCAATATAATTTCCTAGATGATGGCAAAAAACCAGCTTTACTGCGCCCATGGCTTAAATAACGGGCGACTGCTCGCTAATAAATCATCTTTCCTCGCACGAAGGCTTCTGTTTGCTCACATCGTGGCGTTGTAAAAATATGCTCCAGAACGGCATTGCGGAAACTAGCTCTCCTGCGGCTCGAAGAGTGGAGCACCGTATTGCAGCCTGCCAAACCCGGCGATTAACTTAATGGCCACGGGGGAGACGAGCCACTGCACAAAGTTGTCGGCTTCTTCCTGACTCACAGCCGCCTTTTTATTACTCACTGGAATGGCTGAAAAAACATTATTAAGGGCGGGATCGCCGCTAAACAATACCTTCAGCTCTGTCCCCGCAGAACCGGTAAGATAGCTGGCCCGATCCAGCAGAGCATAGCCGTTTAATTCGGCGGCGTGCCGAAGGATGGCGTAGTTGCCCAACATATTGCGTCTTTGCTGATACCAGGAACAACCTTCCGGCAAAATACCGGCCTGTTGCCAAAGGCTTTTTTCAGCCAAATGTGTTCCCGACAGGTCGCCTCGGCTAACGAAAGGGACTTCCTCACGAGCAATCTTGCAAAACGCCTCCCCTACGCCGGCAGCTGCCGCAATCCTTGCCGGATCAGAAGGTGGCCCCACTAGGAGAAAATCGCTACTCATCACCGGCTGTCTTCTTGTTCCCCAGCCCTCACTAATAAAAACTGCTTCCAACGCAGGGGCGTGGGTCAAGACCAAGTCCACACGTCCTGCCTTGGCCATGGCCAAGGCTTGGCTGCTGCCGGCAGCGATGTGACGGACAGCAACCCCCCTTTCATGCAAATAGGCTTGCTCCAGCACATCCAGCAACCCGGTAACTACCGGCTCCAATGTGCTAGCGAGCAGTAACTGCTTTTCTCCCTCTACTCCCTCCGCCCCCAACAGCGCAGATAATTGCCATTGCACTTCCCGCTGCAGCGACTGCATATAACTAAGCAGTTTTCTCCCTTCCTCGCTCAGTCTGCTGCCGCCACCGGCTAAACCGCCTGTTTGGCGGAGCACCAGTGTTTTTCCCGCCGCTTCTTCCGCCCGCCTTAAGAGTCCCCAACTGTAGCGGTAGGATAGCCGGGCTTCTGCCGCAGCCCGAACGAGAGAGCCGGTCTCCTCAATATTTACCAGCAAGGCCAATAACTCCTTGCCGGGGATTTTCTCTCCCAGATTCAGCGTGATTTCCCAGTTTTCCATCTTATCTCCTTTCTGTAACTGGCATGAAATTTAATGCCTGTACTTTATAATTATTGCTGTTAAAAAAGAAAATGGCACCATTATGTCTAATTATACCAGTCCCTTCTAATTTTTGTCGTGCGTTAATTATTGCATTTTAACGCACGCGTGTATCAAAATGTGTTATAAGGATGTGATGATATGCGGAATATAGGTTATTCAGAATCATTAACCATTGAATTTAAAAGTGACCAAGCCAAGCTGTCTGACAGTGATATCATCGATGCCGTTGTTGCCTTTGCTAATACGGATGGCGGCGATTTATATTTGGGAGTCGAAGAAGATGGCATCATTACCGGATTGCATAGCGACCATAAAGACCCGACTCAATTGGCAGCATTTATAGCTAACAGAACAGTACCGCCCGTAACTGTAAGATGTGAGGTAATCAGATATGATGCTCCTGTACTGAAAATCAGCGTTCCGCGTCGCACAAGCATCGTCGCAACTTCTTCCGGGAAAATGCTACGCAGACGTATTAAAGCGGATGGTAAGCCTGAAAATATTCCAATGTACCCCTCTAAGTTCAAAAGTTTACCGCAGTGCCGATAATACTGTTGGATATGTGAGACAGACAGGCATAGACAAGCTTAGGTATTCCGAATTGGTTTTGAAGCTGGCCAAAACCCAAGGATATGTGACTCGTAGAAATGTAGCCGAGTTACTGCATATTACACCGCCACAAGCATATCGAATTCTTGGGATACTTGCTACTGATAATAAATTAAAACTTGATGGAAAGGGCAAATATGCAAAATATGTTCCGGTTTAACGCACAGTTAACGCACGCGTGCGTTAAACGGTGTGTTAACGTGTCTTGACTGCATTATGCTAACACCATGCTCGCAAATATCCGGAATCAATATTCTGCTAGGGATGTCAACCCCATAAATACCCTTTTTTCTATATCCGCAAATTGGAAGTGTTTCTCAATTTACGCTTACGAACTTTCTGGCAATAATGTCTCACCATACCCAAGAATGTCCGGCATTTAAAACAATAGAAAACCCCCTCGGTACAGTATAATTGAAGTGTCTAAATCCCAACAATACCAGCCGTTTGGAGGTTCCTATGGCTAACATTATATCAGAAATGACACCCAATGAACAGAAGGTTCAATCGCGTATTGATCGATTTTTCGGCCAGATCAATCTCTCAAAAATGTTTAAAATCACCTCTGCGTATTATACCAATGACACATGGATTCACTTGAACTCCCTTTGGTCGCATTCCCAGCCTCCTCTATGATGTATGTCTACCTAGGAGGCTGAAGTTTGAAACACTATGATTTACACACTACCCACAAAAAGGACACAAGAAAGCAAACCACCTGGAACTCTCGAGCTAACTCTTTGAAAAGACATGGGGCTTCGCCTCAGAGGTTAGCCGCTTTGGTTCACACGTGAAAGCTTAAGAGAAAGAGGGGCTGTAATACCCCGCTTTTCCGGCAAAACCCCGCCATGCACTCAGGTTTCTCTCCAACATTGCCCTGTCCTCATGGTGGGTTAGAGCCAAAGAATAGTATGCCCTAAACTTAGGTGAAAGACTCATTTACACATAATCCCGGATACTCCCGCATTAACCCCTCTCGAGCCCTCTCTCGGCGTGTCCGACCATAATCCCCCGTTCTTCATGGTGGGGGCAGCTTGCCCTCAGGGAAACTGATTTCGCCACGTTGACCATCTGCTTACAAAAACATTACCCATGCGAACATAGACCATACTGGAATGTATTCCTTTTTGTATTCTTTATTGAAAAACAGGCGGCAATGATAGTCGATGAAAAACGACGATAAAATTAAACGCACCTACAATGTAATATATGTATCCCATTTTGTCTTTATTGAAAACCAAACTCTCTGTTCCGAGTAAAAACATGAAGCCACCTAATAATAATTGCTGTACCATTACTAAAAAACCATCTTTTTCTGGATTTTCAGACATTAAAACTGACCAACTAATAATCAAAATTATTATTGCGATGACTGCCCTTGCAAAATAAAACAGTTTTAACTTATTAATTTTATTCATCAATATGACCATTCCTTTCCGCCATACTTTTCTGTAGTTCTATTAAAACCTCTATACTTAACCCCAGTTCTCTGCTGAGCACACCTAAACCGCTTGAAAACCTAAAGGTTCCCTTATCACTTCTCTCTACATAAGGCTCAACTAATTCAATCGCATATGGAAGTTCTTTCTCAATATTTTGTACATTATTTTGGCTACTCTCCTGTCCTCTACCATTCCTCTGCCCGGCGGCAACTGGAGTCACAAAGACAGACATTAACAGAACCACCGTTAGCAACATCGACACGATACGGAATTTCTTCTTCATTGACTTCCTCACTCCTCAAAATTATTTTTCCGACAACCATTTCCACGCGATTTTTTCTTGGCTTGCAATTGGAAATAGTTGCCTTCTCGTGAAGAATATATCATACCCCCCCCACGTCAAGAGCATATGTGTAAATATTCTGTTAAATTTAGGTAAATTAGCAAACAGTTTTTTGGTAAAATCGGGCAGGAGGGAAAACTGTGCAGTTTTTCCAGCCTTCCTCTACCGTACGTACCGTTCGGTGCGCCGCACACTGGCTTCATCAAAGCAAAGCATTGACGTCAAACTTTTTGTGGAATTTGTAGCCGATTTATTCAAAAGTTATACATTGCAAGGCGCTCTTGATAAGTTAGACGTCATCGAATGCTTTGAAGAGCCAGGTCAGAGATTGCGTATCGGTGAGTTTCTTGAGAAACAGAAAGCAATCTATGAAGCCTTGGGTGTGGCTCTGCCTTCCTCGTTATGAGTAGGCGGGAATCCAGGGTAATAATATCACGTGGCGAAATAAGGATATTCATTAATATAAGCATTATTTCTCAGTTTGTTTTTCCTCCAGGTAAGTATTTCTCTATAGAATAACCATTCTTTAAAGGAATAAATCTTGATATGCGCGGTGTAATAGCCTTTGAGGATATCCCCCACTCTGCCTGTATTAATGATATCATAGCAAGGGACAATATTTTATACAAATTTCAGATGTTGCATACTTACTATAGAATTAGAGGCGGAGTTGAAGCCGGCTAACCGCCGCGTGGTGAATCTGGAAGAGATGGTGACCATCCTAAAAAAGGCTACGGCTATCTTCGCACCCCCCCCGGAAGGGATTTGATTTGCCTTATTTCAGTTGCAAATTTGTGGCTCTGCTGTTAGTATGAAAGAAACGCAAGAGCTTTTGCGACACGAAAACATTACAACTACAGCAGATATCTATTCTCATGTTTCTATTGAAATGAAACAACCGGCAGTGAATAAATTTGATCAGAATTTAACAAATGGTCACCAATCGGGCACCAAAACCAAAATAACGTTTTAAAAAAAATAACCACGAGCGCTGAAAATCCCCGTGGTTGCTTGCTTCCTTCAGTGCGGAAGAGAGATGCTGAGTCTTTTTGTGCATTATGTCTAATATAACACAAAAACCTTGGGAGGAGCCATGGAAAACTGGGTTACCGTTATGCCTGCAAGCAAATTAGCAGCAGGCTCAATCAGCAAAAACAAACTGGGTGATAATTCTCTCTTATTAATTAAAAGCGGCGAAGCAATCTATGCTTTACTTAATCAGTGCCCTCATCTGGGCTGCGCCATGCACACTGGAGAGCTCTCCGGCTATATTTTAAAATGTCCTTGCCACGACTGGTTATTTGATATTCGCAACGGTCAATTTATCACTGCCCCGGAAATAAAAATCCCCACTTTCGCGACAAAAGTGGAAAATGGGGAAATACTAGTAAATATGGGAGGCGAAAATTAATGAAACCGTTTCTGTATGCTTTAAGCACCTGCTTCCATTGCCAGCGCACAAAAAAATGGCTAGCCGAGCGGAATATCTCCTATGATTATGCAGATGTGGACCTGGCCACCGGCGAAGAACGACAAAGGCTAGCTAAAGAAGTACTGGATCTAACCGGAGCCAGTCAGTTCCCCGTTGTGAAAATTGGGGACAAGCACGTGGTAGGTTTTAATGAGGAACGACTTAAAGAGCTCTTGGGAGTAAAATAGCTAATGGACACGAGTAAGCGCAAAGCCTACTTGCGAGCATGGCACGCTAAAATTGTGTCCGCGTTAGGCTACAAGTTTAATCCGGACGAGGAAATGGTTGACTTTCTCCTGGAGCAACAGGTTCTCCTTGAACGCAAGCACGGCAGCCCGTTTTGCCCCTGCCAAGGAATTAGCGGTATACGGGAGGAAGATATGAAAATTGTCTGCCCATGCATTCCTTTTCACCGCAAACATTTTGCGCTGATGCGGCAATGCTGGTGTGGCCTGTTTATCGAGCAAAATGTTACTGACCCAAGCCAACTGCGTCAAATTCCTGCAAGCGAAGCAGCAGGGGATTAAAGCATGGGCCAATACAGTCTCTCCAGCTACTCCCCTCTCCCTCCGGGAGAGGGCTAGGGTGAGGGCAGCGTGAGGGAGGCTAAGACGCGGGAGCACCTTCATCTTTACCGTTGCCACAGACATCATTATTGTCCCCCGCCAATTTACGTTTAGAGAAAAACTTGGCCAGTGCTGCCACAAACAACAGCAAGGCTACTCCGCCGGTGGCAGCCAGCCAGCGGGGAATAACTTGGCTTTTCTCACCGGGTGTGAACATGATGCGATGTCCCAAACCGTCGTCTGCCACACCTTTTGTATAGGTATAGCCTGGCAGTTTGACGTTTCCGTTGCTATCTGCCGAGCCTGTCCAAATCACAGCCCCATTCTCACCTACCAAACTGATTGTAGCACGGCTGGCAGCCGTGCCATCATCATATAAAACTTGCAGCATGTTCTCTTGGCCAGCTAAATGTTGCACGATGAGACGGTGAGCAAATGTTCTGGCTGGCAGCAACAAAAAAATTACCCCTAGGACTACTGTAACCAGCAAGAAGCGCCATGATTTATGCATGAAAAAAGCTCTCCCCCCGTGATTTTTGCAGTGCCACCGCCAGCAGGCCGCAAACCAGCCCTTCGCCTAGCATAATCGGCGTATGCGCCAAAAAAACTACGGCAATACTTGCTGCCGGAAATCCTGACAACAGCAGTGTTAATGACAACAACCCAACCATTACGACAGCCGCACCAAAACCTGCCAGAAAAGCAAACATCGTGACGGCGGCATGCCAGCGAGGCAAAAGGTGTCGCAGCCGGAAAAGGTAATAGCCGGTTAAGGCTGCTAAACCAATATTAAATGTATTAATTCCCAGTGTACTTAGGCCGCCGTGCTGAAAGAGCAATCCCTGCAAAAAAACAGCGACCATAGCTGATAAAAAAGCAACCGGTCCGAGAAGCATCCCCGCCAGACCCACAAAAGTAAAGTGTACTGATGTGCCCAGTAAAGGAAGGTGGAAGAGCGATGCACAAAAAACTGCTGCCGTGACCATACTGACTTTGGGAATATTTTGCACCCTTAATTTGCTTCCAACCACCACAGAAACAGACCCGGAGAGAATAAACCCATAGGTGGCTAGTGCCCCACTGACGACGCCTTCAGGAAGATGTGCCATCGCTGCCTCCATAACATAAAATAATTATTCGTAACACTTTAAAGGCTAAAAAAAATTTGCTACTTGAGTATATCATAGGCAGCTAAAATGTTCAAAAAAAAGATTCAGGCTAAAACCGGTGTAATCTGGTTTTAGCCTGAATCTTTTTAGCTCTTAGCAAGATATTGCAGCATGTAGAATACGGCACTAAATGTGATGGCCAGCCCCAGAAATGAACTGATCGCCACCGTAATCCCTTTTAAACATAAGACTGTTTTTTTACGATGCTGTTTTTTCATGCTTCATCAGCCCTTCCGATTAGTTATCATTATCACTATCTTGATTTAATAATAACTTTTAATCGACAGGCTTCGCAAGAGTCATTCGCCCTTAATTGCAGATAAACGCTAAGCTCCTTAAAAAGGTGTCAGCGTGAGGAAACGCAGGCTGAAAATAATCACCAGTGTGACTATGACAATAAATAGGCAAAGATCCAAATTCATTAGGGTAAGTCTTTTGTAAAGTTCGTCCCCGCGCGGGTTATAATCTATTTTTATCAAGGTGAAAAAGGCTATCCACTCCGCTTGCTGAATATACCGCGCTACTTCGCTTACTTTACTAACTACAAATTCATAGCTTTGCTCCCGGGCGAATAGCAGGGCAGCCAAAATACTTCTGCCGATGCCAGGCAAAAGAGAGTCATCGAAGTTGCCGGTTTTACCGGCAAGCTGGGCAAGAGGCCGGACGCTTCCCAATAAGACGCTTTCTGTGGCAGCCTCCAACATGCGGCCTATAGTCATAAACGCCCCTAGCAGGAAATTTAGAACCGGTTTATAGAGTAGCTGCTCAATGCTCAGCTGCTTTGGCAACGGCAGGTTAAAACCAATCCTCGATAAAAGAGCGAAAGCCGCCGCCCCAATGCCTAAAGAGATTGCGATCCCGCCCAAATCCTGGGCATTCCAGACGTTACTTTTCGCCACATAGTTAAGCCCATAAGCATCATAGCTAAAACCGGCGGCCATAGGCAAAACCACCCGTTCGATGACCTGAGCATATGCCAAGCCACCGTAAAGAATAATCCCGGCGAAAGCGACGAAAATCAATCGTTCCAGCAAAGTTTCGCTTTGGTAGTCGTGGCTGTTTTCCTTTTCCCGACCTAAAAAAAGAGTGACGAACAAACGCAAAATATAACAGAAAGTCAATCCTCCGGTCAAGACAAAAACTTTCTCCGCCCACCAAAGGGAAACTAGGTACTGCTGTTCCCATGCCGACACAATTGCGTGATGGAGCAGTGTTTTGCTGACATAGCCGTTAAATCCCGGCACACCAGAGATGGCAGCTCCTGCCATCAAAAATGCTAGCGCTGTTATCGGAAACTTGCGCCAAAGCCCCCCAAGTTTAGCATAATCCAACGTGTGTGTCCGTAGATAAATGCTGCCCACCATCAGAAACATTCCTGCCTTGAAGAAAGCGTGGTTTAAGAGATGATACGAGAAGCTCGCAAAACCCATGGCACCATCAAAACCCAGATAGGCGGCGCTGCCAATACCCATTAAAATATAACCCATCTGACTTACGCTACTGTAAGCTAACAAGCGCTTAGCCTGTTGCTGCACCAAAGCCAACACCGCCGCAACAAACATGGTGATTACGCCGATCCAGATCAGCCACAAACCGAACTGGGCCGTAGTTTGCCAAAGCAGAGAGTGTTCGTCGGTAGGCGTGAAAAGGAGATTAAAAACGCGAATAATCCCATAAGCCCCCGTTTTAATCATGATGGCAGAGAGCAGGGCGCTAGCCGGTGTAGGAGCAACGGGATGGGCAAGAGGCAGCCAAATATGGAGCGGTACTGCACCCGCCTTTATCCCAAAACCGATAAAAAACAGGAGCGCCAACACCCAGCGCATGATGCCTAAATCTGCCAGTCGTTCCATGTTTGGCGTAATCACAGTAGTTCCTGTGTGCATGGCAAGGAGCAGAATGGCCACCAGCAGACACAGCCCGCCGAAAATCCCCATGTAAAGATACTTTCGCCCGGCTGCCAGAGCATCTTCACTTTCACTGTGAACAACGAGCACATAAGCAGCTAGGGTCATGGCTTCAAAGAAAAGAAATAGACTAAGAAAATCGCCGGCGACAAACACGCCCAAACAACCGCCGAGGGAAAGCAGCAAAAAGATGTAGTAGCGGCTGTTGGCTCTTTGCTGACGCATATAGTGGCTAGAGTAGACTGTTGCCACAAGCCAAATGAAAGAGGCAAGCACGGCAAAGACGAAGCCGAGAAAATCTGCCCGAAACATTAGTCCTTGCCCCATCAGTGACGGCAATTCGTAGACAACCTGCCCCGTTACCACCAAGGGGTAGAGAGAAATTGAGAGTATAAAAGCAAAAAATGCTGTGCATATTGCTATGCAATCACGCAACCGCCCGTTTTTCCGGCCGCTAACTGCGATTACAGCCGCCCCGATAAAGGGAAGCAAAACTATCAGCGGCAGCGTATGGGGAAATACCCAATCAAACAAGACAACCCCTCCACTTCATCGTCTGCTCCGGCAACTTAAAAAATTCCTGCAGCAATCCTTCTTGCCAGTTCCATCGGCCAGTGTGGCTGAACAAAAGCAAATAGTACACAAAGAAGCGCCAGTAATGCTGTAGACCAAAGCATACTTCGAGGAATTTCATCTGGCAGCCGGTCGGTGCCAAACTTATTCTCTTCAGCTTCATTGCCAAAGAAGGCGTTGACCACAATAGGAAAGTAGTATAAAGCATTTAGCAGGCTACTGATAACCAGTACCGCAACCAAACTTCCCTGCCCAGCCGCAAGGGAGGCAGCTGCCAAATGCCATTTACTAAAGAATGCGTTAAAGGGAGGTATGCCTACTATGGTTACGGCGGCCAAGGCAAAAGAGTACATGATGACGGGCAGCTGCCGCCCGATTCCCTGTAGCTGACTGACATATTGCTTCCTCGTTTGTGTCACAATAGCACCGGCGCAGAAAAAGAGCGTTCCTTTCATTAAAGCGTGAGAAAAGACGTGAAAGAGAGCTCCCTGTAAAGCCTGCTCCGACATTAAAGCAATACCCAACAGCACATAACCAATTTGCGCCACACTGGAATAGGCCAACCGCCTTTTTAGATGGTCCTGCTGCAGGGCGAGCGCAGAACCTAAAAAAATTGTTGCCACCGCCAGCCAAAGCAGTACTTGGTCATACGAGACAGCTTGCATTGCTTGCGGAGTGTAGACATAGTGCATCACGCGGATAAGGCCATAAGCTCCGGTCTTAATCATACAACCGGAAAGCAGCGCGCTTACGGGTGCGGGAGCAGCCGGGTGCGCGTCGGCGAGCCAAATATGAAGCGGAAACATCCCGGCCTTCAAGCCACAGCCAATCAAAAAGGCAAAAAGAGCTGCTCCAGCTAGAGGAGAGGCGGCCACATAGCCCCCGACCTGATAATCAAGCCGTCCCGCCAAAAAATAAGTAACAACTAAACCAAAAAAGATGGCAAAACCGGCCACAATTGTCATAAAGAGATATTTAGCACCGGCAGACATCGCGACCGCGTCTTCCTCATGAATTACCAAAAGATAGGAAACAACCGCCAATAATTCGAAAAAAAGAAAGAGTCCGACTAGCGAGGATGTCATCACCACACCTAAAATAGCACTTTGAGCCACCAGCAGCAGGGCATAATAGCGTAGCTTGGCGTGACCATGTCTCATATAGCTAAACGAATAAATAATGGCCAGGAAAAAACAGAAAGAAAAAATTACGGCAAAGAAAATGCTTACTCCATCGGCCTGAAAGTAAATGTGCAACGGAAATGACAAATAGCCTTGTCTTGTGCCAAGAATTTGCCCGGCAGCAAGCGCCGGGAGCATGCCGGCAGATGCTGCAAACGACAAGGCAGAACCCAGCAATGCTAAGAGCTTAATTGCCAACTCACTCCTGCAGCAAAGGAGCATGATGCCGGCGGCCAGCAAAGGGATAGTTACACTAAACAACGGCAAGTATTCCATCTTCTCTCCCTCCCCGCAGACCTAATAGAGAAAGCCGGTTGCTATCCTTTTCGTCAACTCTAACGGCAGATTTACCGGCCCAAGGCTAAAGACTATGCAGCCGGCCGCAAAAAGCAGCATGCCCACCGTCATCGGCCACGGCAGACGATCCCACACCAGGCTAGCATGCAAATCCCTGTTCTCTGCACCAAAGTAAGCCCGAAAAACAATGGGGAGATAATAAGCAGCATTAAGCAGACTGCTGGCCAAGAGAAACAGAATCAAGAGCGGCTGCCCCGCCGAAAGGGCGCCAAGACTCAAATACCATTTGACAACAAAAACATTCATAGGCGGCAACCCCACCGCCGTAAGCGCCGCCAGAGAAAAACAGGCCATTGTCAGCGGCATTTGCCAAGCGATCCCGGCTAGGTCGGCGATTTTGCGCTTACCGGTTTTGCTTACTATCGCACCGGCACAGAGCAACATCGTCCCTTTCATCATGCCATGCGCCAGGAAGTGAAAAAAGCCTCCTACCAAAGCAGCATAATTGAGCAAAGCAAGGCCAAAGAGAATGTAGCCCAATTGTGCCATGCTGGAATAGGCCAGACGCCGCAGCAAATCCCGCTCGGCGAAAGCGCAGAAAGAACCATAAAGGATTGTAAACAGAGCAAGTATCAGGATAAGGATATCCCAGCCCTGCCGGCTAAGCATTTCCAGCCCGAAGACATGATGGAAAATCCGAGCCATGCCATAAGCGCCCGTTTTCATCATGATCACTGACGAGAGGGCTGCCGCAGGCGGCGGAGCCTGACCGTAAGCAGCGGCTAGCCAAAAATGTAGTGGCACCATGCCAGCTTTCATCCCAAATGCTGCCACAAACCCCCAAAAGGCCAATGCGCTAAGAGAAGCAGCCGACATAAACCCACCTGCTGTCCAAGCGAAGCTGTTGGCCTGGACAAAGACTATGGCCAAAGCTATAAAATAACACATGCTGCCGCCAACGGTCAGGTAGATAAATTTATAGGTAGCTGCCACCGCCTCCCTGGTGCGGTTATGGATAATCAGGAGAAAAAACGCTAAAGACATGGCTTCAAAAAACAGGAACAGGCTAAGCAGATCACCAGCCAGCACAACGCCGCTGGCGCAGGCCATAATAAAGAGAAATGCTGTTTTAAACCGGCGTTCGTCATGTTTAAGCGGATATGCTGCGATATATAGAGCTATCACAAAACCGCTAAAGAGAAAGAGGAGAGCTAAAGAAACACTAAGCAGATCAGCTTGAAACGAAAAGCCAAAAGGCGGCAGTATAGGATATGTCTGCCTCAAGATCTCTCCAGCACCTACCCAGGGAAATAGTGTGGCCAAAATAGTAAAGGCACCAGCCAGCGCAAACAGCGTTAAGCAGGAACTGCCCCGTGCTTTTTCTCCTCTCAGCCAAACTAATAACGTCGCAACCAATAATAAACCGACCGCAGCTTGCGGCTGCCAAATAAACACCCCTGCCTCCATCTGCCTCCCCCCTTGCTATTGAAATACGGAAGAAACGACGCGCGTCACAAGCGGAAGCGTTGTCTGCTCAGCAAACAGGCCAAAAACGACGCAGATTACCGTTAAAACTGCTGTGGGAAACAACATGCTGGGAGGACTCTCAAGCCCCAGCGGCGCCTCGTATGGTCCTTCACTAAAATAGGCGCGGATAATAATAGGCAGGTAGTAAACGGAATTTAGCACTGCGCTAATCAGCAGCACAAAACCCAAAATAGGCTTGCCAGACTCAATGCTTCCTCCCAGCAGATATAGTTTGCTAATATAGCCGGCCAGCGGCAGCACCCCGATAAGCCCGCTACTGGCAAGCGCAAAGCAAAACATAGTGTAGGGCATCCGTTTACCAATGCCATTTAGCTGGTCCAGATATTTTGCGCCAGTCTGAGTGATGATTGCTCCTGCGCAAAAGAAAAGCACAATCTTAAGCACAGCGTGATTAATCAGGTGAGCAACGCCTCCCGTCAGGGCGTAGGGAGAAAGCATGGCAGCCCCTAATGTAATATAGCCCAACTGCCCGATGGTGGAATAGGCTAAGCGAGATTTAAGTTTCGTCTGTTTAATGGCCAGCACGGAAGCAACGATTATAGTAAAAACAGCAAAGACGGCCAAAATGTCAGCCACGCGTAGTTCCCGCATAGTATCTACCCCGTAAAGATAAAACATCACTCGCAAAATACCGAATATCCCGGTTTTAACGATAGCAACGGCATGAAGCAAAGCACTTACCGGGGTAGGTGCCACCATCGCCGCAGGTAGCCAAGAATGCAAAGGCATCATGGCTGCCTTGACACCGAAACCAAACACCGCGGCAAAGAAGATGATGAAAAGGGATAGCCCATGGCTTTCCAGCGCTACACCCAGCACGCCGGTGGGGGTAAAGGTAAGACTATCTACTACACCGCCAAGGATGAAGAGTGAAAGAAAAACAAGTGCACCGCTTACTAAACAGTAGATTATATACTTGGTCCCAGCGGCGTAAGCCTCTGCTGATTGAGAGTGAATCACCAGGGGATAGGTAATGAGCGCAAGATATTCATAAAACAAATAGAGGGTAAACAAATTTGCGGAAAAAGCCACCCCCATGGTGGCACTCAAAGCCAAAATGTAGAAGGTGAAAAACCGCCGCTGATGGTACTCATGACTCATATAGCCGGTGGCATACAGTGCGGCAAACACCCACAACATGGAGGAAAGAAAGGCAAAGAGCAGACCAAGAGGTTCCACAGTAAAAGCGATACTCAAGCCGCGAGTGATATTAACAGCCGTCCAGCTAATTGTCTCCCCCCTAAGTACAAACGGTAAACCAGGAGCAACTAACAAAAAAGTAACAATGCTGGTCAAGACGGCCAGCATATTTCTCTCCCGCACCCGACTCTCTTTAAGCATTGCAATCAAAAGGCCTCCGCAGACCGGAGCCATTATAGCCCAAAATGGCGACACGTACATGGGTGCCCTCCCATCAGTGCTGATATTTAGAGGTCATACAGCAACTTTGCCGGCGGCTCAATACTAATCCCAGCTAAACAGAAGAAAATCTGCGCGCTTTATTCATCGGGTAGGAGGGCGGGTTTGAAACCCGCCACTACGGTTCTCAACCGGGGCGCTGATGCGACTGCGTGTGCGGGGAATGATCCTCTACCGGTTTGCCACTTTTCAAAGTAACGAGAATAGCAATAACTGCCGTAAACAAGACAACAATTTCGATAAAGGTATCGAAAGCGCGGTAGCCGACGACAATATTAGCTACCAGATTCAAGCCGCCTACTTCTTCATAACCCTTATTCAAATAACGCTCAGTTACATAATTATTGGTAGGAGCAGCGGGATCCCCATACCTTGGAATCTCACTGACAGTCATCACAAGCAGCTGAGCCAGCAAGAGCAGCAGTAGCACAATAAAGACATTAAACAGCGCTCTCAAACTTGAGACCTCCTTATTCGGGTAACTGCTGCCACCATCAGCACTGTCGTCCCCACTCCAACAGCCGCTTCCATAATGGCGATATCCGGAGCGTTGAAGTGCTGCCAGAGTAACGCCATAACAAGTGAAAATCCGCCGAAGATAATTACTGCATACAACAAACTACGGATAAAAACAACACCCAAAGCAGCCACAATCAGAAAAGTCAGCAGCAAAAACACCAACCAATCAGGCATGAACATCCTCCTTTCCACTCATTTCCTTCCCCGGGTATGGCAGATCATAACAGTCCATAAAAAATGTCTCCGGCAAATGCTCTCCGTCCCGTAAGTACGCCATATAGCCGATTACATGAGTAATTAGCGGATTTATGCTCCAGATAAAGACACCAATCATCAACAGCTTAAAAACCTCGTTGCGACCGACCAAAAACATCATCGCCATCAGGATCAGACCGGCACCCAGAGTATCGCATTTAGAGGTTGCATGCATTCTGGTGTACAGATCAGGCAGTCGAATGAGGCCAAGCGTGCCCACAAAAAGAAAGAAGAGGCCAGACCAGAGGAGCAGACAGATGAATAATTCATAAAATAGCATCATGACAACTTCCCCTTTCCTAGACTCTTCATCACGCAGATCGTCCCCACAAAAGCGCTGAGAACATAGACAAAAGCGACATCTAAGTAGGTATAGTTTTGAAAAAGATGAGCCAGGATGATAATGGCTAGAATCACGTTTGTCATCATTACATTCGTGCCCACAATTCTGTCTGCGGCGTGCGGCCCCCAGATAATCCGGTAGAGCGTCAGAAATGAGAGCAACACTAGGCCAAGCAGGATACCCTCTAAGCTTTGTTCAATCACCTTTGCTCACCTCCATTTCGCGCAGTCTATTTTCTAAATGCCAGTCACAGACTCCTTGTGCCGTCCCCTTCGTCAAGGCATGAACCAAAAGTCGATCGCTGTTTAAATTAATCGTAATTGTTCCCGGGGTGAGGGTGATGGAATTGGCATAAAGAGTGCGGGTCAACTCATTTTGCAGCTTCGTTTTTACTAGGATGAACCCGGGCGAAATGGGTAATTTGGGGCTTAAGACAATTAGAGCCACATGAACGTTTGCTACTACCACATTATAAGCTAGAAGCAGCAGATAGACTGCCAGTTGCGCCACTTGGCGCGGTGCAATTCGGAAAGGCTGCCCTGGCTTAAACAGGTCAGGACTCCAGAAATATGTGACTGCCAAACAGCAGACAAGTCCCACCGCAATATTGCGCAAACTTAAAGATGGAGACATTAAAAACCAGAAGATAAGTAAAATTATGGTGAACAGCATGAAGCCTTTAGGGTCATCTATTCTTTTCTGAAAATACACTGGATTTCACCTCCTATGGCAGAAAAAGATTAGCAGCTTTTAGAGCTAGTGATAAGGGGAGCTGGGGCCAAACCCCAAAATAGATTATGACCAGCGCCAGCACGACCAAAGATGCGGACATACTAAAGGGGAGCTTATCCATCGTCAATGTCTTTGGCTCATGCTGATCAACCACAAAAAATGCCTGCCAGATAATGGGAAGAAAATAGCTGCCATTTAGTAGCCCGCTCAAGATAATCAGCCCCACAAACATAGGCATCCCCGCTTCAATGCTTCCTAGGGCAAGATACCACTTGGAGATAAAACCGCTAAGGAGAGGAAGTCCCACCATGGAAAGGGCGGCAATACTAAAGGCGCCCATGGTCAGCGGCATGGAGTAGCCTATGCCCTGTAGCCTGTTAACATATTTTTCACCCGTCTGGCGATAGATTGCTCCGGCAGCCAAAAATAGGCAGGTTTTCATCACAGCATGATTGAAAATATGCAGAATGCCGGCTGCTAACCCAATAGTGCTACCCAAACCGATGCCAAGAAAAATATAGCCAATCTGTGCCACACTGGAATAAGCTAATCGCCGTTTTAGATTAAGTTGAGCGAAGGCAAACATGGAACCGGCAACGATTGCGGCGCTGGCCATCAGCAAAATTAGCTGGCGAATTAAAAGCTGATCGAGCAGCTCAAAGCCAAAAATAAGGAAATAAAATTTAAGTAGCGCAACGATATATACTTTTACCACCTGAACTCCCTAAAATTTTAGCGTAGACAGGAGAAAAACGTAAGAATAATCCAATCCCCATTCAGGATAGTCGACTTTAAGCCTTTTGTAGGCTCTCTTTGTATATTATTAGCCTCTTGAATTCC
>JAGXTN010000052.1 GCA_018333455.1 Dethiobacter sp. | reverse complement strand
TTCCATTGCTGTCAAAACAACCGTCTGTGGCAACGATATGTAAATGCCGTGTTTTTGCCTTTCACTTTACTTCGCTACTACTATATTCTTTTACCAACAAACAAACTGATGAGGGACATTACTCATTTAACTGTACATATATTCCTAGCCGGTCTGAACGCAAGCTAAGCCCCTGTGCCTGGGCAGGGATGTCGAATGAAACAGCGGTTGTTCGAGTAAATCCAGGGCTTACCCATGCTTTTGGATCACTATGTTTTTTACTAGTTGCAAAAACTTCAGATACGTCAAAGCTGTGAGACAAATATCCAGCTGGTTCCCAACGGTGGCCGTTAATATCTGTAAGAACAAATACGTCGTTGAGTTGTGTACTCGGTTGTATTCGGCTATTAGCTGTATTATTAATAGAATAATAAACAGTAAAGAATGCTCCCTCAGCATCAACGGTTCCATAAAGGGGGCTTTCTACAGAAGGTGATTTTTCAACTGATATAACAGTAAGCTCTAAATCACCGCTTGTCTTTGCCTCGCCAAACAATTCCGGCAAATTAGTAGAATCAATAATAATTGTTTGGCCCATTGAATATTCTGCTAATTCCACATCTATTTGTTGCGTGTCACCAAAGTTAGCAAGAGTAAAAACTTCTTTAGGGTTAGGTATAGGAAGACTGGATATTTTCCATTTTCCATCCACTAATTTCAAGTGAATATTATGCGGCGTTTCAGTATCGGCAGTTTCTTCTAAGGACTTAAGTATAACCGGTTTTAGTAGCATATCTATTTCGTCCTGTGACGCTCCAGATAATGCAGCTGGAAATGCAACTGCAAACGCTTCCGCCATAAACTTACCTACAAATAACTCCATGTTTGGCCAACTTACAATTGCGCTCACTACGGCAGTTTTACCATTCAATGTATGTCCCTGAGTAGTTAAATTAATGCGCTCTAAAAAAACTGTAATTATTTCATCTGCTGCTACCTGATCATTCTCTGACCAAAGGTTTTCTTGGAGCTTTTCCACAGTGATATCATCTGAAAGAAATTCATGTGCCTTTTCGTAGTTACCCTCTTTAAACGCAGACCAAAAATCCTTGACCGTTTGTTCTGGGTTAGGTGTTTTTGTTGACCCATAACCGATTAAACTTATAACCACTACGAGGAATAAGATAGTAAGGCAGAGTTTTGTTACATTCAACTTAATCACTCCTTCTAAACTGACAACATTTTTAAACAATAAAGTGAGACTCGCGGCAATGATAGCACATTGCCTTTTCCATAGCCGCTTCGATAGCGGCCCAGAGCCCCTCTGTCGGGGTGATATCCCACTCGCCTCGTTCGAGGCAGTGAATTATCTTCCCGCCCGCGTGGTCCTTGTAAAACCTAAATTCCACGTGTAATTTTCATTCGCATGAATTAATATGATTTTACGAAGAATCTAGACCGTTACATGAATATTTTACTATTTCTGCCATCACCTTTGACTCATGCATATGCCAAAAACAGCCGTTGACAAAAATTACGGTTCTGTATTTTGGAAATACAAGATCGGGTTTCCCGGGGTATCTTTTATCATTTTTACGATATCTTAACCCTTTGTTGAAAAGATACTTCCGAACTAATTCTTCAGGTTTTGTATCTTTACTCCCAATCCTCGACATGTTAGCTTCTTGCATCTTTTGTGTGGTTATCAGCCATACGAGACCAACTCCTCACACACTATAATAGATTGCGTCGCCTGGGAGTTTTATATTTGGTATCCATAGTTGCAAACCATTCCAACCTTTGGTGCCTGTGATTTTGTACATTGTCAAAACGATCTGATCAGAAATTGCATCGCCAAGTTTTCTATCATTTGGCGATAATAATGTTCCTGTACCTTTGGCGATATCTCTGCCTCTTCGCACAATAAGTTTACCTTGAGCCAGAGGGTTTTCAGCTATGAACGATTTTACAAATCCTGCGAAGGTATACCCGTTCCAATCATCATTTTCTGAGCCGGTTTCTTCTAAAAGGCATACTATTAGTTTTAAGTTTACGGTGTAAACTTCATCACCAAAAGGTTCAAGCATTTTATCAATTATGGAAATATCTTTATTTGTAGCATAAAACGGGAAATAGTTTACTATAATGTCCCCATGAAACTAGACAAAATTTCCGAAATTCTTAGTGAGCCTGATATAATAAAAGACAGGAAACTGTCAGGAAAGAAGGTTCGCGAAAATGGGGAGAAGAAGACAATTTACAGCTGA
>JAGXTN010000097.1 GCA_018333455.1 Dethiobacter sp. | reverse complement strand
ACGAAGAAAACGAAAATCGCTGTCTTGACAAAGGGGACACATTATACCTGTTTGGCGGCGGAGTCGATGTAAATTAGGAAAAATCACAACAAGCTCTCATATTGCTGCCTGCCGAACAGAATGCGGCGAATCTGCACAAGATCTCCGATGATCACGAAAAATACTATATAACTCTCTACGACCAGATAGTGATAACCGCGCAGACGCAGCTGTGTATCCCGGGCCAGAGGGCACCGCTTGGGCATCTCAGACAGGCTGTTAATTTTCTTGACTAACAGGTCATAATACCGGAGCGCAGCTTGAGGGGATAGCGTATTGAGATAATCCACGATCTCATCCATATCCTCCTGCGCCTTGGCTAGAATGATGACCTTATACTGTTCCATGGACTTTGCGCCTCAGTTTTTTAGCAAACTCGTCAAAATCCACGCCTGTTTTGCCTGACATGGCCTCCGCCTCCGCCTCGGCCAGTTTCGCATAAAGCTCCAGCTGAGCCTCGCGCCGTTCATACATCTCCATGCTCATAATCACCATATCGCCCGTGCCATTTTTGGTAATATATACTGGCTCCCTAGTCGACTTGCACAAGTCAGAGATTTCATTCGCGCTGTTCCTCAAATCAGATATCGGTCTAATATAAGGCATAATCTCACCGCCCCCACTCTTAATATGCATCAATATAATAGCATAATATTGCTAATCAAGTCAAGGAGATGAATCTACGGTCATACATTCGGTAGCTCCCGGTCAGGCAAGCAATACCCTCAGCTTGCGGCTCTTTTAGTTCAGTGCAAACAGCTTACTGTTCTGTGAGGGCAGGGTGCGGCAACTGGCTCAAGTCCTTTAAACCAAAATACTTCAAAAAATCCTTGGTTGTGCCATAGAGAATGGGGCGGCCAGGCGCGTCCTTGCGACCCACAGTACGGACAAAGCGTCGTTTGAGAAGTGTCTCCAGTACGCCGTCCACTTTCACGCCGCGAACAGATTCAATATCAACACGTGTCACTGGCTGACGGTATGCGATGATGGCTAATGTTTCCAGGGCTGCCTGTGAAAGAACATAGCTTTTCTCTCCCTTAAACATTGTTTCCAGCACCGGTGCCAATTCCGGCTTCGTTCCTAACTGGAACCCCCTGGCAATTTCCATCACTTGGAGACCACGCTCTGCTTTGGAGTATTCTTCCTGTAACTGCCGCAGAGCCTCACGCACATCTTTTATTGCTACGCCCATAATCTCCGCAAGCTTATCTGGGGGCAGAGGTTCCTCAGTCGTAAAAAGCAATGCTTCCACCAGCGGTTTAATTAACACCTTCGCCACCTCCAGAATTTTGCCTGTGCGCCACCAGTAAACTGCCGAAAGGATCAGACTGCCACACTCTGATTTTGCGGATCCGCACAAGCTCCAATAGCGCAAAGAATGTCACGATAATCTCTGACAAGCCGGCACCACGAGGAAAGAGCGCTAAAAAATCCACGCCCTCTTTTTTCCCACGTAACATCTTCATAATATATTTGACTTTATCATGAACAGAAAAATCATCCGGAGCAATCTCATGGGGTTGCTGCTCTCTTTTTGCCAGCAGCCTTTGAAACGCTTCCACCAGCCCAGGCAAAGCGACGGCGCTCGCGCCTGCTTCCTCAGCCGGATTTACCAATACAACTTTTCCTCCGGAAAGAGAGCGGACAAAAACACGTTTTTGAGCTTGCTCATAGCTGCGCAATTCAGTAGCAACAGCTTTAAAATGTCTGTATTCCAACAGGCGTTGTACCAGTTCTTCCCGGGAATCGATCGTTAAATTGAGCTCTTCCAGATCTTCAGCACTTTCGACGGTAACAGGCAGGAGCTTTTTCGACTTTAGCTTTAAAAGTGTTGCAGCCATGACCAAAAATTCCGAGGCCAACTCCAGATTCACTTTCTGCATGGCCTGCAGATAAGCGAGATACTGGGCTGTAATCTCCGAAATGGAAATTTCGTAAATATCTACCTCAGCCTTCTCTATCAGGTGAAAAAGCAGAGCAAAGGGTCCTTCAAACACAGGCAAACTCACTTGATATTCCACCGGTATCTTCCCCTCTTACAGAGTGAGATTCATGGCGTCGCGCACTACTTCCATAGTTGCACCCGCGACTTCCTGCGCCTTTTTGGCACCTGTCTGCAAAATATCACGAAGATATTCCCGTTTTCCCTCCAACCGTTGACGACGCTCATAAATTGGCTCCAGATAAGCTACTACCTGTTCACCTAACAGTTTTTTGCACTGCACACAGCCGATCTCGCCCTTACGACAAACTTCTGCCACATTAAGCAATTCAGCAGCATTAAACACTTTATGAAAGGCAAAGGCAGTACAAATATCAGGGTTACCCGGATCTGTTTTGCGTTGTCGGCCCGGGTCTGTAAGCATTTGGCTGACCTTTTTGCGCACTTCTTCCGGATGTTCCGACATTTCAATGGTGTTGCCATATGATTTGCTCATTTTCCGTCCGTCTATACCGGGCAAGAGTTTGACCTCGCTTAAGATAGTCGCTGGCTCGGGAAATACCGCGTCCTTATAAAGGAAGTTAAAGCGACGCGCGATTTCCCGGGTCATTTCAATATGCGGCGCCTGATCCTCGCCCACCGGCACGGCATCTGCCCGATAAACTAAAATGTCGGCGGCCTGAAGGAGAGGATAACCTAAAAATCCGTAGGTGGCCAGATTTCTCTCCCGCAATTGCTCAATCTGGTCTTTGTAAGTAGGAACGCGCTCAAGCCATGAAAGCGGCGTAACCATCGAAAGCAAAAGATGCAATTCGGCATGTTCTTTCACGTCAGACTGGCGAAAAATTACATTCTTTTCCGGATCCAGACCGGCGGCGAGCCAATCGATCAACATCTGGTAAGTGTTTTCGCGAATCCCTGACGTATCCTCGTAAACGGTGGTCAGAGCGTGCCAGTCTACTACAGAAAAAAAACAATGATATTGCTCCTGCAATTTTACCCAGTTATCTAACGCCCCTAGCAGATTGCCAAGCTGCAACCGACCTGTGGGACGCATTCCGCTCAGAATTACTTTCTTCTGTTCCATGATGAATAACCCCTTTCTAAAAACCGGTCAGCAGCGAAACGAGCGTTGAGATCACGTTATGTGCCACGTTAAAAAGCGGCCCGAGGATTGTAGAGAGAGCTCCGGTAAAAATTAATAAGATCAAAATCAGGGGGCCGTATTGATCCAGTTGGCTTAACTTATAAGCCGTCTGCCGCGGCAGGAAATAGGCGAAAACTTTCGAACCGTCTAACGGCGGCAGAGGAAGAAGGTTAAAAATTCCCAGCAACACATTGTACCAATAGAGCTGAACAATGATGCCGCCGAGATGACCATCCCTAAAAAGAGGGCTTGTTGACAACAGGAACATGGATACGAACGCCAAAATGAAATTGGTCGCAGGTCCCGCCAGCCCCACCAAAAACATCCCGCGGCGGCGGTCACCTCTAAAATACATGGGGTTCACCGGCACAGGTTTCGCCCAGCCGAAACGAAAAATCAATAACGCCAGCGTACCCAGCGGATCCAAATGCTTGAGTGGATTTAAGCTAAGGCGGCCTTGGTCTTTTGCCGTGGAATCCCCCAGCCGATAAGCCATAAAAGCATGGGCAGCTTCATGCAGGGTAATAGCCAAAATCAAGGCAGGAATCCGGTAAAGCATTTCCACCCCACCACCAAAAAAATTAGGCATCATTCTTCTCCTTCATCGCAAACAGTTTCCGGGCCAAAGATAATTCTTCTTCACGGTTCAAGACTTGTCTATCCAGCCGAGCATCTTTTAGTGCCAATAAAACTTCCTGAAAAACCGGTCCCGGCAGATAACCCTCGGCCAACAAATCACGGCCACCCACATCCGGCTTGATGTGCCGCAACTTCTCCCAATACAAAGATGTGCTCTCCCAAATGCGGCTTAAACTGTTCTCTGCCTGCAAAATAAGCAGCACTTCTGCCGGCAGTCCGCTAAATAAATGGTAGAGTTCGCTGTTTTTCAGCGATTCCGGCGTCAGTAGCTTTGTCAAAAGCTGCGGAACAGATTCTACCGCTGCGAGCACCCGTTCCACTTCATTTCGGGGCAAGCGCAGCCGCCTGCAAAGGTGACGTGCTTCCTGAAAAGGCAGCTCCAACATCAGCGCTGCCAGATAAAGCGCAGACGGTGATACTGCTGCATCCGGCCAGTTACGTCCAGCCCAGGCAATCATTTCACGGATTGAGGTTAAGCGATTTTTCAGTTTTTCGCTATAGCAAACTCCCGGGAAAAGCAATGGCGCAAGTTGCAGTTCAAAGTAGCGGATCAGGATTTCCGGAGTTTTTTCTTCCAACAATGCCAACTGGATTTCGTCATATAGCCGCTCTTTGCTTACCTTCTCCAGAACGCGAGTCTGGGCAGCGTTTTCCAAAAGCGACAGGGTTGTTTCTTCCAGACGAAAACCGAAACGCTGTTCAAAACGAACGGCACGCAGAACACGCAACGGGTCTTCCACAAAGCTCAAATTATACAGGACACGGATTAAGCCTTTTCCCAGATCGTCTATGCCGTGGAAAAAATCAATCAGCGTGCCAAACTCCGAAACTTTTAAACTGCAAGCTAAAGTGTTGATCGTAAAATCCCGACGGAATAAGTCATTTTTCAAACTACTCTGCTCCACCTCCGGCAGTGCGGCAGGCCGGGCATAAAATTCCTGGCGGGAAGTGACAAGATCAATTTGAGTCCCCCCGGGAACAACGATGGAAGCAGTGCCAAATTGTTCATGGGTAGTTAACTGACCACGCAATAATTCGTTTAATTTTTCGGCAAAAGGAATCGCCGCCGGTTCCACCACCAGATCCAAGTCGTGGTTTGGAATTTGCAAAAGCAGGTCACGGATAAAACCGCCCACCGCAAAAACGCGCACATTTTCCCTTTCTGCCTTTTGTCCCACAAGTAGCAACAAACTCTGCATTTTCTTGGGCAAGCGGGCATTAATGAGCGGAGTCAGGTCGTCCCCGGCGGCAGGCAGGCAACGACCGCTTCCGCAACGGACTTTTTCCCCGCCTTCCATATTTCTTAACACATCGGTGCGCGTCACAATCCCAATAATGCCCTCGCTGTCAGTAACCGGCAGTCGACCCACATTGTGCTCAATCATCAGCTCTTGAATCTTACGCACAGGCAAATCATGAGCGACCGTCAAAGGCCGCTTGTTCATATATCCCTTCACCGGCGCGTGACCTAAGCCGTGATGCGATGCCTTCTCAAGATCTCGCCGGGAAATAATCCCTACCACGCCTTGTTGATCAACTACGGGAAAGCCGCTGTGGCCGTAACGCAACATAAGTTCTCTGGCTCGCTCAACTGAAGTATCTGGTGAAATAGTTCGCACCGGCATCGACATAATCTCCCTGGCAATTTTTACCGGCGAAACTTGCTTATAGAGAGAGCCAACCAGAATATCGCGCACTTCCATGACCGATTTATCCCGCACGGTGGCCGACGCAGCATTTTTGTGCCCTTTGCCGCCCAGCGGCGCCAGCACCAGACCCAGATCAAGATAATCGAGGCGACTGCGGCCTACTACGTAGATGCGCTCCTCCATTGCCACGACAGAGAAAATCACATCCACAGCTTCCATTTCCAGCAACCGATGAGTTAGCAGTGACAGCCCACCCACATATCCGGCACTTTCTGCTGTCGCCACCGCTACCCGAACACCGCGCAGTTCATGATATTCTGTGGAAGTTAACAAAGCATCCAGCATGGTCCGCTGTTCGTCGCTCAGCGGCCGATTCAGAAAGTGATTCACAACCTTCAGATTAACGCCTGAGTGCCACAATCGCCAAAGTGCTTCCACATCTCTGGCTGTGGTAGTCTCAAAGGTTAGACAGCCTGTATCTTCATAAATACCTAACGCAAACAGCGTGGCTTCAAAAGATGAGAGCGGAATCTCTTGCTGGTAAATTCGCTCGAGCATTATTGTGGTGGTGGAGCCTACTTCTGCCAAGACTAACAGTTGAGCGCTCAAATCCTCGTCTGTATCTGGATGATGGTCATAAAGATGGATTTCGGTAATCTGCTCCAGCAACTTGCCAAACGGACCAATTCTATTTTTCTGCCTAGTATCAGTTACTACCAGACTATTCACTTGCGACAAATCTATTTCTTTCTGGCTTTTTAAATGGAATGTGTCTTTATAAAGGGAGACAAATTCACGGACATTGAGATTTAACGAGCCAGGCACTACTAAGCAAGCGTCCGGATAAAGCTTGCCGGCAGCTACCATGGAAGCTAAAGCATCAAAGTCTGCATTCTGATGTGTGGTTATTACCTGCATCCTGCTCCTCCCTTCAAATCGACTTGTTCGCTTTGAATCTGCCACGTGCGATTCGCCTTTCAGGCGAATACTCGCACGGCACTCAAATCGTTGAACGCACGGTTTTGGGTTACGGCAATTCACTTGCCGCAACCCAAAACCGTAGGCGTCAGTCGAGGATTGTAAACCACTACTGACAGCCTTGTACTTGGTAACCCGCCACTTAAGAAGTGGGGGGACTGACGCCGTCGTTCAAATCTTTCCCCATTATACCATAAAAGAACAATTAAGTAACTTGTCTCACAAATGCATTGTGTTTAACTTGTGATAATGTCTCCTCGTAATTAACTTGATAAAATGTAACTATGATGAGACATTGAAGCATTCTGGGCAATGTAGTCTTCCCCAGATGCTACGCTCGCACGTTTTCGCAGCTACGAACTGTCATTCTCGCTAACATGCCAAAACCTCTGGGCTTACTGCATGTGAACCATTGGCATGTCTTAACGCTACGAATTCCCGTTCGCTAAACGCCGCTGACACTTAACGCTCGCTTCCGCATTCTGTGAAAGTCAACAATGTCTGGAAGGGTTTAGACGCAAGTAGCAAGGGTATCTACCCTGAAAACACTTTGCCTTTGAAAGGCAACACAAAACAAGGCTACGAGAGAGCTAATTTCGCAGCCCCTGAACATTCAGCAGCTGCTTATGATGCGATT
>JAGXTN010000017.1 GCA_018333455.1 Dethiobacter sp. | reverse complement strand
GCTTGTTGGTTTTATTTCATGAAATATTCATAGCTGGTACATTGCACGTTTTTTAAGCTGTCTGTAATGCGTACACAAAAACAGATTGACGGAAACACAACGTGCCGGCTACCCAAATACATACCGAGAATTCGCAAAGATGTTTTCTGATGATGCTGCATGCTCAGCGTATTTGGCTGTTACTTGTTTATCCGTTTTGACAAGCCTGCTTATATACTCCGAATAAGAAATGCCCTCAGGTGCTTGGGGACGCTTTTCTTGCTTCTAACCTATCTCAGTTTTAATAAGCGATAACTCCCTGTAAATTTCCCCCATAGGACGGGTGAAAAAATTGAGGGGTCATCTTGGTATGGGTTGCATTGTTCCGCCATTTACAGGGCAAATTAGAAGGGTTATAGACAGCCCTGCGGGCTAGGTAGAGCCGCAGGGCTGTGTAAAGGCTTACAATAGTTTTTTTAAGTCTGTTAACTGTTTATCCGTTTTGACAAGCCTGCTTATATACTCCGAATAGGAAATGCCCTCAAGGGTTGATTTAATCTTTATAAAACGGCTGATTTCCTGCTCTAAGTGGAAAGTCACTTTAATTATTTCTCCCTTTTTGGATTGTCTGGACTTCTTTTTGTCAATACAGTGAATACAGTAAGAACTGTAACCAGACGATACTTTGCGGTATTTTCTCTCATCGTGAATGTCCTGCCAGATTCCTTCATTCAACTGCTCAATATCAAAAAACTGCTCGCATATATGACAACGCTTTTTAAGAACAAGTAAAGCAGTGTCAAAGAAATATGTGCTTGCAGCACGGCTCACATAAGCGGGTAGGGGAATATTCCGCCCATCCATAACTATCGACAGATTCTTTTTATTGATTTGCTGTAATGCTGTCATGGCGTTAATCACCTCCTTTCGAGATGCAGATATGTCTGCAGTTTAGACAAAGATAAAATACAATTTCAAGTAAAAAGCCAGCAATTTGTATTTGCTGGCTCTTAACGGTTTGATTGGTTTTTTGGTTTTAAGGCATTGCGGATTCTCTTGAAAAATCTTTTCTGCCAAACTACTTAAACGTATTGCGGTAAAGCCGAGTTACATCTGCACGATGATGCCCCATTTCTCTTGAAACCTGTAAATCAATGGTCTTCTTTGAGAAACCCTTTCTTTCCAACTCCTCAATTCTATTTTGGCAATAAGTGTGGCGCAGGCCATGAAATGTAATTTTCCCTGAACGCGGTTTTAACCCAAACTGGGTTCGCAATTGCTGCGTGACTGATTGCCAACGGGAGACATGCGCACGGGAATTGTCGATGAACTTGTCTCTGTGATTTACTATCCAATTTTGGATGCTTGCTTTCTGATTCCGAACACCGTGCTTCCTGCTATCGCTTAGAAATGGCACTTGCCCGCTGCGCCCTTTGGTTTCGGCATGTGCGATACAATCTTTTAATAATTGCCGCTGTTCGTTATTTACAACCGGCACGAACCTTTCTTTGCCGCCTTTTTCAATAAGCCTGACCTCATTTGTAACAAGTAGCGCATCTTTTAAGTCCTTGACGGTAACGGTGCAAACCCCTTCAATTCTGGCTCCAAATT
>JAGXTN010000138.1 GCA_018333455.1 Dethiobacter sp. | reverse complement strand
TTTTATCCGCTAGGGGCTGCCGCCCCTTCGGCGAGCCTGCGGGCTCTGAACACCCCGCAAGAGTAAGGGGCACGCCCCTTACAAACCCCAACGCATAGGATCGTAGCTTCCCTGAACGATATAATTTCCTATGCTATGAAAAAGGGGGGGAGCATCGTGCTGCCGGAATCGCTCGTTAAAATCCAAAATATCGCCATGATCTTTCACAGTCCTGCAGGAGAGACGGTCGCTCTGAAAGACTTTTCTTTAGAGATCCATCATGGGGAGTTTATCAGCATGGTGGGTCCGAGCGGCTGCGGCAAATCAACATTGTTAAATATACTGGCTGGCTTGCTAAAACCTACATCGGGTTCCGTCTATATTAAAAATCAGAAAGTAAACGCTCCCACTTTCCTGGTAGGGTATATGCCACAAAGCGACCAGTTGTTTGAATGGCGTACCATCTGGCAAAACGTGCTCCTAGGCTTGGAAGTACAAAAGAAAGTCAATGCAAAAACGGAAGAAAAGGTAGCAGGACTGCTGAATCGCTATGGATTGGGCGACTTTAAAAATGCCTATCCCAGCCAATTGTCCGGGGGGATGCGCCAGCGTGCGGCGCTGATTCGCACGCTGGCCATTGATCCGGAAATCCTCTTGCTGGACGAAGCGTTTTCAGCTCTGGATTATCAAACCAGACTGGTGGTAGCTGATGAAGTCAAGCAGATTATTGTCAGTGAAAAAAAGACGGCTATCCTAGTCACACACGATATTTCCGAAGCAATTAGTATGGCTGACCGTGTTGTTGTCTTTAGCAAAAGACCGGGAACAATTAAAAATATCCACACTATTACCCTTAGTTGCCAAGGCAATACACCGCTAAAACGGCGGGAGGCGGTGGAATTTAAAGATTATTTCCATATGATTTGGAAGGAACTGGAGATACATGTCTAAGCTGACTGCCAATACCATTTTCTCCCTTGACCATTACGCATATCTTAAAAAACAGAAAAATTATCGAAACAGAGTATTTCTGATGCAGATACTTTTATTGGCCGGGTTGGCGGTATTATGGGAAATCGCTGCGAATCAGCGTTGGGTAGATCCATTCATCACCAGTCAGCCCTCCCGAATCGTCAGAACATTAATTAATCTGCACAACGAAGGGTCCCTTTATAGGCATGTGGGCGTAACCGTGTTTACTACAGTCGCAGGTTTTACCTTAGGCACAATTTGCGGGACTGCTATTGCTGTAATTCTTTGGTGGTCAAAATTTTTGTCTGCAGTTTTGGATCCGTTTCTTGTAGTGTTAAACAGTCTGCCCAAAATCGCCCTTGGTCCGATTATTATTGTTTGGGTAGGTTCCGGCGTAACCGCTATTTTGGTTATGGCATTGCTAATCTCAGTGGTGGTAACTATTTTAGGAGTTTACGCAGGATTTTCCCAGGTGGATCCTGCCAAGATAAAACTGCTCAAAACGTTTGGTGCCAATAAGTGGCAAATTCTTGGCAAAGTAATTCTCCCTGCGAGCGTGCCCACCATTATCGCAGCGTTAAAAATTAATGTAGGACTATCTTGGGTTGGCGTAATCGTGGGTGAGTTTTTAGTCTCCAGGGCGGGGCTTGGTTACCTGATTGTTTATGGCGGCCAGGTTTTTAGGCTGGATTTGGTGATGACCAGCGTGATAATTTTGGCGGTGGCTGCCGCTCTAATGTATCAGGCGGTAGTAGTCTTGGAAAAGCTTGCGCTTAAATGGCGGTGATTTATTTGCTCGGTTAAATAAAAAAGACGCTTCGCGTTTTCTATCAACTGACGCGTCTTTTTTATCCGCTAGGGGCTGCCGCCCCTTCGGCGAGCCTGCGGGCTCTGAGCACCGCGCAAGAGTAAGGGGCACGCCCCTTACAAACCCCAACGCATAGGATCGTAGCTTCCCTGAACGATATAATTTCCTATGCTAGAACGAAACGATTTATCGTTAATAAGAACAGTCTGGCTTGCGCCGGCCTGTTCTTATTTGCGTAGAAAACGCATAAATTTTAAGAGAAATAAGCATGTGCAGGAAAGAAGGTCGGCCATGTTACGCGAAAAACGGATAAAAAAGAGAAAGCAGCGTTTCTGGATTTTTTTAACCGTCATTGTACTACTGTTGCTGCTTATTTTACAAAGACAAATTATTCAGGGAGTCTTGTCTCCCACCACAAAGGGAGTATATTATCACGTCGAAACCGAAGAAAAAGCGGTGGCATTCACTTTTGATGTTGTCTGGGAGCCTGGGGAAACTGGACGGATTCTTGATATTCTTGATCGCTACAATATACGGGCTACGTTTTTTTTGACCGGCATGTGGGTTCGCTACAACTCCGCTCTGGCAAGGGAAATTATCTTGCGTGGTCATGAAATAGGGCATCACGGATATTCGCATAAACGCCTGACAGAACTTGAAGACAAAGGTTTAACTGAAGAATTTGCTATGATGGAAGAAACATTGCGGGAAGAGTTAAATTCTAGAACAGTTTTGTTTCGTCCGCCATATGGAGAAGTGGATCAGCGATTGTATAATTATGCTTCAGAACAAGGATATACTACCGTTCTATGGAGTATTGACCCTCATGACTGGTTGAATCCAGGTGTGGACAAAATTATTAGCCGTGTTCTAAAAAACGCGCATAACGGGGCGATTATTTTGTTTCATACTAATGCCACGCAGGCGGTAGATGCGTTGCCGATTATTATCCAGAGTTTGAAAATGAAAGGTTATCAAATCATTCCGTTCACACAATTGTTGGCGACCGGAAAGGGGTAAGAAAGAATGGTGCGTTACAGGCATTTTAGCGTGCTTGGCGGCAGGCGAGTAATTAGTGTCCTGATCTTGCTGTTTTTCTTGCTAGTGGCATTGCAAGCTTGTGGGGGGAAGTTCTGGCAAAAGCAGCAGCTAGTCAAACCCAATGTACTGTTAAACGGTAATAATTTGGGCGGGCTTACTATTGAAGAAACCCGCGGAGTGCTAAATAGTTTGGCCACGGAATTGCGGGTAGAGCCGGTGAATGCGGTGATTGATCCGGTAACAAAAGGGGTGATCCCCGAATTTAGCGGAGTTGAACTTGATCTTGAGGCAACTTTGAGCTTGGTAATGCAGGCTAAGGCAGGCTCAAAAATTGAGCCGGCTTTTATTGACCTGCCTGCGGAAGTTGGCTTAGCATCATTTCCCAGGCATCCTGTCTATCAAGGTAATTCCCAGAAGCCGCAGGTAGCTTTCCTGATTAATGTGGCTTGGGGCAATGAATACTTGCAGGAGATACTGGAAGTCCTGCAAGCAGCAGAAGCCGGAGCAACTTTCTTCCTGGTGGGAAGGTGGGTGCGGGAAAACCAGGAGATGGCTCGTTTGCTTAGAGATTCCGGATTTGAATTGGCAAATCACGGTTACTCCGATCTTCTCAGCATGAGCAAGCTTGATTATCCTCAGGCCCTGCAGGACATTAAAGAGGCAAACGATGTTATAGAAGAAATATGCGGCGTCCGTCCTATCTTTTTTAGCCCTCACAAGGGAGAATTGAGTGAGCATGTTTTAAAAGCAGCTGCCCAGGAAAATAATCGGACGGTGTTATGGACAGTAGATACGGTGGACTGGAAACTCCCCGGCGTAGAAGTGATGTCTGAGAAAATTTATACTAATGCTGCCGGAGGCAGCCTTATCCTGATGCACCCCACAGCACAGACGGCGGAATTGCTGCGAAAAGTGATTCCGGCACTGCGGGCAACTGGGCTTGAACCTGTTTCATTATCAGAGTTGCTTTGTCCTTCAAGGATTAGATTGGGAGTGAGGATTCCTTGAAGAAAAGCAATGCTTCCGCTAGTTTTCGTTTTTTGAAGCTCAGCACAATTTTTTTAACTTTACTTATGCTGCTGATTGTTTTTTTTTCTCTAAACCTGGGGATTAGGGTTACTCGCCAGCTCTATGGAGTTAAACCGGGGGTAACGTTACAGGGCGTTGCGATGGAGCGAATGTTGAAGAACGAAGTCCGTCAGATGGTGGAGCGGATGGCGGTATCTTTAGATAGAGAACCGCGTAATGCCCGTTATGACCGGACGAACAAAGTGATCGTCCCTGAGCTTTCAGGCAGAAAAGTAGATGTGCTCACCACCATTGACGCAGTTATGACTGCAGCGGAGGGTGAAAAAGTTGAGCTGGCGATAATAACTCTGGATCCGGAAATCACAACCGGATTATTTCAGTCAATTAATAGCAAAATTTCTGCGTATAGTACCAGCGGCGGTGGTAGTGCAGGTCGGACAGACAATCTTTATCTCGCGGCAAAATATATGAACGGAGTTATTCTGGCACCCGGGGACGTGTTTTCTTTTAATAAGGAAACGGGACCGCGCACTTTTGAGCGCGGGTATAGTATGGCCCCAGTGGTGGGAGGCATGGGAATAGGAGGCGGTGTCTGCCAAGTGGCAACCACAATTTACAATGCGTCATTGGCTGCAGGACTGGAGATTGTCGAGCGGCATCAACACAGTATCCGGGTCGGCTATGTGCCCCCCGGAAGGGACGCAACTGTGACAGATTATATAGATTTTAAATTTCGCAATTCTACAGACAAATATATCCAGATACGCTCGGGGGCGGGGGGAGGTCATGTCTGGGTTCAGCTTTGGAGTCAGTAGCTTGACAACTAGGAACAAAGGCGTTAGAGTGGGGAAGAAAAATCAGTGAAGGAGAGGAGTGGGCATATGGAAGCAACTCTTTTTATCTGCAAACTTCCCCAGGCAGCAGATCTGCCATTGCCACGCTATTTGACGGAAGATGCTGCCGGAATAGACCTGCAGGCGGCTAACAGATACCCGCTGGTGCTATTGCCTTCCCAGCGGATACTTATTCCAACTGGGTTACAAATTGCGGTTCCCCTGGGCTTTGAGGCTCAGATTCGTCCTCGCAGCGGCTTGGCATTAAAGCATGGCATTTTTGTATTAAATAGTCCCGGGACAATTGATGCAGACTACAGAGGTGAAGTAATGATAATTCTAGCTAACTTTGGAAACCAACCCTTCGTGATCGCGAGAGGTGATAGAATTGCGCAGCTAGTCTTGGCTAAACTGGTCAGGGTCAGTTGCTGCGAATGTGAAACCCTGCCGGAAACAAAGCGGGGAAAAGGAGGATTCGGACATACCGGACTCTATGACTAAGGAGGTAGGGCTGATTTGCTAGAGCTACTAACGGTTGTCACCTTGGTAGTGCTTTCCCTGTTTTTGCGTATCGAAAATAAAAAAAGAGTGGAATCACACAAGCTTCCAGAGCATAGCAAGCCTTCACTCTTTTCAGAGGCGTTGCAGGAATTGATTGCCACAGCAGGCGGAATTTATCTCTCTTTAGTTTTGTTGGTTACATTTTTACAAATTGAGCTTGTAGATAAGTGGCGCATTTATGAAGTCAAAATGGATCCTCTTGCATTCAGCGCACTTTCCCTGGCATTGATTCAGCCGCTTACGCAGCGGTTGTATCGGCTGCTCAAGGGGGATCGTTAGGATGGAACTATCGCAATTATCAAAAAAAGAAATCATAAATCTTTATGACGGCTCCAGATTGGGTTATGTGGCTGATTCCGATTTAGTTATTGATGAAGCTACCGGTGATATTCAGTCTATCATTATCGTTCCTCGCGGCGCAAAGCTTAGGGGCGTAAGGGAACTGTCAATCCCCTGGGCAGCCATTAAAAAAATTGGCGAAGAAGTTTTAATTGTGGAGTTGTCGCCGGAGAGAAACGTTAGTCGCAAATCTTTTTGAATTACCGAACCCAAAACCTGACGGAGACATTATGCCAAAACTGTTTTGAGTGCCGTGCGAGTATTCGCCTGAAAGGCGAATCGCACATGGCAGATTCAAATCGAACAAGTCGATTTGAATAATACTCCTTCTGACGGAGACACTATGAGAGAAATTAGGTGTCGACAATAGGGAGGGTAAAAGATGTCACAGACAGTTGTTGGTTTGTTCGGTTTTAAAGAACAGGCTGAAGAAGCGATCCGCGAACTAAGAGCGCGGGATTTTGATTATCAGGATATATCGTTGATCGCCCGAGATAAAAGGGAGAGTGGCGGCGACCGAAACGCCAGCCATGAACGGCAGAACTTAGCGGACGGGACAGCCACAGGCGGCGCAATTGGCGGATTGGCTGGTCTCCTAGCCGGAGTTGGCGCATTGTTAATCCCGGGTATTGGTCCGATTATTGCGGCGGGACCTTTAGCCGGAGCTTTAACCGGCATGGTAACAGGCGGGATTGCTGGTGGATTGATTGACTATGGCATTCCCGAAGAAGAAGGTGAGCATTACGAACAGGAAGTACACAAAGGCAGCGTATTGGTAGCAGTGGAAACTGATGATGACGGACTGGCGGAAGAAGTAGCAGCTATTTTCCGCGAAAACGGGGCTCATAAAACAAAAATGCATGATTAAGACACAGGCAACTTCCGGCTAAATAGCCGGTTTTTTTTATTGTTGAGGTTTATCACGCTTTTAGTGGCTTAAAACATATATTGAATTACTAGAGGGCGAGGAGGTCAAAAATTTGCAAAAAAAAAGTTTAACGGGCTGGGATGTGGTCATAGCCGGCGGAGATGCCCGAGAAGTAGTCTTAGCAGAGGCATTGCAGAATCTAGGTGCAAATGTTTGCTTATTCGGGTTTGCTAAAGTTCAGAAGAGCGAAGGGCTGCAAATCCCGGAGGGCCTGCCGCTCAAAACTGACGTGCTTATCCTGCCACTCTCTGGAGTGAACGCGGAGGGAGATATTTTTGCCCCGTATGCAACGGAAAGAATCCAGCTTGCTGCATTGCAATCACTATTTAGGTCGGGGCTGCTGTTGCTTAGCGGCAGTATGCCAAAGAAGTGGCAACTGATGTTGGCAAAACAAGATATCAAGCTAATACTGACTGCGGAAATAGACGAATTGGCCCTTTATAATGCGGTGCCTACTGCCGAGGGGGCTGTGGAAGTTGCTCTGCGCGAAAGTGTGATTACTTTAGCAGGTTCTCAGGTTCTAGTCACCGGGTTTGGGCGTTGCGGCCTGCCTCTGGCCCGGCTGCTTGCGGCCATGAATGCCCATGTAACCGTGGCAGCACGCAAAAGCGATGTCTTGGCTTTGGTTGATGTATTGGGATTTACTGCTGTTACATTTGAGAGCCTGCCAGACGTTGTGCCAGAGTTTGATTTCTTGTTTAATACTGTCCCCGCCCTTGTATTAACGGCAGATGTACTGGCTGGCGCAAAAAAAACAGCCGTGCTGATAGACATTGCTTCGTCACCGGGCGGAAGCGATTTCTCTGCTGCCAAGCAATTGGGACTGAAAAATTTTCTCCTGCGGGGGTTGCCAGGCAAAGTAGCTCCTTTTACGGCCGGTCAGATTCTGGCAAAAATTTACCAAAATATTTTAATAGAATCAAGGAGGAAGGAGGGAGAGAACAAGTGAGATTAAAGGGGAAAAAAATTGGCTTTGCACTAACCGGTTCTCATTGCACACTGGAAAAAATTTTTCCGGAACTGGAAAAATTGCTGGAGGAAGGAGCAGAGGTTTATCCGCTAATTTCACCTTCGGTAGATCAGACAAACAGCCGTTTTGGTGAGGCAACTGAGTGGAAAACACAGTTAGTCAAAAGGACAGGGCAAAAGATCATTACGAGCATACTGGCAGCAGAGCCTTTGGGGCCTAAAGTAATGTTGGATGGCTATATTATAGCGCCGTGCACCGGCAACACACTGGCTAAGCTGGCAAACGGAATTACAGATACAGCTGTGCTGATGGGAGCCAAAGCCCAATTGAGAAATCAAAAGCCAGTAATACTGGCGATTTCCACAAATGATGGTCTGGGTCTGAACGCTAAAAATATCAGCACTCTATTATGTACAAAATATATCTATCTTGTGCCGTTCGGGCAGGATAGTCCGTTTTCCAAACCAAATTCGTTGATCGCAAAAATGGAGCTTTTACTGCCCACATTATTGGCAGGCCTTGAAGGCCGGCAACTCCAGCCGATGTTGATAAACCTGACTCATGAAGAATTTGAGTATTGGCGTTAGTAAGTGGAGATATTAAGGTTTAGTTGCAAAATGCCCAAACTTATCTGCCAAACACAAAAATGCCAAACTTTGTTTGAAAATACGGTTTTCTTTTGATATAATGTCTTAAGGCTCAGGGAGCAAACTGGAGGTGATTTGGTTTTGATTGCACCGTTTGGTGAAATGATAACTGCAATGGCGACTCCCTTTTTTGAAAATGGGGAAATTAATTACGAAAAAGCAGCGGAATTAGCCGCTTTTCTGGTGGATAACGGCACAGACGGCATTGTGGTTTGCGGAACTACCGGAGAATCTCCAACTCTTGCGGAGGAGGAAAAAAAAGAACTTTTTTCTGTCACAGTAGCTGCAGTCAAAGGGAAGGCAAAGATATTGGCCGGTACCGGCTCTAATAATACCATTCAGACAATTCGCTTGACTAAAATAGCAGAAAATTGTGGTGTGGACGGAATTATGCTGGTAGTGCCGTATTACAATAAACCGCCCCAAGAAGGATTGTTCCGTCACTTTTCCGCCATTGCCGCACAAACAGCTTTGCCTGTAATGCTTTATAACGTGCCGGGCCGAACAGTAGTCAATATGACGGCTGAAACTACGCTGCGGCTCGCTCAAGTCTCCAATATTGTGGCAGTAAAAGAAGCCAGCGGTGACCTTGAGCAGATTGCCAGAATTAGAGCCGGCGCTCCGGATAATTTTGCAGTCTATAGCGGTGACGACAGCATGACATTGCCGGTACTTGCTGTGGGCGGCATCGGCGTGGTTTCCGTGGTTTCCCATATTGCCGGCAGGGAAATTAAACAGATGATCTCTGCCTTTAAAAACGGAGATACAGAAACTGCGGTGAAGACCCATTTAAAGTTGCTGCCGCTTGTTAAGGCAATGTTTATTACTACCAGCCCCACTCCTTTGAAAGGGGCCATGAATATGCTGGGCCACAATTTAGGCCCTGTGCGCTTACCCCTAGTGGAATTGACGGAAAATCAACACGAGGAAATAGCAGATGTCTTAACGGGACTTGGGTATCTTTAGTTTCCAAAACCGTGCGATGCGCGGTTTTTATTTTTGTGTACGAAATTATATGATTTCCTACACAATCGTTCGAGGGCAATAGTTCTCTTTTCGTAAACTTGCAACAAAGCAACGATTTAAGTATAATGATTGCTAGTGAGATTTGGACGCAAACATATAAAAAGGGGGTGAGCTGTTTTGTCAAATGGCTACGCAAAAAGAAGAGCACGTGTTAAACAGGCGTCTGTAAACGGGAAACTGCAAATTATTCCCTTGGGCGGGATAGGGGAAATCGGTAAAAACATGTATGTAGTCCGGTATGAGGATGAAATCATTGTCATCGATTCCGGCTTGTCTTTTCCCGGAGATGAAATGCTTGGCATCGACGTGGTGATTCCTGATGTCACATATCTTCTGGAAAACAAGGAGAAGATCAAGGGAATTGTGCTGACACACGGCCATGAAGATCATATCGGTGCTTTGCCGTATGTTTTAGCTCAACTGAATGTGCCCGTTTACGGTACAAGGCTGACGCTGGGTTTGGTGGAAGGCAAATTGCGAGAACATCATATGTTGGCCAATTGCCTGCTTCACGTTATTCGGCCGGAGGACAAGCTGCAGCTAGGTAACTTTAACTTGGAATTTTTCCGCACTAACCACAGCATTCCTGATTCTATAGGCATTGCTGTAATTACACCTATAGGAACAGTAGTTCACACCGGCGATTTTAAATTTGACCAAACTCCGGTGAATGGTAAACCGACAGACTATTACCGTCTTGCCAAGTTGGGTGAAAAGGGAGTTTTGGTAGTGCTCTCAGACAGCACTAATGCGGAGCGTCCTGGGTATACTCTTTCGGAAAAAGAAGTAGGCTATGCCATTAATGAAATTTTTCGTACTGCTAAACAGCGTATTATCCTAGCCACATTCGCATCTAACATTCACAGGATTCAGCAAGTAATTGATGCAGCCTGCCATTATAAGCGTAAAGTAGCGGTAGTAGGTAGGAGCATGGTTAACGTGGTGCAAATAGCCCAAGACTTGGGGTATTTGAACGTCTGCAGCGGGACACTGGTAGATATTGATGAGTTAAAAACACTGCCTCAAAACCGGGCTGTAATTTTGACCACGGGTAGCCAGGGAGAGCCCATGTCGGCGTTAACAAGAATTTCCGTTTCGGAGCATAGAAAAGTGGAGATTATCCGTGGAGATACGGTGATTATTGCGGCCACCCCGATTCCCGGCAATGAAAAATTAGTTTCGCGGACTATTGACAATTTATTTGCTCGCGGTGCTAACGTTATTTATGAACGGGTTTCTGGTGTCCACGTTTCCGGGCACGCATCACAGGAAGAACTTAAAATGATGTTGAACCTGCTTAAACCCAAATATCTGATTCCCGTTCATGGTGAGTACAGGATGTTGGTTCATCATGCCAAACTGGCGACAAGAGTGGGAATCAGGGAAGAAAATATTTTTATCTCTGAAAACGGTCAGGTTCTGGAATTCACTTCTAATTCTGGCAGGGTAGCGGGCTCAGTCACCGCCGGACGGGTTTTGATAGATGGCCTAGGTGTGGGTGATGTGGGGAGCATCGTTTTGCGTGACAGAAAAATGCTTTCACAGGAAGGTATTCTAATTGTTTCGCTAACGATAGATAAAGCTACATCGCAGGTAGTGGCCGGCCCGGAAATCTATTCCCGGGGATTTGTTTATGTCCGTGAATCGGAATTACTCTTAGACGAAGCCCGCGAGCATGTCATCCGCTCGTTGGAGAAAAAAATTAATGGTAGAAATACAGATTGGCCGATGGTTAAAAGCCATGTTAAAGACTCGCTTTCCCGGTTTATTTGGGAGAAAATGCACCGCCGACCCATGATTCTGCCAATTATTCTGGAGGTGTGATAAAGTATAACCGACTGCCAAGACGGGATAATAGAGAAAGAGAATATTTGAGGACGTGATACCTTGACACAACTTTCTCGCCGCAGGCAGCGTTTACAACCGAAAAGAACACAGCCAATCAATGAAAAGCTGGACACACTGCCGCAAAAAGAAGAAAACGTGTTGCAGAATATCCAGGAACTGGGGCAAAGCATCATCCCTCAGCAGCAGCAGGAAAGTAGCATTCACAGTATTTCTATCATTGGACAAGTAGAAGGTCATCTAATCCTTCCGCCGCAGAACAAAACAACAAAGTACGAACATGTAATCCCCCAGTTAGTGGCGATTGAACAGAATCCAAAAATTAAGGGTCTGCTCGTTTTGCTTAATACTGTGGGTGGTGATGTGGAAGCAGGTCTGGCCATCGCCGAAATGATTGCCACGCTTTCAAAGCCCACTGTTTCATTAGTGCTGGGAGGAGGCCACAGCATCGGTGTTCCCATTGCGGTCAGTGCAGATTATTCTTTTATTACCGAAACGGCCACGATGACTATTCATCCCATTCGTCTCACAGGTCTAGTCATTGGTGTGCCCCAGACATACGAGTACCTCGATAAAATGCAAGATCGCGTTATTAAATTTGTGACAAAATATTCCCGCGTTACCGAAGATAAATTCCGTCAGCTTATGTTCTGCACAGACCAGTTGGCTCGCGACATCGGCACTGTGATGGTGGGGAAAGACGCGGTGGATGACGGCCTAATCCGCGAAGTTGGCGGCCTTAGCGAAGCTCTGCGTAAGCTGCAGGAATTGGTTGATGAGCAAGAAGCAGGCAGGGTGGTGCACTGATGCTTTGGACTATTATGCCACTTAATGTGGTAATGGACGGGAGCGAATCGCATCAGCCCGCATATACGGAAATTCCCTGGAAAAGCGGCATACTCTTGGTGGAAGAAGCCGGACAAAACACGGCACGCGTAGTACGTCTGCTTTCCACAGATCCTG
The DNA here is from genome assembly GCA_018333455.1 of Dethiobacter sp. Taxonomy (GTDB): domain Bacteria; phylum Bacillota; class Dethiobacteria; order Dethiobacterales; family Dethiobacteraceae; genus GPS1B09. Next base: position 15,186 of record JAGXTN010000138.1, on the reverse strand, counting down.
CCGATTATCTTGAACCGGCGGCTCAGCCGGGAAGAATCATCGAGTACAAAAATAAAAACCAGGCTTAAAATTATTAAGCCTGGTTTTTATTTTTGCTTAAACGGAAGATGTCTAGCGTGACAATTCGTCTAAGTAATGGCAGTCCCTGTCTCACTGGGAGCGACAGTCTTGTTCCCGGTCGCAGCGATAATGGCTCAATGCCGTAAATAAAAATCTGTTCCAGACGGTGCGGGTAGAAATACCGGGCAAGGTGGAGTAGGTGAAGGTCGTGCAGGGAAAAGCTGCTTAACGTAAGCTCGAGCTGCATGGCACTAAGCTTGACTACAGTACCTGGCGGTCGACCGGTGCGCAAAGTGTCGAAGATGAAAATCGTGTCGTTTTTCTTGAGCAGCTGAAGATAGTCGAAGCTAGCAATGCCGGTGTTATGAAAAACTACACGGCACGGCCAGTTTTCTTTTGCTAATTTTTTTAGAAGGTATGGACCGGCACCGTCATCTGACATAATCGGGTTTCCCAGTGCCAGCAGCTGAATCGTTTTCATCTGCAATAGTCCTCTCTCCGCCATCATCAGTTATCTTTAACTGATAGCCAAACATGGCTCTCAGCCGTTCCAGATTAGTCGTCAAGGCAAGATAGATATGCATGGCCACAAAAGATGTCAGAAAGACGGCGGCAAGGAAATGGATGAGCTTGGCAGTTCCCATCCCGCCGCCCAAAAGAGTGAGCCAGCGAAAAGACGGGAGATTTAACATGATTAACCCAGTGATGAAAAAAATAGGCATAGTGAGAAAAATGCCAGTAAAGAGCAGTCGTAGGCCAATATGGTACATTCCGTCTGGAGGTGGCGGTTTCTTATCGAGAAAAAATAGATAACGCAGCCAAGGCTGTAGCAAAGACAGATGGCTACGGCGCAAGACCAGCAGATTTCGCCAGTCACCGCTTAGCAGGCTGTAATAGAGCCTGAAAGTTAGCAAAAGGGCCATCACCGGGGTCAGGATGGCGTGTAGGATGCGGGCGGAATACATGCCGGAAAAACCCCAGAGCGGGTGAGGAACACTGATATAAAAGCCACTCCAGAGCTTTAAAGCTACCACAATAAAGAAAAGCCAGTGAAAGAAGCGAGTTTCCCAAGGGTGGATTAGACGTAAGCGCATATTGTCACCTCTTTCCGCTTTAGATAACGCGCGAAGCGTTTTTCTTGTCCAGTACATGGACGGCACAGGAGATGCATGGGTCGAAGGAGCGCACAACCCGACCGACTTCCACCGGATTATTTGCGTTTGCCACCGGCGTTCCCACCAGTGCTTCCTCCAGTGGCCCACGTTGGCCGGCACTGTCCCGGGGCGAGAGATTCCATGCTGAAGGGGTAATGATTCGATATGCGTCGATGCGGCGGTTTTCTATCCGCACCCAATGGGCTAAGGGGCCTCGCATGGCTTCCGTCAAACCTACTCCCTCGGCGCTAAGCGGCAGTTGTTCCAGCCAGTTGATTGTAGGTTGGTCCGGAATCAGTTCATACAGCCAGTTGTTTAGTTGTATTGCCACCTCTCGCGTTTCAATGGCGCGCGCCATCAGCCGATCCATCACTGAAATGCCGTTTTTATAGATTCCAGTCAGCCACATACGGGCTAAGGGACCACCTTCAAAGGCTTTGTTTGCATAGCGCGGTGCCTTAATCCAAGAATAAGCTTCCTCCTTGCCTGGTGCAGGGCTACTTGCCTGCGCCAGCGGTTTTTGCGGCCCTTCTCTGCCTTGATACCAGGCGTGGTGGATATCTAGGCTAATCTTTTCCGCGTCGAAAATTTCCTGAGCTTCTCCGTCAACGAGAAGCCCTGCCGCAAAATGTTTCTTTTGCTCATCGCTATCAAGCGGGAACATACCATAGGAGAGAAAATTACCGTAGCCTTTTCCGATTTGATAATAGTCGCCATAGTAGCGGGCGATATCTTCAAGATCGGGAAGTAGACTATCGTTGACAAACTTCGCTAGTTTTCCGAGCAGAGCCTGAAAACGGACTATTCGGTCAGTGAGTACATGTTCCGTCACGCCGCCGGCGACAATGCTTTGTAAATGAGGCGCTTTGCCGCCAAAGGCGGCCACTGCTTGATGAGCCAAACTGCTTGTTTCCAGAGCTTTAAGATAATTCTCCTGGATACGCGTTTCCAGCGCTTTTGGCAGTCGTAAATCAAGCTCACTGCGAACGCCCCCCGGCGCATTTTTCGGTGCGCTGATATAGTCAGGAATCGCCAACAGGTAGAGATGGCGCAGATGGTTTTGCATCAGATCTGCGCCAAGGATCAGGTTCCGTAGAACTTTGCCGTTATGCGGCACATCAATTTTAAAAGCATTTTCGAGTGTTAATGCGGCTGCTATGGCGTGAGCAGATGAACAAATACCGCAGATTCTTTGTGTGAGATAAACGGCATCATGCGGTGAACGCCCTTTTAAGATGCTTTCAAAGCCGCGATAAAGGATTCCGCTGCTCCAAGCATCAGTAACAGTGCCATGATTAATCTCAACCTCTATGGACATGTAGCCATGGATACGCGAGAGGGGGTTTAGACGGATTCTTGGCATAAGCGACTCCCTGCGGTTAGAGTTTATTTTTTTTACGCAAAAAGCGTAACGGGTTTAACAATGAAAGTATTGAGCGGCGTTTCAGCGGTAGATTTGCTTGTCGTAACTGGTGCACATCTCGCCGGAGTTTTCGTTGTCCTTCTTCGAGGCGTGTGATAAGCTCGTTTTCTGCCAGCAGGTCTTCTTTGATTGCTCCCAAAGCTTGTTCGCAAGTCTGTGGTGTGACAGGCAGCTCTTCTGAGGCAGTTAGGCTTTCTCCCAACCGACCAGTGAGCAAGCTGGCAGTGAAATGGGCACCAATACCTAAGGCTGTGGCGGCGCCTACGCCTTTAGCGACAGTCATGGCAGTCGTCTTGATCCCGGGGGGGATATTGACATCAGGAGAAAGTGAGAAAAATGGGGACGTGCCGCCGTCAGGAAAATCTGGTGCGGCGCAGCCAATGCAAGGATTATTGGCATTGATGCACCAATTTACACCATCATTGAATTTCCTTGTTGAACAGTCGGCATGGGTAATCGGCCCTTTGCATCCAACCTTTATGAGGCAGCCGGCCATGCCGGGGGACTGGGCAAACTTGCCGTTATAAAAATGGAAGCGGCGGGGGCAAATATCATGAATTAGCTGGCCAAAAAACATGGTAGGCCGCCGATAATGGTCGATTCGAGGTAAGCCGTATAAAATCGTATGCACTAGTGTTCCCACAATCCAGTCAGGGTGAGACGGGCACCCGGGCACATTGAGCACTGGTTTATTTCGTACTACCTGCCAGACTCCCTTTGTGCCGGTAGGATTAGGGTTAGCCTTAGACGGGCCGCCAAAGGCGGCGCAATTTCCTACTGCCACCACGACCCGGGCAGCTTCGGCCGCGTCGGTAATCAGCTGCTTGGCATTTAACCGTACTCCATTCTGTTCGCCAATAATCACTGCTTCGGGCATGTCCATCGGAATCCCGCCCTCTACCACGAGAATAAATTGGTCACGGTGGTTTTTCATGGTGGAAAAGAGGATATCCAGCGCTTCTTGATCCTGAGCCCACATTAATAGCGGGCTGAAACGGAGGTCAATGATTTCTTCGAGCACAATGCGCAGAGACGGATCTGCGCTATTGTCTAACGAGATGGTATCACCGGTGCAAGACGTGCCTTCAAGCCAAATAACCGGCGGTTTGCCGCCCGGGAGCAGACGCAGCGCTGCTGCAAGTTCCGGCTGGAGTAGTTGTGCCAGACTGACGGAGGCGGCGGAATGTAAGCAAAACTGTAAAAACCTGCGCCGTGTGAGCAATGACGGTTCCTCCTGCAAAGAATAGGAGAGGCTACCTCCCGTTTCACGATTAGTCTCTCTATTTCTCAGATATTTATGAGAGATTTGCCGCATAAATATGGAAGCGGGTGAGCTTATGGTCATTATTTACGTCTTCTTGGGTTTAATGTTGTTTTTAGGCGGCTTAAAAATTATGTCGGCTGGGCTAGCAGAGTTGGGCGGCTCCTCATTTGCGCAAGCGGTGCGCCACTGGACCGGGCAACGCGGCTCTGCTTTTCTGGTAGGCGTCTTTTTTACCGCTTTCACTCAGAGCAGCTCTTTAGCGACAGTAATTGTGGTCGGCATGGTTGATGCCAGGATTATTAGCCTAGGAGCTGCTATTGCTGTGATTGCTGGGGCTAATGTAGGAACAACAGTCACCGGTCAATTAATCTCATTTCGTCTCTATGATTATGCGCCTCTGCTGGTGGCAGCTGGCACCATCTTTTTTCTGAGCTCGCGAAAAGGTGGGAGAAGAGAGGCCGGGCGAGCGTTATTGGGGCTTGGTATTTTGCTGTCTGGGCTAAACACTATGCACAGTTTTCTGGTGCCGCAGGCAGAGAAGGCTTGGGTTAAGGAATTTTTAGAGATGGCAGCCATAAATCCGAGTGTTGCTATTTTCGCCGGCGCGGCCGTTACGGCAATTGTGCAAAGTTCCAGCGCGGTGATGGCGTTAACTATTGCCCTCGCTCAGGAGGGGGTACTGTCGCTTGCCGCCGGTGTCGGAATTTTGGTAGGAGCCGATGTCGGCACTTGTGTAACTTCTTTGTTGGCCGGTCTCGGTACGGGAGTTAACGCCCGCAGAGCGGCTGTGGCGCATCTGGTTTTTAACTTGCTTAGTATGGCAATTGTCCTGCCTGTTTTTCAATTATTATTAACTGTAGCGGCCGCAAGCGCAGAGATAATGCCCCGGCAGTTGGCTAATGCGCATACCATCTACAATTTATCTGGCGCCGTGATGCTGCTTATTTTCCTCTCGCCCTTTCAGTTGTGCATCGAAAGGCTGATAATGCCGGAAAATACAGTGAAAAGGAGGATATTAGGCAAGTTCGGCGAAATCATAAAAAAATGGTTCTAAAAAAACAACGGAGGTATTCATGGGCAACTTAGAAGGGATTTTACTGGGGATCTTGCAAGGTTTCACAGAATTTTTGCCGGTGTCAAGCTCGGGACACCTTGTGATAGCTCAGGACTTGCTTGGTGTTAAAAAGCAAGGAATATTGTTTGAAGTGATGGTTCATTTTGGTACATTGTTATCGGTACTGTGGGTATTTGGCTCAGATATCGTCAGGATTGCCACCCGCTTCACCCGGGAAAAACAGGAACGTCATTTTGCTTTCATGTTGTTACTAGGGATAATTCCCACCGGTTTGATGGGCTTCTTTTTTAGAGACCTGTTTATGCGTTTTTATGAATCGACACTGCTCACAGGGTTGATGCTGTTGATCACCGGCTGTATCTTGTATACCCTGCCCTATCTAAAGCCTGGTGTGAAAAGTGAACAAACAATCAGCGCAACCGATGCGCTCATGGTCAGCTTGGCGCAGGGATTGGCTATTATTCCAGGCTTATCACGCTCCGGATTGACGATCACGGCTGCCCTTTGGCGCGGCATGGATCGGGAAACGGCCGTCCGCTTTTCTTTCTTAGTAACAATTCCGGTGATTCTCGGTGCCACGCTCTTAGAGCTTAGTGAGCTGAGGGCCACTGGCTTTGCCGCTCTTTCCGGCGGGATTATCTACGGAACTATTACCGCCTTTCTTACCGGTATCTTTGCTATTAAGTTGTTTGTCAAATTGTTAAGAGCCGGCAGGTTTAAATTTTTCGCGTATTATTGTTGGTTTGCCGGTACTGCCACTATTATTTTTAAGCTTGTCGGTTTTTAGGAAACAAAAGAAGATCCGGGGTGTTTTATGGCTGTACATGAGATGAGAGATGAGCTGAGGCAGCAAATTAAAGCTGTTTTTATTCTGGCCTTGGCAGTGCTTGGGTTTACCGCATTGTTGCTTCCCCGGCAAACCGGTGAAGTGGGCAGTTTTTTTAATAATGTTTTACGGATGCTTACCGGTGAGATGGCACTGCTTGTCCCCGTTCTGCTGGTTGCAAACGGTATTCAGGCGATTTTGCCCTGGAAAATACCGAACATGAAGCAAAGAATGGGTGGTATTTTACTTTTTTTTCTGATCCTCTTAGTTTACGCTCAGCTGGTGATTATGGCACAAAAGGTGGAGTTAGTACAGGATAACGGCATTTTTAGGGCCAGCTTTCAGGTTGGTTTTGCCCAGCAGGGTGGCGGTGTCATCGGTGCGCTTTTGTCGGTGGTACTGTACTTTTTGTTCCGCGATTTAGGCAGCAAAATAATCCTTGGCGCTGCTTTCATCATCGCCTTCCTGTTAGTGACTAATATTTCTTTGACCGAGCTACTGCAAACGGCGTACAAGATAATTAGTTTCTGTGTCGGGTTGAGCTACCGGGGCTGCAAGGCAATATATTCTTTTTTTCGCCAAGTTTTTTCCTCCGCTGCAGCCGAGGAAGGAGTAGAGGATGAGGATTTATCTGAGGATGCAGCGCAGACAGCAAAAACCAAGAGAAAAACCAAACAGGACTTTTTGCTCGATGCTGACAAGCCTATGGAAGAGAAACAAACTCCTCAATTGGCGTCTGTGATCCGCTTTCCGCAACGGGAACAGGAAACAGCCGGGGCCGGTTTGCTCTTTGCCCATCCGCCGGAAAAGATGGACAACCCGTTGGTTGTGGATGTAAAGGAAAAGGAAACAGTGGTTGCTGACAAGCAGCCGGTACAGGGTTCCTATTGCTTGCCGTCGCTGACTCTGCTTGCTAAAGTTCCTAAACATAAAGACAGTCAACAGGCAAAAAATATTGCGGAGCGGACTAAAATTCTGGAGCGTACTTTAGAAAGCTTTGGTGTAAAAGTGCGTGTGACTGCAGTCCAGACCGGTCCTACCGTTACCCGTTTTGAAATTCAGCCGGAAATAGGCGTAAAAGTTGCAAAGATTGTAGCGCTGGCTGACGACCTGGCCTTAAATTTAGCCGCATCCGGTGTGCGGATTGAGGCGCCAATACCAGGCAAAGCGGCGGTAGGTATTGAAGTGCCAAACAAAGTGATTGCTCCGGTTTATTTGTTGGAAGTGCTGGAGGATGAGCAGTTCACAAGAGCCGGCTCTCCTCTGACAATCGCCTTAGGTAAAGATATTACCGGAACCCCTATTATTGCCGATTTGATGAAAATGCCGCACCTGCTCATTGCCGGTTCCACAGGCTCCGGAAAAAGCGTATGCATTAACGTGCTCATTGCCAGTATTCTCTTTAAGGCTCGTCCTGAAGATGTAAAATTTGTGATGATTGATCCCAAAGTGGTGGAATTAAACGCTTTTAACGGCATTCCGCATTTGTTAATGCCAGTGGTGACAGAGCCCAAAAAGGCATCTATGGCGTTAAGGAGTATGCTTAAGGAAATGGGCATGCGCTATGAACTGTTTGCCAAAGAAAATGTGCGGGATATAAACAGTTACAATGAACGCAAGCGACTGCAGAACCAGGAACAGGCAAAATTGCCTTTTATCGTAGTAATAATTGATGAACTGGCAGACCTGATGATGGTGGCAGCCGTCGATGTGGAAGACTCCATTGCTCGACTGGCACAAATGTCGCGCGCCGCCGGTATTCATCTAGTGATAGCGACGCAGCGCCCCTCGGTAGATGTGATTACCGGCGTAATCAAAGCAAATATTACTTCACGCATTGCTTTTGCTGTTTCGGCACAAGTTGATTCCCGTACCATCCTAGATATGGGCGGCGCGGAAAAACTGTTGGGTCGCGGTGACGCCCTTTTTCACCCTATCGGTGCAGCCAAGCCCTTTAGAATACAGGGAGCTTTTATTAACGAGAGAGAGCTTACTGCTTTGCTGGAATTCATCAAAGACCAGGGAGGGCAGCCGTTTACAGAGATGCTCTTCTTTCCTGAGGAAGAAGGCGAAGCCGATTTCTATGAAGAAGACGAACTTTTTTTTGAAGCTGTCATGCTGATTGCGGAAGCGGGTACTGCGTCCATCTCTCTGCTGCAGCGCAGGTTACGGATCGGTTACGCCCGGGCTGCCCGCCTGATTGACGATATGGAGCGGCGCTGCTTTGTTGGCCGGTTTGAAGGAAGCAAGGCGCGTGAAGTTTTAATCACACCAGAACAAGCCAGGAATCTTCTTTCCAGTGGAGCAGCCCATTAAAACAATTAAGTAAGGACGGGGTGAAAGCATGCGGGAAATAGGCCAAGTTTTGCGTCAGGCTCGTGAGGAGAGGGAAATGACGCTGGAACAGGTTTCAAGCAGGACCATGATAGCCAAGAAGTATCTACGCGCGCTGGAGGAAGGCGATTTTAATCTTTTCCCTGGTGAAGTATATTTAAAGGGGGCTCTGCGAAAGTATGCGGCAGAACTGGGTCTAGATCAGGAAGGGCTGCTTTCTCGTTACGGAGGCGTCAGTGAGCTTGAAAAAGCTGAAAAAAACCAGCAGGAACCCCAAAAACCGCAGAGCAGACCGGCAGTCAAGAGGAAAGTTCAGCCTGCTCAAGCAGTGCGGAGTAGCAGGCGCTTAAATAAACGACGGGTTGCCGTGATTTTAATAATTTTTGCCTTATTGGTAGGGGGAATTAGAGCTATTAGCACTATTATTGCCCCCGAACCACCTCTTGCAAATGAACCGCCACCGCTTATTGACGATGGCGCTCAGGATATTTTGCCGCCAGAGCCGATAGAACCGGAGCCCGAACCGGAACCGGAGCCGGAATTGCCTCAGGTGAGAATAGAACGGGACAGCCTGGATCCGCTCAAGCTTAGGGTCATCAATGCAGACGCCATAGAGGTGCTTTTATCATTTACGGAGCATAGTTGGGTGCGGGTGCATACTAACGGTGCCCTATTGTTTGAAGGTACTTTTACCGCCGGAGAGAGCCGTGCCTTGACGGCCGGGGAGAGTGTGCGGGTACGTACAGGCAATGCCTTAGGAACAAAGTTGTTGATCAACGGTCAGGCAATTGAACTGCCGCAAAGCAGGAATCCGCTTACATTGGAAATCAACAATGCAGGGTTTGAGTAGAAAACAGGGGACATAAAGGAGAAAAGTTTTCCTTTATGTCTTTTTTGTGTTGGAAACTAGCTGAGGGTTAAGCTGCTGCCCCAAAGGGAAGACTACTGCAGAGACTACGAAAACTTGGAGGCAGCAGATGGATTGGCATAAGATCATTTTTCACCCGGGAAATGAAGAACTGAAGAGGTTTATTGAGCTTGGGATAGTGGCTGTACGCTTGGGAATACCGGTTCATTTTCATGTGGAAGGAGTTCGGGGAACAGGTAAAACTACGCTAATCAGAGCTGCAAAAAGCAGGTTCCCTTCGATAACACGGGTGGCTGACTGTCTCTATAACTGTGAGCCGACAAATCCTCACTGTCCTGACCACCAAAAAATTGGGGAATTTGAGCATGAAACAGTGCCTACCCCATTTTTAGAGGTTTCTCATTCGGCCAAAGTGGGAACTTTAGTAGGCAGCATTGACCTAGACAAGCTCACCTCTCATAAAAATCCTGCTGCCGCATTGTTGCCCGGAACGATTCCTCGAGCTAATCGCGGGATTATCTTTGTAGATGAAATTAATCGGCTGGCAGATACTTCGCCGCCTCTTGTTGATTTACTGCTGGATGTGATGGGAACAAAACCTGGTAGGGTACAGATTGAGGAAACCGGCTTGCCCACCGTGGAGATGGCTGTGAATACCAGTGTTTGGGCAGCTTCAAATCCGGATGAAGAGCCTGGTCCGTTGCAGGAAATCCGTCGGCAACTTTCAGATAGGTTTGACTTTGTGATTCGAATTGGACGGCCTGAACAGGTGGAAACAGTGCGTGCCATCATTCGGGGGGATGTACAAACTGAAGTTGAAACAAAGAAAACTGTTAATAGTCTGTTTCCAGTGGCGCTAATTGATGCGGTTGACGAATTTATCAGTAATCTCTATATCCGCTTTCGCTTGGAAAGTATCCGCGGCGTGCAAGCGGTGCGTCTTGGCACCCAATTGCATGCGTTGAAACAGGGCAAGACATCCGCTGATTTTGCCGACATGGCTGCCGTTCTGCCGGCAGCGCTTCGGCACCGACTTGAGGCGCCCCTGCTTCAGGAGATTAGTGAAGCGATGAAAAATGCCGCCGTTAATCAGCAGCAAAAAATAATAGTACCGGTTAAGTTCAATGGAGAAACTAAGGAGTCGGCTTCTTGCCGTTATCCCGCTCTCTGGCAAGGCCTGTGGCAGCGGCTTTCGCAAAAAAGAGAACAAACTATCAGAAAAAGCGCTTTGCCTAGTGGGTTTGCGGGAGTTATACCAGAAAATCAACATACGGAAAAAAAAACGATACCCGTCCTAACCGGTCCGGAGGAGAGCGGGCAGCGGTAAACTCAAAAAACAGGACTGCGGCGGCAATTTTAGCTCACGTTCCAGGTAAGATTGCAGAAAGTGATAATCTGGAGCTGCAAACTGTGGAAAAGGAAATTCGCCGTCTGCAGAATTTGCATGCAGAAAATCGTTTCCAGCGATTTAACTACCGTTGTATCAGGCACGGTCAAAAAATGGAAGGCGACCGGTTGGCTCGGGAGGTGAAGCAGCGTAGCAGCAGTAATAATACTACGCTTGCTGTGCCAGAAACCATGATTTCTGCTGCTTTGAGACGATTTGCCTGCGAATCACCCCGCCTAGTCATGCCCCAAGATCTGCGGGTACTGGAGCATGTTGGCGTCCAGCCTCTCGAAGTTTGCCTGCTGGTAGATACTAGCGGGAGCATGGATGGCAAAAGGATTCAGGAAGTAAAATCGCTTGCAGACCATTTGCTGAGCCAGCTGCATGAACCACTATCGCTGATAACTTTTCAGGAAGGGGACGTAGGCGTTAAAGTCCGCTCAACCAGGAACAATCTGGTATTCCGGCGTGGGCTGGCCGCCATAAATGCCTTTGGTCTCACCCCTCTTGGCGAGGGAATAAGGAGTGCAGCTAATTATTTTGGGTCAAGAAGTGGTAGAAAACTGCTGGTAATTCTGATTACAGATGGACTGCCCACGTGGGCGCAAGGTGATAAAGACCCTTATCAGGATGCACTGGAGGCCGCAGTCTATTTGAAAAGGAAGAAAATGCATTTAATTTGTATCGGATTGGAACCGCACCGTTCATTTCTGGAGAAGCTGACAGAATGTGCGGAAGCGTCTCTCTATATTGTGGATGATTTAGATCATCGCGAAATAGCCGCCATTACAAGACGGGAAAAAAACCGCATCAAGGCAGAAAACAGATAAGGGAGTTATTAAGGCAGCAAGCGGCTGTCTTTTTTCTTGTGTGCGCTTTAAATGGCATATATAATGATACGCAGGGGGTCAGAAGATGAAAAATATCCGGGTTGCTCTTGTTTCTTTAGGCTGTGCCAAAAATTTAGTGGACAGCGAAATCATGCTTGCACTCTTGCAAACAGAAGGCTTTATCCTGGTGACAGAGCCTGCTGCTGCAGACGCCATTATTGTGAATACCTGCGGTTTTATTGATACTGCCAAGGAAGAGTCTATTGAAAAAATCCTGGAAATGGCACGCTTTAAGCAGGCATCTTGCCGGGTTTTACTTGCTGCCGGTTGTCTGGCGCAGCGTTTTGGTACTGAGCTTCTGGCGGAGATTCCCGAACTTGACGGCATTTTTGGTACAAATGATGTGCATGGCGCTGCGGAAGCAATCCGGCGCGGTTTTGTTGGTGAAAGACCGGCCTTACTGCAAGGGGAATATCAGCCGCCGGCGGATGCCGCTCGTTTATTGGCCACGCCTTCACATACCGCATATTTAAAAATAGCCGACGGCTGTGATAATCACTGCACCTATTGCGCAATTCCCGCGATTCGCGGGCCATACCGCAGTAAGGAGCGCCAAGCTATTGTTGCTGAAGCAAAAAAATTGGCGGCTGGCGGTGTGAAGGAAGTCAATTTGATTGCTCAGGATATTACGTTATACGGGCTGGACATAAGCGGGCAATTAGCGCTGCCGGCGCTTCTGGAAGAATTGTCAGAAATTTCTGAGCTGCACTGGATTCGCCTGCTTTATGCTTATCCTGAGCGCTTAAATAAACAGCTTGTGGAGGCTGTGGCTAGGCTAGATAAAGTATGCAACTATTTGGATTTGCCCCTGCAGCATGGCTCTGACCGAATTCTGCGCCGCATGGGCAGAAAGACGACAGCCAAAAGAAATATTATCTTGCTTAACTCTTTACGAGAGGAAATTCCCGGGATTACATTGCGCTCATCATTTATCGTAGGCTTCCCAGGAGAAGAAGAGGCTGACTTTCAGGCGTTATTAGACTTTTTGCGAGAAGCGAAGCTGGAACGGGTCGGTTTTTTTGCATATTCCCAGGAAGAAGGGACACCCGCAGCCCGTTTCCGTAATCAAGTGCCAAACGAATTGAAAGAGGAGAGGGTTGCAAGAGCGCTCTCTCTCCAGAGCAAGATTGGGATTGAGAAGCAAAAATTGCTGATCGGCCAAAAGCTAAAAGTAATGATTGACGGCCGTTCCGCCGAGGATAACAGCTTGCTTTTAGCCCGCTCGGCAATGCAGGCGCCGGAAGTAGACGGATATGTCCGCCTCCGGGATGATGATGCAAAAAACGGAGATTTTTTGCAGGTTGAAATCACCGGATTTGACGGTTACGACCTAGTGGGTAAGAATTTAAACCGCTAAGTCATGCTGCCTTTTAGCAGCCCATTTTTTCCTGTAGCAAAGGTAGCTCGTCTTGTGTTATAATAAATCAGGAATTATGTAAACTGTCTAAGCATTTAAAGGGGCGATTTGATGAAAGGCTTCAAGTGGCAGGTTGCCGTTTTAGCTTTTGTGCTGACGCTGACAATTGCAGGGGGCGTGATTTACCTGCGTCAGAGGCAGTTAGTTAATGAACCTTTACTTAAGCGACTTTCTGAACTGGAGCCGGTAAAAAGTGTTGAGTTAGAGCGGGAGAGCGACAGCCAGACTGTTTATGTAACTTTGGATTATGTGGAGGATTTATCAGTAGCTTACCGTGAATTACATGAAGAAATTGGCCGGCTTTTGGGCCAGGGGCGTTACCGCTTGGTAATCCAAGACGAGCGCAACGAGGCTCTGGAAGCCGCTTTTTTTGCTGTCCACTTGGCTCTCTATGAAGGAGAACAAAGGGGTAACTTTACGGAAATGGCTGAATTGGTGTCGGCTATTCTTCAAGGGCTGAAAATAGCTGACTACAAGCTGATTGTGGACCAAGAAAACATTTTCTTGCAGATTCGCCAAGAAAATGCACATCTGTTCGCAATCATCGAGCGGGAAAGAGGCGGAAAGGAAGTCGAATTGCCATGATACGTGAAGTTGCTGCTGGGGTTGTGTTGGCGATATTGGTGGCGTTGATTTGGCATGAAGTGAATGTGCTGCCCGCAGTTTTTTTTGCCGGTGTGTTTGCCATGCTCTATTATTTTGTCGGGGCTCGCGGCGGGAATAAAAATTTTACTGTGGTAGAAGCGGAAAAAAGCGCCGGTCTTGTGAAGTTCGAAGAAATTGGCGGGCAACAAACAGCAAAAAAAGAACTCCTGGAGGCTCTCGATTTTATCCGGCATCCTGAGCGTGTGGCGATGATGGGGATTCGCCCGTTAAAAGGGATTCTGCTGGTCGGGCCGCCTGGTACCGGCAAAACTTTACTGGCTAAAGCGGCGGCTGCCTATACGGAGTCGGTGTTTCTAACTGCTAGTGGCTCCGAATTTATTGAAATGTATGCCGGAGTGGGCGCTCAGCGTGTTCGTCAAATTTTTACCAAAGCGCGTGGAACTGCATTAAAGGAAAAGAAAAAAAGTGCCATTATTTTTATCGACGAAATCGAAATCCTCGGCGGCAAACGGGGGTCCCACACGTCACACCATGAATATGACCAAACATTAAATCAGTTGCTGGTGGAAATGGATGGACTTACGGTCGATGACCGGGTGAGGACACTTCTAATCGGCGCAACCAATCGTGCTGATTTATTAGATAGTGCTTTGACGAGGCCAGGCCGGATTGACCGGATTGTACAGGTGGATTTGCCCGATTTGGAGGCAAGAAAAGAGATTCTTAAGCTTCATGTCGGCAATAAGCCGCTGGCTGATGTAGATCTGGCCTCGGTTGCCCAAGAAACGTTTGGATTTTCTGGAGCGCAATTAGAAAGCGTAGCAAATGAAGCGGCTATTTTAGCAATGCGCGAACAGCTGCAAAAAATTGAGCATCGACATTTTACAGATGCCATTGATAAGGTTATCATGGGGGAGAAACTGGAATGCCGGCCTGCCAAAGATGAGCTCTGGCGCGTTGCCGTCCATGAAATTGGCCACGCTTTGGTGAGTGAGTTGATGCGGCCCGGCTCTGTTTCCACGATCACTACCACCCCCCGGGGTAAAGCTTTGGGTTATATGCGGCAAAGTCCGGAAAGGGATAGCTACCTTTATACCCAGGAATACTTGGAAGGGCAGATTGCCATTATGGTGGCCGGTGCGGCAGCTGAAGAAATTGTGCTGGGCAACCGCTCTACCGGGTCAGCCAATGATTTTCAGCAGGCGATAGAAGCATCGAAGCGGATTGTTGCTGCCGGCATGTCTTCCTTGGGTGTAGTTTCACTTGATGATCTTCCCGCTGGACTGCTGCACAAAGTGATTCAGCAAATAATTGCGGATCAGCAAGAGCATGTCAAGCAACAGCTAGGCCTGCAACGGGAATTGCTTACGGCGCTGGCGGAAATTCTGCTTTTAGAGGAAAAATTGACTGGGGAATCTCTGCGTTGTCAGCTTTTTGGCCAAAGAAAAGTAAATATTGCCTAACTCTCAGCAGCAAAAGCAGCAGCAAAAGCAGCAGCAAAAGCAGCAGCAAAAGCAGCAGCAAAAGCAACCCGGCAGCAAAACTGCCGGGTTAAATTTTTCTGTACAGACCCTCATACCGCAAACATCCAAGCAGTCTGCTGTGCTGAACTAGCGAGTCTTAATCGGATGAGCACTTTAAAAGTGCGGTGATATGCTTCCGGGCGGCATATTTATATACTGAATATTAGCATCGTTTAACAGTCTATTGCCAAGCGCTGCATATTCCTCTGAAGACATTGTGGTTGCTAATTTACGAATACTTAGTGCTTTTCTGCGAGCATTGACAGTCCACGCCAAATATTCATCTTCTGTCATGTCGAGTATTTCCAAAATTATCTCATAGTAAACCATGCTAGCCGCGTACTGCTCAGGATCGGCGT
>JAGXTN010000158.1 GCA_018333455.1 Dethiobacter sp. | reverse complement strand
CTGCAAGAGATCGAACTGTACTTTGAACTGAAGGGGACACCTGAATCTTCACAGGAATCCTATCGTCGACGGATTCATGCTTTTATTACATTCATCCAAGAGAAGCACTCCACTCTGGATGAAATTACAGAAAAAGATATCCAGCAGTATATTTTGTTCCTAAAGAGAAAAAAAGGACTCTCCGACCCTGCCGATCAGGTATCCGCTTTTTTTTCCGCTGATTATTGTTCCGCATTGGCTTGTAATCCCACTGGCATTCTTGTATCTGCCAGCACTGCTGCTATTGCTAGGGCAGTGTATCAGACGATTTATCAGGCAAGAACGCCGATTAACGCTTATGGCTCTCATTGGTGTTCATCTTTTCATCATCTCGTTTTGTTCTTCCCCCTGAGTTACCAACAGTCTAATCTGTGACGCCTACGCGGTAAAGCTGGTTATCGAGGGGGAATTGCTTTAACCAAAAAAACATCAGCGGCCGTGGTAGTGGCATGTGGGCAAATAATTCCAGGTATGCTTACAATGAAAGGTTGAATATTTCTCGCAGTTCACTGTCGGACATTTCGGTCAGCCATGTTTCTCCGGCTGAGACTGTCAGGTTCGCCAGTTCTTTTTTTGTTTCGAGCATGGTGTTGATTTTTTCCTCCAGTGTACCGAGGGTAACGAATCTGTGGACGGTGACATTGTTTTTCTGGCCGATGCGGTAGGCTCTGTCTGTGGCCTGGTCTTCGACTGCGGGGTTCCACCATAAATCGTAGTGGATCACATGGGTGGCCGCGGTCAGGTTCAGGCCTGTGCCGCCTGCTTTGAGGGAAACCACCATTAAGCGGGAAGCGGGGTCGGACTGAAACGCTTCGACCAGCTTTTCCCGGGATTTTCTTTGCAAACTGCCGTGGAAAAAGCTGACCGGAAGGGAGAGCTTGCTTTCCAACATCTGGACCAGCAGTTCGCCCATTTCTTTGTACTGGGTGAATATGAGGGTTTTTTCGTTTCGCTGCACGATTTGTTTGAGTAGAGCGAGGGCCATGTCCGCTTTGCCGGAATAATGGGGTTCGGGCTGGCCTTTTTTTGAGAAATGGGCAGGGTGGTTGCAGATTTGTTTCAGCGAGGTCATCAGGCTGAAGATCAAACCCCTTCTCGCCATGCCGTCGCTGTCACTGATCTTTTTCATTTCCCGCTCCAGCACCTCGTGGTAGAGCGCGGCCTGTTCCGCCGTCAGGCGGCAGTATTCATTCTTGATTACTTTCTCGGGCAAATCGGATAAGACGGTTTTGTCGGATTTCATCCTGCGCAGGAGAAAGGGGGCGGTGGCTTTGCGCAGCAATCTGGCTCTTTCCGTGTCTCTGTACTTCTCAACCGGTACGGCAAAACGCTGGGCGAATTCTTTTCTTGACCCTAGGAAGCCGGGGAGGATGATGTTAAAGATGCTCCAGAGTTCATCGAGTTTGTTTTCCACGGGTGTGCCGCTCATCGCCACATACCCGTCGGCGCGGAGTGATTGTAACGCGATGGCCTGGGCACTGTCGGTATTTTTCACATTCTGTGCTTCATCGATCACCAAAAGGCCCCAGCGTTTTTTGGACAGCAGTTCCTTGTCGTTGCGCGCTACGCCGTAACTGGTAATAATGATGTCTGTGCCTGAGGTCTGCAGTTCCCGGTCGGGGCCGTGGCAGACGGTCACGTTAAGCGAGGGCGCAAAACGGGCACATTCTTTCTCCCAGTTGCTAAGCAGCGTGGTAGGGCAGACCACCAGTGCCGGCCTGCGCAGTTTCCCTTCTTCTTTCAGTTTCAGGATGAGTGCGATGACCTGCAGTGTTTTGCCGAGGCCCATGTCGTCGGCCAGGCAACTGCCGAGCCCTCTGCCATAATTGCCGTACAGCCAGCGCAGGCCACGTTCCTGGTAGGGGCGCAGGCTGGCCTGGAGGCCGGCCGGTATGGAGAGGTCTCGTTCCGTGTGCAGGTCAGCCAGGAGCTTTGCCAGGACTGCATCGTGTTCAAATCTGACATCGCCCACCTCTCCCGTCAGGCCGGCGCGCAGCAATTGGGCCGGCCCGAGCTTTGGCAGAGGTTTTTTCAGCTGGGCCAGGATGCGGTCTACTTCTTCCGGCTTAAGCAGGAGATAGCTGTCGCGGTAACGCACAATCCCTGAGGCATCCGCCGCCAGTTTTTTAAACTCCTCTCCGCTCAGACGCGTGTCGCCCAGGGACACTTCCCAGTCAAACGAGACCATTTCGGCCACCGAGAGGTAGGTAACGTTTTTCCCTTTGCTTTTGGCGGACAGCACAAGCTTCGGCGAAAGGACGGAGCGGAGTTCTTTTGGCAATAGCATTCTGATGCCAAGCATGGAGAGCACTTCTTTGCCTTCGCCGAGAAAACGCGACAGCTCGTCGGTTCCCATGGCAAGCGGCTGTTCTCCTTTGGTGGCGAGCATTTCTTTCAGTTCGAGACAATACCTGGCAGCTGCGGCAATTTGCCTTGCCACCATAGCCAGCACGTCTCCTGTCGGACGGGAAAAAGCGTCCTCGCTGGCAAAAAGACGGGCCAGAGGTATGGGCGGCGCCAGGGGGTCTTCCCTGTCTTCCACGTCAAGAAAGAATCTGAACTTTTTCCGGCGCCCGGCCGGCAGTTCAATCCGCACCAGCGGGCTGAAGCGGCCGGTCATACCGGACAGGCTTCCCAGCCAGTCGGCAACCGCTTTTCCCGTCTTCTTTTCATCAAACTTTGCCGGGCGGTAGTCGGCCATTTGGAAAAAGGCGAGGCACAGCTTATCGTCTTGTTCAATATTGCTGTATTCCCGCATGATGAAGGCCAGGTAAAGCGAAACGATTTCTTCCGCGCCTTGCCTGCCCGGCATGACCGCTTTCTGTTTACGGTTAAAAATCAGGGCGGGCGGCATCAGCTTTGCCAGCATGTCGATGGCGGCCAATACATCGGCATCACGGGACAGCGGCCTGTAAGAAACATAGAATTGGCCGGTTTTCTGCTGAACGACTTCCGGGATAATGGCGGATGCCCGGGCCAGCGCGAGGGCTACCGTTGCGGCGGCGCTCAGGAATTTGATCTCGGGAGGGCCTTCAAGTAAGAGGGGTTTTTCCAGAAAGTGTTTAAATAAGGTTGGCAACCCGGTTTTGATCCCGCGGAGCTGCCGCATCCTGCAATGTCCCGCTTCCAGCAGCGGGACACGCGCCATGGCCGCTTTGTCAGCGGCTTCAAAGGGTGAAACCTGCTCTGGCCAGACAAAAGCTTCTGTATTAAGGGGCTGCCCCTCATCATGGTAGAGGATCCGTATGCCGGCCGCTTTTTCTAAGGCGTTATTATCGGCGATGTCCAGCGTTTCGGTGGCCGCCGCCACATTTTTATAGGCCTTTTGGAGCAGCTTTTTAAATCCCGCGTTAAAAAGCGGTTTATCAGCAAGCAGGGGAAAGATTGCTCTGCCTGCTTTTTTGTCCAAACCGGTTAGGCTGAATACGGCGGCTTCGTCCGGCTGCGCGGTTACGTCCGACAGCGGGATAAACCTGTCTTCCCGTTTCACTTCGCCGGCAAAACCGGCCGTTTCCATCAGTTCCTCTTTGGCAAGCCCCCGCAGGCTGAAGAGAAGAAACGGATCGATATCTATTTCCTGTGCCAGCACGTAGAAGACGGCCGCCAGATGCTTGCAGGGATTGGCCCAGTCGGGACAGGAACAGCTTGCGGCTATTTCATTCCACGAGCCGGGGAACAGTTGAATATCGTGGCGTTCAAACACAACCGGCAAATCGAGCGGCAGCTTGCCCATGGTCAGTTCCGCGGCAAAGGCCGGGTTTTCGCCGATGACTATGTTTATGGTTTCCACCTGGCCCGGTGTAAAGGGCTTCAGCCTCAGGTGAATTTTGTATGCGGACGCGCGTTTTCCTTTTACACGCGCTTCCAATACGCCGTCTTGGATTCTGACATCTTTCACCCGGCCCTGGGTCGCATAGCTCCGGCCTTTGGGCAGGCGGTTGCTGTGGTCGAACTGCCGCAGCGCGTCGAGCCAGGCGTCGCCCCATGATGTTTTGGCGAAGGCCCGCTTCCGTCCGGATTCTCCCTTTAGTACACGTTTCAGCGACCTTACATGTTCCCGCAGGCCGGCTTTCAGCTCTCTCTCGTTAATTCGTTCGGCATATTCCCGCGCCTTGGCCGGCTCTCCTGTTTCCAGCCAAAAGCCTGCTATGTTAAACAGGAGATAGGGGTTGTCCGGGTCGAAGCTTTCCAGTAAATCCAGGAGTACCTTGGCTTTATCCGGCATCTCTTCCGTCCGGTACAGATTAGCGAGCGTTAACAGCGCCGGGGGAAACGTCACTCCCCGGTCAAACATGCCTTGCAGCAGCTGAATGGCTTCCCTGTTTTTCCCCTCAGCCCTCAGTCGCAGGGCATTATCATACAGTCTCTTAGTTTCGGCGTCCAATGTTGGGCTTACCATGGCTTTATTGATTCGTATCAGTTGCTTTTTCCCGTCCAGCAGAATGGGAATGTCTTCATTTTCCCGGTAAACGCCTGCTTTTACGAGCCCCATGGCGGCAGATAATTTTACGGGAGCGGGAAACAGAGCGGCTTCGAGGACTTCGCGGCCAAACTGTTTTCCCCACTCGCCGCCGTAAGCGATCATCATTTCCACTGTGGCGGCCGCCTGCCGTTCGTCTTTATTCTCATGTACCACAGTCAGTAGCAATGACATGCGGACCATGCCGCTTCTCAGCAGTTCAGGCAGATTGTCATCCCGGACATAATTCAGAAGTTGTTCTGTATGCCGCGCCGTAATCACCTCATACTCGAGCGAAAAAGGAGGTATGGTCTCCCTGCCGGCCAGAAGCGCCACGGTTTGCATACCGGGTGCATAACCGAGTTCCGAGATGCCTGCCCAATAAGAGGCAGCCTGCTGGAACCGTTTCAGATTAAATGCGGCGATACCTGCTAGATACTTATTCTCCCAGTTCACATGGTGCGACTGCCAGCGTTTATAAAGATCGTGTACCTGACGGTCATCACCGAGTTTACCCGCGGCCCTCATGATCATTACGGTATACTCCTGCCAGGGGCGGAGGGCGGCAGGTCCTTTCGCCCTCATGGCGGCCAAACCGCGCTCAAACTCACGGATAGCTTCATGCAGTTCCTTTTTTGCCTCCTGCAACCGGCCCAGTTCAGCGAAGCACATCGCCGCCAGACTTTTCGCAAACGGGTTGGCTTTCCCCTCAGGCAAAGCGAGCGTCTTCAGTGCTTCTTCGGGTTTACCCTGCAACAACCTGGCCATCGCCAGGTTGTTGCGCAGCACATGGTTTTCTTCCATCTTCAGCATTTTGACCAGCATATCTTCAGCCTGGCTGAACTTCCCCTGCTCTAAATATTCACGCGACTGCCCCTCAAGTCTGACAAGCTTGTCTCTCTCCATAGCACACCTCTTTGAACGTTATCGGACTGAACAGTATTTATTCTATGCGATATCCGTCGCTTCCTTTGCCGTCGCTTCCTTTGTTTGAGCTGACACGGCAATAGAGGTTTGAAAAAAAGCCGTGGATGACCACTGCTTTTACGTTATTTAGTTGACAACGTTTACTTGATTCTTTTTAAAATAGATTCATCGTGCTTTGCCACTTCTACTTCTATGCTGTCCAGTTTTTCCGACAATAATGCCTGTCCGTCAAACAGAGCAGCTAATTTAGCGCCGTGCTAATTCTCGATTTTTACTACCGTTTTCTCTACAGATGACAGCCTTTCATCAACTCTCTTAAACCCTTCCTGCATCTTAGCGTAGATTCTGTCCTGACTGCTCTTTAAGTCGGCGTACATCTTCTCCTGACTCTCTTTGAAGTCGGCGTGCATATTAGTCATGAGTTCGAGGATTTTTTCAGATTCCATAAAAACTCCCCTTTTCTTCTTCCCCATCCGCCTGCGGAGTGCTCGTGTTTAACAATGCAGGCATTTGCATGCTCTTTAGATGATTATAACATCGGAGGCGGCAGGCGGACAAGCAAGTACTTTCTGTAAGTGTAGCAAAAAAGAAGGACACATTTGTGTCCGTTGAATACTTCTTGATCTCATTCTTAAAAGAGGTCGATACCCGTCTGCTGGCTACTTTCTGCTGACAAATCCGTGTAAAGCAAGCAAAACGTAAAAAGCGGCCTAGATTTTAGCATGCTGATAACTTCCAACGTTGGGAATCATGCGGGCCATGGTGTACCACGATTCATTGGTGATTAGTTGAGATTTATTGACGGAGAAGCAAAGGACCGATACACTGGTATTGAGGTGGATTCAATGCGTTACGAAGGTATGGTATATCGTCCGCCTAGTGAGGCGAATAGTTTGATTATCTAGGCGACAGTGGGTTGCCCGCATAACCGCTGTGCGTTTTGTTCTATGTACAGGGAGAGTCGTTTTAGGATTCGGTCGGTGGATGAGATTAAGGAAGATCTGGATATGGCGAAGGATATTTACGGAGATGTACGGTCGGGAATGCCTGTACAAATGGAATTGCAGTCGTTGATTGTCCGACCCATTGAACCGGAGGAAGAGCATCGATGGAATCAACTCATGAACGAGCACCATTACCTTGGCTTTCGTCAACTTGTGGGGGAATCCATCAAGTATGTCGCTGAATTGAATGGTCAGTGGGTTGCTCTACTGGGCTGGGGAACGGCAGCGTTTAAATGTGGTTCCCGCGATGAGTGGATCGGTTGGTCGAAAGAACAGCAGTGGCGGCGTCTGCTCTTTCTTACCAACAATTCGCGCTTTCTCATCCTGCCACCAGTGCGGATACCGAATCTAGCATCCAAAGTCCTATCGTTGAACCTGAAACGTTTATCGGCAGATTGGATGGCGGTATTCGGACACACAATCTTACTTGCGGAGACATTTGTTGAGCATTCGCGGTTTGCTGGAACTTGCTATCGAGCGGCAGGATGGATACAGTTAGGACAAACGCGAGGTTTTGGGCGCAATGCTGGTAAGTACTACCACCATGGTTTGTCGAAGACGATTTACGTTTATCCGCTGCATCGAAGCGCAAGGCAACTGCTTTCTGCTCCTTTTTTAACACCGGAACTGAGCGGAGGGAGAAAGCCAATGGTCAATCTCAACAAGGTGAATTTGGGAAATAGTAACGGGTTATTAGCGCAATTGGATCGATTGAAAGACCCACGCAAGCGTCGCGGCATTCGTCATTCCGCCACATCGACATTGGCGGTTGCCGTATGCGCGGTATTATCGGGGGCTCGTAATTTTTTGGCAATTGGTGAATGGGCAAATGATTTACCCCAAGATTTGCTGCGTCGTTTAGGGTGTCGCTTTCACCCTGAAAAACGAGTTTTCCTGCCGCCTAGTGAGCCGACGATAAGGCGACAATTGCAAAGCGTAGACGCGAACGAATTTGATCTCATCATTAATGAATGGTTAGCGCAACAATCCGACCCGGATGCCGTTGCCGTGGACGGCAAAACACTAAGAGGCGCCCGAGACGGCGACGGCAAGAAGATGCACTTGATGTCAGCGATCCTCCACAAAGAGGGCGTGGTCATCGCCCAAAAAACGGTTGACAGGAAAACGAACGAAATCCCGATGTTCCAACCACTGTTAGACCCCGTCGATCTTAAAGGCAAGGTCGTCACAGCCGATGCGATGCATACGCAAGTGGAACATGCGACCTATCTGAAAGAGAAAAAAGAAGCAGACTACTTCTTCATCGTCAAAGGAAATCAAGGGACATTGCTCAAGTCCATTGAAGAGCTGGAGGATGAAGATTTTTCCCCCTGAATATGTCACGAAAGAAAAAGGTCATGGACGGATTGAGGTGCGTAAAATCCGAAGCAGCACAGCACTAAATGACTACGTAACATTTCCTTATGTAGCACAAGTTTTCCAGGTCGAGCGCATTACCTACAAACTGAATGGAGAACTGCTCCGCCAGGAAGTGGTGTACGGCATCACCAGCACACCGCCGGAGAAAGCCGATGCAAAACGGCTGTTGGCCTTAAACCGTGGGCATTGGTGCATAGAAAATCGATTGCATTGGGTTCGGGATGTTACCTTCGATGAAGACCGGTCTCAAATTCGCACGGGGCAAGGACCGCAAACAATGGCAACGCTTCGCAACTTGGCGATTAGCTTGTTTCGATTACAAAAAGTGAATAACATTGCTCAGGCACTCCGTTCATGCGGCCGAAAGCCAGAAAGGGCACTCCAATATCTTGGCCTGTAAGTCCACCTGCACTACTGAAAATCGTGTTGAAACCGACCGACTGCGGGCGTTTGCTTTGAGTTTGCCCATCAATCGATCACTCCGTCTTGCGCCGTTTCCGCTGTTATCATAATCATTCAGAAGACCTTTAGATTTTCTCAAGGTACGACTTTGACGAAGACCTGG
>JAGXTN010000081.1 GCA_018333455.1 Dethiobacter sp. | reverse complement strand
TTATGGCTGAGGTGTACGTGCTAAAGAAAGAGGAAGGCGGCCGCCATACGCCGTTTTTCCAAGGATATCGTCCGCAGTTTTATTTGCGCACTACCGACGTGACGGGTGTAACGACTCTGCCGGAGGGTGTGGAAATGATTATGCCGGGAGATAATGTGCAGATGATGATTGAACTGATTACTCCGATCGCCCTGGAAGAAGGTTTGCGCTTCGCCATTCGTGAAGGCGGCCGCACTGTAGGCGCCGGCGTTGTTACCAGCATTTTGAAATAGTTCTTCTTTCAAGCAGTCAGAGAGGAGCACCGCATGGCAGCGGTGCTTTTTCTCCCGACGGCGAGCCTACAAAAAGTTTGACAATAGCGTATGAAGTGTGTTAAATTTGTACAAGTGAAATCGCGAGCCAATCTCTGGGGATAAGCAATGGATTTGCAGTGCAAGCTCACTGATAAGATGAACACGCTGTTTTTAGGGGGTGTGAGATATGCGCGTGAAGATCACGATGGCATGTGGTGAATGCAAGAGACGGAATTACATTACGACGAAAAACAAACGCACCACACCGGACAGGATTGAGTTGAATAAGTTCTGCTCTTTCTGTAAGAAACATACTGCTCATAAGGAAACGAAGTAAGTGCTTTTATTTACTTTAAGGATGTGAAAACATGTCCGAAAACGTCAAGGTTTTAACTAAGCATCTTAAAGATGTCAGACAGGAATTGAGAAAGGTTCACTGGCCTAACCGCCGTGAGTTGTCTCTCTTTACCTCTATGGTCCTGATGGCCATCTTTTTTATTGGTGTATTTTTCTGGATCCTTGATTCCGGCTTTGCCGGAGTATTGAGGATCATTCTTCAGAGGTAAGGAGGCAGGGACCCCCTAGCCTATGAGTAAAAATTGGTATGTGGTGCACACCTACGCTGGCTATGAGAATAAAGTAAAGACCAACTTGGAAAAACGAGTTGAGTCTATGGAGATGCAGGATAAGATTTTTCGTGTCCTTGTTCCCATGGAGAAAGAGCTGGAAGTAAAGAACGGGAAGCAAAAGACAGTCTTAAAAAAAGTCTTCCCCGGGTATGTGCTTGTGGAAATGATTATTACAGACGATTCTTGGTATGTTGTGCGCAACACGCCGGGGGTTACCGGTTTTGTCGGTCCTGGTTCTAAGCCGATTCCCCTCTCTTCGAGCGAAATTGCCCAGATTCTCAAACAAATGGGCTTAGGGGAGGCTAAACCGAGAATCGATTTAGTTGCCGGCGCAAAAGTCCGTGTTATTGACGGGCCGTTTGCCAATTTCATCGGTTCGGTTGAGGAAGTTATGCCTGACAGGCGTAAGGTTAAGGTTCTTGTGGCCATGTTTGGCCGGGATACTCCGGTTGAGCTTGAATTTTATCAGTTAGAAAAGCTTTAGCACAGATTGGAGGTGGAATTATGGCACGTAAAGTAATCGGGATGGTCAAGTTGCAGATTCCCGCAGGTAAGGCTACCCCCGCTCCTCCCGTAGGCCCTGCCCTCGGTCAGCACGGTGTGAATATTATGGGTTTTTGCAAGGAGTTTAACGAGAGGACTGCGCCGCAGCTCGGCTTGATTATTCCTGTGGTGATCACCATCATGAGTGATCGTTCTTTCTCTTTTATCACTAAAACACCACCCGCCGCTATACTCCTAAAAAAAGCAGCCGGCTTGACACGGGCTTCCGGTAAGCCGAACAAAGAAAAAGTGGCGACTCTTTCCCGTGAGAAAGTTCGTGAAATTGCAGAGCAGAAAATGGAAGATTTAAACGCTAACGACGTGGCTGCCGCGATGAGAATGGTGGAAGGCACTGCGCGAAGCATGGGAATCGTAATCGAGGGCTAAGCTAAACGGTGGGAGAGATGATCGTCTCGTTCGCACCACAAGGAGGAAAAGGCAATGGCGCAAGCTGGTAAGAAATATCTTGAGGCAAGCAAGCTGATTGATAGGAGTATGCTCTATGAACCCACGGAAGCGTTGGGACTGGCTAAGCAGACTGCTGTGACCAAGTTTGACAGCACAATTGAGCTGGCAGTTAGGTTGGGGGTTAACCCTAAACATGCCGACCAACAAGTTAGGGGCGCCGTAGTTCTGCCTGCTGGTACCGGCAAAGCGGTAACGGTGGCCGTTTTTGCCAAAGGCGAGAAAGCCAAGGAAGCTGAAGTGGCCGGAGCTGAGTTTGTCGGCGCGGAGGATTTGGTGGCAAAAATTGAAGGCGGCTGGTTTGGCTTTGATGTGGCTGTGGCTACGCCGGACATGATGGGGATGGTCGGTAAGCTGGGCCGTGCACTTGGTCCAAAAGGATTGATGCCAAATCCGAAGACCGGAACGGTTACCTTGGATGTAGCAAGAGCCGTCAATGAAATTAAAGCCGGTAAGGTGGAGTACCGCGTTGATAAAAATGGGATTATCCACGTACCGATCGGTAAAGTTTCTTTTGCCGTAGAGAGCCTGTTGGAAAACTTCTACACTGTGATTGAGACTTTGCTGAAAGTGAAGCCGGCCGCAGCAAAAGGCCTGTATCTCCGCTCTATTACGGTTGCTTCCACGATGGGTCCCGGCGTCCGCATCAACACACAGAAGGCGGCGACGCTAGGTAAAGTGAAGTAACGGTGACTGAGGGAACTGATGGTTGCAAAAAATGGCTGCATCTGTTATAATGCGCCTGAACAAATACACCAGTTGAGTAACTAATATTGTGACTGTAGACAGCCGGTGCCCGTTAGGGCGTAAGACTCATGTCGCCTGCCGAGGTCGGAGTTCATCAAAGCCTTTTGGTGATTGATGGTATCCGTATCTCTTACGGGTACCTTTATTTGTTGTCTTTGATTGAGTGGCTGATAAGGAGGTGGAATGATGAGCACAAATAAGGAAACAAAAAAACAGATTGTGGCCGAAGTAAAAGAAGATTTGCAGAACGCCAAGGTGGCAATTGTAACTGATTACCGTGGCCTGAATGTGGAACAGGTCACCGAATTGCGCCGCGCTCTGCGTGCTGAAAGCATAAAATATGTGGTAGTGAAAAATACATTGGCTAGTATTGCCACACGTGAACTGGGGTTAGAGGCGCTTGATACCTATCTGACGGGACCTACTGCCATTGCCTACGGTTTTGCAGATCAGGCAGCGCCGGCAAAAATACTTGCCAAGTATGCTAAAACCTTTGAAAAGCTCGAAATCAAAGGCGGTCTCCTGCAGGGAACTTTGATTGACCTGTCGCAGGTTAAAGTCCTAGCGGAGTTGCCGCCGAGGGATGTGCTGCTGGCGCAGGTGGCCGGCGCGTTTGCATCACCGATGACAGCATTTGCCGGTGTGACGCAAGGGATCTTGCGCAAGTTTGTCGGTACTTTGGATGCCGTGAGGGAGAAAAAGGCTGCGGAAGCGTAGTACTCTGATCTAATAATTGACATTTTGAGCTAATTATGAGGAGGAAGATAATAATGTCTAAAATTGCTGAAGTGTTGGAAATTGTCAAAGGGATGACTGTTCTGGAGCTGTCCGAACTGGTAAAGGCTTTTGAGGAAGAATTTGGCGTGACTGCCGCTGCTCCCGTGGCTATGGCTATGCCTGCTGCTGCCGCTGATGCTCCCGTCGTCGAAGAGCAGACGGAGTTTGATGTGATTCTACTTACTTCCGGCGATAAAAAAGTCGGCGTAATTAAAGTCGTTCGTGAGGTAACCGGTTTGGGACTCAAAGAAGCCAAAGATTTAGTTGATACTGCGCCTAAGGCTGTCAAAGAGAAAATCACTAAAGATGAAGCAGAAGCACTGAAAGTAAAACTTCAGGAAGCCGGTGCCAGCGTCGAGATTAAGTAGTGTGTTTGTGGCACTGCAAGGGAAAAGGCGCCCGTTGACGGGTGCCTTTTAGCTTTTTTGCTTATTCGCCCTGCACGGCAGTTTTTGCTCTACCTTGAATCTCAGCTCAAATTTTTTCTTCTTTGATTTCTTGACAGATCCAATATATTG
This sequence comes from Dethiobacter sp., assembly GCA_018333455.1. Taxonomy (GTDB): domain Bacteria; phylum Bacillota; class Dethiobacteria; order Dethiobacterales; family Dethiobacteraceae; genus GPS1B09. The sequence continues at coordinate 12,269 of JAGXTN010000081.1, read as the reverse complement.
TGATAGCATTGTTCATTGCTTAACAATGCCTTCTTTGTTATATTTATGTATTACTGAGAGTTTTTCGGGACAGAATATGGGCTCATGGTTTTCTGCCAAAAATTTCAATGCACAGATATTTCTAGGAAGGTATTGTTGTTTTCTTTATGGGTAAAACCTAGGAACGGGAGTGAGTGCCTGACATGTTCAAAGTCATCGACGCGGGAACGAGGAAGCGCCGCACCTACGCACGTATTGACGAGGTTCTGGATTTGCCAAATCTAATTGAAGTCCAGCAGACTTCGTACCAGTGGTTTCTTAAAAAGGGACTGCAGGAAATGTTTGATGAAATTTCACCCATTCAGGATTTTACAGGCAACTTGGTATTGGAATTTATTAGTTACACTCTCGGTGAGCCGAAGTATTCTGTGGACGAGTGCAAAGAGCGCGATGCCACGTATTCGGTTCCTTTGCGTGTCCGCGTCCGCCTAATCAACAAGGAAACCGGCGAAGTTAAAGAGCAGGAAGTGTTTATGGGAGATTTTCCGCTGATGACGGAAAATGGCACGTTTATTATTAATGGTGCCGAACGGGTCGTCGTCAGTCAGTTGGTCCGTTCTCCCGGTGTATATTATAACAGCCAGATTGACTTTAGCGGAAAGTTGCTTTACACAGGCACGATAATTCCTAACCGCGGCGCCTGGCTTGAGTTTGAAACTGATGTGCATGACGTTATTTATGTTCGTGTGGACCGTACCAGAAAAGTGCCGGCTACGGTGCTTTTGCGTGCCATTGGTTATGGCACCAATAATGAGATTATGCATCTCTATGAGCACGACCCGCGGATTTTGGCTACACTGGAGAAGGACCATACCGACTCTTTCGAGTCTGGTATTTTGGAAATTTATAAGCGTCTGCGGCCGGGCGAGCCGCTGAACGTGGAGAATGCCCGCTCGTTGTTTGAGTCGCTTTTCTTTGAACCGAAGCGTTATGATTTTGCCCATGTCGGCCGTTATAAAGTGAACAAGAAGCTGTCCTTTGTGCCTCGCGTCAATCACCGCAAGTTGGTGGAGAATGTAACTGACGAGGAAGGCAACGTTCTGGCTCGCGCAGGCACTACTGTGACACTAGAGATGGCGCGCGTTTTTGAAGAAAAAGGCGTTACGCGCATTCGGGTAGAATTTGGTGACAAGGAAGTTACGATCATTAATAATGAACAAATTAGTCCGGCGATTAAGCACCTTAGTAAGAAAGATATCGTGGCCACCATTGGCTATCTGCTTAACCTGATTGATGGCTTGGGCAATGTGGATGATATTGACCATTTGGGGAACCGACGTTTGCGCAGCGTAGGCGAACTCTTGCAAAACCAGTTCCGTATCGGTCTCTCGCGGATGGAACGGGTTGTCCGCGAGCGCATGACTATTCAGGATGTGGAAGCGATCACTCCGCAGGCTTTAGTTAATATCCGGCCGGTAATCGCCTCCATTAAAGAATTTTTTGGTTCCAGTCAGCTCTCACAATTTATGGATCAGACTAATCCCCTAGCCGAACTGACCCATAAGCGGAGGCTCTCTGCCCTTGGCCCCGGCGGTCTAAGTCGTGAGCGGGCAGGTTTTGAGGTTCGAGATGTGCACCATTCGCATTATGGCAGAATGTGTCCGATTGAAACGCCGGAAGGACCTAACATCGGCCTGATCGGTTCTCTTTCCACTTTTGGCCGGATCAATGAATATGGCTTTATTGAGACGCCTTATCGGAAGGTGGATAAGGAAAAAGGCCGTGTCACAGAAGAAATTGTTTATCTGACGGCGGATGATGAAGACAACTATGCCGTGGCTCAGGCTAATGCGCTGCTCGATGATGAAGGACATTTCCAAAGCAGTCGGATTACCTGCCGCTTTAAGCATGAGACTTTAGTGCGGGAGCCTTCAGCCATTGACTTTATGGACGTATCTCCTAAGCAGTTAGTATCTGTCGCCACTGCTTTGATTCCGTTTTTGGAGAATGATGACGCCAACCGTGCGCTGATGGGTGCTAATATGCAGCGTCAGGCTGTGCCGCTTTTGCGGACGGAGGCGCCGCTCGTGGGTACAGGCATGGAATATAAAACTGCCAGGGATTCCGGTGTGGTAGTTCAGGCAAAAAGTGGCGGTGAAGTCCTTTATGTTTCTGCCGATACCATTGTGATTCGACGGTTTGCAAATCAAGATGAGTCGAACCGTTTAATCAATGGACGGACGGGGGAAGCATTGCCGGGCCAACCGCAGGAGAGATATCCCCGCGGGTGTGATATTTACTCGTTGCAGAAGTTTAAGCGTTCTAACCAGGGAACTTGTATGAACCAACGCCCCATTGTGAGAAAGGGGCAGCAAGTGATTGACGGAGAAGTAATTGCCGACGGCCCTTCCACCGACCAGGGGGAAATGGCGTTGGGACGCAATATTCTGGTCGCCTTTATGCCCTGGGAAGGGTATAACTATGAGGATGCGATTTTACTCAGTGAAAAGCTGATCCAGGGGGATGTGTTCACATCCATCCATATTGAAGAATACGAGTCGGAAGCCCGAGATACTAAGTTGGGACCGGAAGAAATTACTCGTGACATCCCGAATGTAGGTGAAGACGCCCTAAAGGATCTGGATGAACGCGGGATTATTCGCACGGGTGCCGAAGTTCGGGCCGGCGATATCCTGGTTGGGAAAGTCACTCCCAAAGGGGAGACGGAACTGACGGCGGAAGAGCGGCTTTTGCGAGCCATTTTTGGTGAAAAAGCACGGGAGGTTCGTGATACGTCTTTGCGTGTGCCTCACGGTGAGTCTGGCATGGTGGTCGATGTCAAAGTCTTTTCGAGGGAACAGGGCGATGAACTGCCCCCCGGTGTGAACCAGTTGGTGCGTGCTTATGTCGCTCAGAAGCGCAAGATCTCCGAAGGCGATAAAATGGCCGGCCGGCATGGCAACAAAGGTGTTATTGCGCGCATTCTCCCCGAGGAAGATATTCCGTTTATGCCAGATGGGACACCGGTGGAAATTGTGCTTAATCCGCTTGGCGTTCCGTCGCGGATGAATATTGGCCAGATATTGGAAACTCATTTGGGCTGGGCGGCTAAAACGCTTGGTATCCATATCGCCTCCCCTGTTTTCGACGGAGCTAGGGAAACTGACGTGATGGATGCCTTCAAAGAGGCAGGTTTGCCGGAGACAGGTAAAACAATTCTCTATGATGGGCGAACAGGGCAGCCGTTTGATAATCCGGTTACAGTAGGCTATGTCTATATGTTGAAGTTGGCTCATCTGGTAGACGATAAAATCCACGCTCGCTCTACCGGTCCCTACTCGCTTGTTACCCAGCAGCCGCTGGGTGGCAAAGCCCAGTTTGGCGGACAGCGCTTCGGTGAAATGGAGGTTTGGGCGCTGGAAGCATATGGTGCCGCCTACACTCTCCAAGAAATCCTCACAGTTAAATCTGATGATGTGATTGGTCGGGTAAAAACTTATGAAGCAATTGTCAAAGGTGAAAACATCCCCGAGCCAGGCGTGCCTGAATCGTTTAAGGTTTTGGTGAAGGAACTGCAAAGCCTGTGCATGGATGTAAAGATTGTGGACGAAGAAGTGGGAGAGATGGAAATTCGCGAAACAGACGAAGATGTTGAAATCCGGGATCTGGGTGTGAACATTGAGGGCGTAGAAGATGAGGACAGGCGTATTCCTCTGGGCCTGATCGACGAAGAAGTGGATGAGGGAGAGGAACTGGTTGACGATGAAGCGCTTGACGACGATCTTCCCACGCGAAAACTGGCGGTAGTCTCACTGACAAGCGATGATGACGAGGATATCCTCGCTCTTGGCGAGGAAGACGATTTGACTGATCTGGAGTTAGATGAGGATGAGGAAGAAGATTACGGGTTCGGCAGACGGAGAAAGCCCGGCAGCGCCTATGAAGTCGATGATATTAGTGAGGAAGATTTCGAAGATGATTAGAGCGTTTGACCTTGGCTTAAGAGTATAAGAAAGGGAGGAACTGCCCTTGCTGGATGTTAGCAATTTTTACGCTTTAAAAATCGGTATGGCGTCGCCCGAACAAATCCGCGCCTGGTCCCGCGGCGAGGTAAAAAAGCCGGAAACGATTAACTATCGGACGCTGAAGCCGGAGCGGGAAGGCCTTTTCTGTGAAAAGATTTTTGGGCCGCAAAAAGACTGGGAATGCCATTGCGGGAAATATAAGCGCGTGCGCTACAAAGGAATTGTCTGCGATCGCTGCGGGGTGGAAGTAACGCGAGCCAAAGTGCGCCGGGAAAGGTTGGGGCATATTGAGCTTGCCGCTCCCGTCTCCCATATTTGGTATTTCAAAGGCATACCAAGTCGGATGGGTTTGCTGTTAGATATGTCGCCCAGGGCGCTGGAAAAGATTTTGTACTTTGCTGCTTACGTTGTGATTGACCCCGGCGACACAGGTTTGCTGAAAAAGCAGCTCATTACGGAGATGGAATTTCGGGAATACCGGGAAAAATATGACCATCTCTTTAGGGTAGGGCGTGGTTTCCGTGCTGAAATGGGTGCGGAGGCAGTTAAAAAGCTATTAGTTGAAATCAATCTCGAGAAGATGGTAAAAGATTTGCGTTTGGAACTGCGCACCGCCTCGGGTCAGAAAAAAATCAGGGCGGTCCGTCGTCTGGAAGTAGCTGAAGCCTTTCGCCAGTCGGGCAATTTCCCGATCTGGATGGTGCTTGATGTGATTCCGGTGATTCCGCCAGACCTGCGTCCAATGGTGCAATTGGACGGAGGCCGCTTTGCTACTTCCGACTTAAATGATCTTTATCGCCGGGTGATTAACAGAAATAACCGCTTAAAGCGTTTGCTTGATTTAGGAGCACCGGATATTATCGTCCGCAACGAAAAAAGGATGCTCCAAGAAGCGGTGGACGCGCTGATTGACAACGGTCGTCGCGGCCGTCCCGTGACAGGTCCCGGTAATCGTCCACTCAAGTCTCTATCCGATATGCTAAAAGGGAAACAAGGACGTTTCCGCCAGAATCTTTTAGGCAAACGAGTTGACTATTCAGGGCGTTCAGTGATTGTGGTCGGGCCGGAATTGAAACTGTATCAGTGCGGTCTGCCAAAAGAGATGGCGTTAGAGTTGTTTAAGCCGTTTGTGATGAAACGATTAGTTAGCGATGGGTGTGCTCATAATATTAAAAGTGCCAAACGAATGGTGGAGAAAGTCAGGCCCGAAGTTTGGGATGTGCTTGAAGAGGTAATTCGGGATCATCCCGTGCTTTTGAACAGGGCGCCAACGCTGCACCGCTTGGGCATTCAAGCTTTTGAACCGGTGCTTGTGGAAGGCCGGGCAATTCAGATTCATCCGCTCGTCTGTACTGCTTATAATGCTGATTTTGACGGCGACCAGATGGCGGTGCATGTGCCGCTTTCCGCTGAAGCGCAAGCTGAAGCGCGTCTTTTAATGCTTTCCGCTCAAAATATTCTTAACCCCAAAGATGGCCGCCCCGTAACAACTCCGACCCAAGACATGGTTATGGGTTGCTATTACCTGACGATGGAGCGGAAGGGGGCAAAGGGTGAAGGCAGAGTAGTTTCTTCCACGGAAGAGGCATTGTTGGCTTATAATTCCGAGGTAATTGAATTGCATGCCCGCATAGCTGTTGACATCACAAATATGCCTAAGTCATTTTTGGGCCGTGAAGAGCTGCGTCGCACGCCTGGTCCCAAACTATTGATTACTACTGTGGGGAAGCTGATTTTTAATGAGATTTTTCCAAGTGATTTCCCCTTTATCAATAATCCTAATCTTGACAGCCCGATAAATCAGGGGGATTTCATCCTTGCCAAGGGTGAAAACATCATGGAGCGGATCAAAAACTATCCCCTGAACGACGCTGTGAAAAAAGGTTTTTTGAGTAGTATAGTGGCGCTTTGCTATCGTAAATACGGGAGTACCGGTACTTCGGAAATCCTGGATAACATCAAAAAGGCAGGATTTTCCTACGCAACCAGAGCCGGCATCACCGTAGGGGTAGTGGATGTAACAATCCCCGAGAAGAAAGGTGAGATCCTGGCTGCTGCCGAAAAAGAAGTGGAAAAAATTGAGCAGCAGTTTCGTCGCGGCCTGATTACGGAAGAAGAACGGTATGAACGTGTAATTGAACTTTGGAAAAGCGCTAAAGATGATGTGACCAGTGAACTGATGAACACACTGGATCGGTTTAACCCTATCTATATGATGGCCAACTCCGGCGCGCGCGGTAACATCTCGCAGATTACCCAGCTTGCCGGAATGAGGGGGTTAATGGCTGATCCTACCGGGCGGATTATTGATTTGCCGATCAAGGCTAATTTCCGTGAAGGCCTTACTGTATTAGAATACTTTATCTCCACTCACGGCGCCCGCAAAGGTTTGGCTGATACTGCCTTAAAAACGGCGGATTCCGGTTATCTGACCCGCCGACTCGTAGATGTGGCACAGGATGTAATTATCCGCGATCTTGATTGCGGCACAACTCTAGGAATTACCGTCTCAGAAATTCGCGATGGCAGTGAAGTAATTGAAGATTTGCATGACCGGATTAATGGCCGCTATGCCATGGCCGACATCTTTGATCCGGAAGAAGGAACGCTTATAGTTGCCAAACAGGAATTTATTGATGATGAAATTGCCGATGCCATTTTGCGCAAAGGCATCAATGAAGTACACATCCGTTCCGTACTCACCTGCCGCACTCGCCACGGCGTCTGCGTTAAGTGTTATGGACGAAATCTGGCGACAGGACGGATTGTGGATGTGGGTGAAGCGGTAGGAATTATTGCCGCGCAATCTATCGGCGAGCCCGGCACACAGCTGACGATGCGCACATTCCACACCGGCGGCGTGGCCGGCGACGATATTACGCAAGGTCTGCCCAGGGTGGAAGAGCTTTTTGAGGCACGCAAGCCGAAGGGCTTAGCCATCATCGCCGAGTTTGACGGTACTGTGGAAGCAGTGGAAGCCCGGCAGCGCCGAGAAGTGCGAGTCACACCGGAACGTGGCGAAACAAAATCGTACCTTATCCCCTACGGTTCCCGTATAAAAGTGAAGGACGGTGAATTTGTGGAGGCCGGCCAGGAATTAACGGAAGGTTCGGTAAACCCGCATGACTTGCTGAAAGTGAAAGGGCCGCGCGGCGTTCAGATTTATCTTTTACAGGAAGTACAACGCGTATATCGTCTGCAGGGTGTAGATATCAACGATAAGCATATTGAGGTAATGATCCGGCAAATGTTAAAGAAAGTGAAAGTGGAAGAAGCGGGCGATACAGAGCTCCTTCCGGGAGGCTTAGTTGATGGCTTCATCTTTGATGAGGTGAATCAACAGATAATTGCTGATGGCGGGGAGCCTGCCGTTGCCAGGCCGTTGCTTTTGGGCATTACAAAGGCTTCCTTGGCTACTGATTCTTTCCTCTCGGCTGCCTCCTTCCAGGAAACGACCCGCGTCCTTACAGAAGCTGCGATCAAGGGTAAAAATGATCCGCTCCTTGGTTTGAAAGAGAATGTGATTATCGGCAAGCTTGTGCCGGCCGGGACGGGTATGTACCGTTATCGCAATATCAAGCTCTTGCTGCACAAGGATGAGCAGGTGGAGGACGGAGACCCGACAACATCAGTGGAGACGGAAGCCTGTGAAAGTGATTATATTGTCGAGCAAAAAGGGTAAGAAAAGTTGTGATTTGCCAGGCCATTTTAGGATTTCCTAAATGGTTGACAAGGGATACTGATGATGATAGAATATCAAAGTGTGCCTGTTGAGCAGACATTTTGGAGGTTTCTGTATGGACCTTGAAGGACTGAAGCTAGCGCGCCGGACAGTCACCGGCATGAAGCAGACTCAAAAGGCTGTGGAAAACGGCAATGTGGAACACGTCTTTATCGCCCGTAATGCAGATGAACGTGTCACACGTCCGGTTTTGGAAATTTGCACGCAGAAAGGCATTCCCGTGACGATGGTGGAAACCATGGCAGAATTAGGGAAGGCCTGCTGTATTAAGGTTCAGGCGGCTATGGCTGCTGTCCTGAAAGAAGATTAGCTTTTCCTCCACCCTAAAATGGGTGGAGGAACTACACTTTTATCATTCGGGAAGGAGGTGGAGTGGAATGCCGACACTAAATCAGTTGGTCAGGAAGGGAAGAGAGGCAGTGATCAAAAAATCCACTGCTCCTGCGCTGGAAGAATCTCCGCAAAAGCGTGGTGTTTGTACTCGAGTTTCGACGACTACGCCGAAAAAACCTAACTCTGCACTGCGCAAAATTGCTCGTGTCAGGTTGACAAATGGGATTGAAGTTACAACGTATATACCCGGTATAGGGCATAATTTACAAGAGCACTCTGTGGTGCTTGTCCGCGGCGGTCGTGTAAAAGACTTGCCAGGCGTGCGTTATCACTTGGTGCGCGGCGCTCTAGACTCTGCCGGAGTGGAAAAACGCCGGCAATCTCGTTCGAAATATGGCGCGAAGAAGAAGAAAAAGTAGTTTTAAGGAGGTTAAAATTGTATGCCTCGCAAAGGTTCCGTACCTAAGAGAGATGTTTTGCCCGATCCGATTTATAACTCAAAAATGATCACGAAATTCATCAATTCCTTAATGCTTGACGGTAAAAAAGGGGTAGCCCAGTCTATCTTTTATGATGCAATGGAGATCATTCGTGAGAAAACCGGACGTAACCCTCAGGAAGTATTTGAGGCTGCTGTGAAAAACGTGGCTCCTGTACTGGAAGTTAAAGCTCGCCGAGTCGGTGGCGCCAACTATCAAGTGCCTATAGAAGTTTCTGCTCATCGTCGGAATATCCTGGCGTTGCGCTGGCTGACAAAGTACTCCCGCGACCGCGGTGAAAAAACGATGGCTGAGCGTTTGGCGGCTGAACTATTAGACGCGGTAAATAATACCGGCAGCGCATTTAAGAAAAAAGAAGATACGCACCGTATGGCCGAAGCCAATAAAGCGTTTGCGCATTATCGCTGGTAGGTTTCAGGGATTTATTATTTTAGAAAGCAACTAGAGCTGAGGAAAGGAGGGGACCTATGATGGCAAGAACAACTCCCCTGAGCAAGACTAGAAATATCGGGATTATGGCGCATATTGACGCCGGCAAGACTACTACCACAGAAAGAATTCTGTTTTATACAGGGCGCGTCCATAAGTTGGGCGAAGTTCATGACGGCGCGGCTACCATGGACTGGATGATCCAGGAGCAGGAACGGGGGATCACGATTACATCTGCGGCCACTACTGCTGCATGGCGAGAGCATGTAATTAACATTATTGACACACCCGGCCACGTTGACTTTACAGTCGAAGTGGAGCGCAGCCTGCGTGTTCTGGATGGTGCCGTAGGCGTATTTTGCGCTAAGGGCGGCGTGGAACCGCAGTCGGAAACTGTCTGGCGTCAGGCTGATAAATATCGTGTTCCGCGGATTGCCTACGTTAACAAAATGGATATAACAGGCGCAGACTTTTTTCATGTGTTAGAGTCCATGAAGCAGCGGCTGAATGTTAGCCCGGTCCCCATCCAGCTGCCAATCGGTGGGGAAGATAATTTCAAGGGCATTGTGGATTTGATCCGCATGAAAGCTGTGATCTACCTCGATGATCTTGGAACTCGCAGCGACGAGTCGGAAATCCCTGCAGAAATGCAGGAATTGGCCCAGAAGTACCGGGAAAATTTGCTGGAAGTCGCGGCTGATTTCGATGAAGAGCTCATGATGCGCTATCTGGATGGTCAGGAAATCGGCGAGGAAGAAATTCGCGCCGCTTTACGCAAGGGCACCTGCGCAGTGGAAATTGTGCCGGTTATTTGCGGCTCCTCGTACAAAAACAAGGGTGTACAGCCATTATTGGATGCTGTAATTTATTATCTGCCGTCGCCTTTAGATGTGCCTCCCGTGCACGGCTTAAGTCCTGACAAGGATGAAGAAGTGGTGCGCAATGCGGCTGACGCCGAACCATTTTCTTCCCTAGCCTTTAAGATTATGACGGACCCGTATGTGGGCAGGCTTACCTATGTTCGCGTTTATTCCGGCACGCTAGAGAGCGGTTCTTATGTCTACAACTCCACTAAAGAAAAGCGGGAGCGAGTCGGCCGTATTCTCAGGATGCATGCCAATCACCGGGAAGAAATCAAGGAGATTTCAGCAGGCGATATTGTAGCCATCGTCGGTCTTAAAAATACTACTACCGGTGATACTCTCTGTCTGGAAAATTCCCCTATTTTGCTGGAGACGATCACTTTCCCCGAGCCGGTTATTGACGTAGCCATCGAGCCCAAAACCAAAGCGGATCAGGAAAAAATGTCGCTTTCTCTTGCGAAGCTTTCTGAAGAAGATCCTACTTTTCGGGCCCGCACTGATGAGGAGACTGGACAGACGATTATCTCCGGTATGGGTGAACTCCACCTGGAGATCATCATTGACCGCCTGCTGCGTGAGTTTAAAGTCGGCGCCAACGTTGGGAAACCGCAGGTGGCTTATAAGGAGACGATCCGCGGGATCACTAAGTCGGAGGGCAAATTTGTCCGTCAGTCCGGCGGGCGCGGCCAATATGGCCACTGCTGGCTCGAACTCGAACCGTTGGAGGCGGGCAAAGGTTATGTCTTCGAGAATAAGATTGTCGGCGGTGTAATCCCCCGGGAATACGTCCCCGCCATCGACGCTGGTGTCAAGGAAGCTATGGCGACCGGGGTTCTTGCCGGTTATCCGCTGATTGACCTTAAAGTTTCGGTGGTGGATGGTTCCTACCATGATGTCGATTCTTCGGAGATAGCATTTAGAGTAGCCGGTTCCATGGCCTTTAAAACAGGTGTGCTGAAAGCTAAACCAGTTATTCTTGAGCCGGTGATGAAGGTGGAAGTGATCGTCCCGGAAGAATATATGGGTGATGTCATAGGAGATATTAGCAGCCGACGCGGCCGGATTGAAGGGATGGAGCCTCGCTTGGGGAGTCAAGTCATTCGTTCTAAAGTGCCGTTGTCTGAGATGTTTGGCTACGCCACAGAATTGCGCTCCCGTACTCAAGGTCGCGGCACATATTCTATGGAGTTTGCTAACTACGAAGAATTGCCTAAGAATTTGGCCACAGAGATTATTGAAAAGCAAAAAGGTTAAAACCGATTAGCGGATAAATCCCTGAATTGATGGCCTGTCTAGCAGCAAAATTGCCAGGTGAAAAATTTTAAGGAGGTATACTTAATATGGCGAAACAAAAGTTTGAGCGGACGAAACCCCACGTAAACGTAGGCACGATTGGCCACGTTGACCACGGAAAAACGACACTGACCGCAGCGATCACCTCTTGCCTGTCCACAGTCGGAGGGGCAAAAAAGACTGCCTATGATGAAATCGACAAGGCGCCGGAAGAAAAAGAGCGCGGCATTACGATTTCCACAGCCCATGTGGAATACGAGACTGCGAGCAGGCACTATGCTCACGTTGACTGCCCGGGACATGCCGATTACGTGAAGAACATGATTACCGGTGCGGCGCAGATGGATGGAGCGATTCTGGTAGTATCAGCGGCTGACGGTCCCATGCCTCAGACGCGCGAGCACATTTTGCTGGCTCGCCAGGTTGGCGTACCGCACATCGTAGTATTTATGAACAAGGCTGACCAGGTTGACGACCCGGAGCTAATCGAGCTTGTGGAGTTGGAAATCCGTGATCTGCTTAATGAATATGAGTTTCCCGGTGATGATGTTCCCGTAGTAGTCGGTTCCGCGCTAAAGGCGCTTGATCATTCCTGCAGCTCCCGGGAGTGCCCAGACTGCAAAGCAATTTGGGAATTGATGGATGCTGTAGATTCTTTTATTCCCACGCCGGAACGTGATATTGACAAGCCCTTCCTGATGCCTGTAGAAGATGTGTTTACGATTACCGGGCGCGGCACGGTAGCCACCGGTCGCGTGGAACGCGGTACTGTCAAAGTAGGCGAAGAAGTGGAAATTGTCGGTTTTACGGAAAAGCCTCGCAAGACAGTAGTCACCGGTGTCGAAATGTTTCGTAAGATTATGGACATGGCGCAAGCCGGCGACAATATCGGCGCACTGCTGCGCGGTGTGGACCGCACGGAAATCGAGCGCGGCCAAGTTCTCGCCAAGCCGAACTCGATCAAGCCGCATACGAAGTTTATGGCTGAGGTGTACGTGCTAAAGAAAGAGGAAGGCGGCCGCCATACGCCGTTTTTCCAAGGATATCGTCCGCAGTTTTATTTGCGCACTACCGACGTGACGGGTGTAACGACTCTGCCGGAGGG
>JAGXTN010000056.1 GCA_018333455.1 Dethiobacter sp. | reverse complement strand
TATCTGTTCTTCCTGGATTACTTTAAAACCGTTAAGGTGTAAACTTAGGAACCGCCGTATACCGAACGGTACGTACGGTGGTGTGGGAGGTCGGGAAAACTGTTCAGTTTTCCCTCCTACCCGATATGTAAGATGCTATTTTCAGAGCAGAATTGAGAATAAGCGACTTTCTAAGCCGCTTATTTTTTTATGTGCGCCAGCAAATTAGCGGCAGTTCAATCAGAAGGTGAGTAGTCACAAATAATATAAAAAATTCTGATATTAGTAGAGGCTCAGCAGGAGAATTTTTTATTTTGTAGAACTAGCAATAAAGGTTCACTATCTTTAGAAAACTTTGTAGGGAGGGAAAATTTTATGGTACTTGACCCAACTAAGCATGCGGATTGGGAAATTGCCGAAGAAGCAGAGTCGAGAATGAAGACTGTCCAACAGCTGGGAGCAGAGCTAGGACTAGAGAAAGAAGAGCTTCTGCCTTATGGTCATTATGTGGCAAAAGTTGATTTCGCAAAGGTTTTGGAGCGCTTAAAAGATCGTCCTGATGGCAAATACATAGACGTAACGGCCATCACACCCACTCCCCTCGGCGAGGGTAAATCTACATCTACCATGGGCCTTACACAAGGCCTAGGTAAGCGTGGCAAGAACGTCATTGCCACTATCAGGCAACCATCTGGCGGACCAACGATGAACGTAAAGGGTTCTGCAGCCGGCGGCGGCTTGTCGCAATGCATCCCCTTGACTCCTTTTTCGCTGGGACTTACCGGCGATATCAACGCCATTATGAACGCGCATAACTTGGCCATGGTTGCCTTAACAGCCCGTATTCAGCATGAATTCAACTCTAGCGACGCTTTCTTGGAGCGGAGCGGCTTGAAGCGACTGAATATCGACCCGCGCAACGTGGAAATGAAGTGGATTATGGACTTCTGCGCTCAAGCGCTGCGAAATATTATCATCGGCCTTGGCGGCAAAAAAGATGGTTTCGTGATGAATTCCGGTTTTGCCATTGCCGTGTCTTCTGAAGTTATGGCTATTCTCTCCATCGCGCGTGATTTAAAGGATATGCGTGAGCGGATGGGTAAAATCGTGGTAGCTTACGACAAAAAGGGTAAGCCGGTTACGACCGGTGATTTGGGCGTAGATGGCGCGATGACTGCTTGGATGGTTGAAGCGTTGAACCCGAACTTGATGCAGACTATCGAAGGGCAGCCTGCCTTTGTTCATGCCGGACCATTTGCTAATATTGCCATCGGTCAGTCCTCCATTATTGCCGACCGCATCGCCTTGAAACTTGGCGATTATGTCGTGACCGAGTCCGGCTTTGCCGCAGACATCGGTTTTGAGAAGTTCTGGAATCTGAAGTGCCGCATGTCAGGTTTAGTGCCCAATTGCGCCGTAGTCGTAGCCACTATCAGGGCATTAAAAGCCCACGGTGGTGCTCCGCTACCCTTGCCTGGCCAGCCGCTTGATCCCGCCTATAGCAAGGAGCATGTTGAGTGGGTGGAAAAAGGCTGCGCTAACCTGGTTCACCATATCAAAACCGTTAAAAAAGCCGGAATCAACCCGGTTGTCTGCATTAACGCTTTCTACACCGATACTGAAAATGAGATCAAAGCCGTCCGCAGGCTTGCCGAAGCTGCTGGCGCCCGTGTTGCCGTGTCTAAGCACTGGCAGTATGGTGGCGATGGTGCGCTGGAGTTTGCCGATGCTGTTATCGAAGCTTGCGACGAGCCCAACAACTTCAAGTTCCTCTATGAGCTGGAAACTCCGCTCCGCGAGCGGATTAACCTGATCGCCACCGAAGTATATGGTGCAGATGGTGTTGAGTACACCCCTGAAGCTACAGAAAAGGCTGTGCGGATGGAAAAAGATCCCGAAATCCAGAAGTTGGGGATCTGCATGGTAAAAACTCACCTTTCCTTGACGGATAACCCGATGCTGAAAGGTGTTCCCACCGGTTGGAGGTTGCGCGTGCGTGACATTCTGACCTACCAGGGGGCAGGCTTTGTGGTGCCGGTGGCCGGCGCTATCTCGCTGATGCCCGGTACTGCTGCTAACCCGGCGTTCCGCCGCATCGATGTGGACACAGACACCGGCAAAGTTAAGGGCTTGTTCTAAAAAAAAGCAGCGAGGCAGATGATGGATCTTCGGATTTTAACTATTGAGACATTGGAGAGGGCAAAGGAAGAAATTGCTCGAGTGGGTGCAAGCCCAATCAGTGTTAATATTATGGCGCCCAAGGCCATCTTCTGTGTGATTAAGGTGACTGGTTTGTCGGCGACAGCAGCCAACATCCTTAAGCAGGAGATGCTAGCCAAAGGTGGTGAGGCGGCTGTCCATGCCGATGTCGTCAATTGTAGGCAAAAGACTAGCGATGTGCTGCTTATGGGTACGCTTTACCAATACCGCAAGGTAATCAAAAGTCTGCGTATCCAGCCTGTGGGCTTGTCAAAGCTGGCGGAGAAGCTTAAAAGCCTGCTCCAAGAGAGCTAACGCTTGCTAAAAGCGCCCCCGTCTTTAGAAAAGCGGGTAGTACGACACGTTGAAAACATTTGAAACCGGCGCAGACGAGATGTCGCGCCGGTTTCCTATTAAGTTGACATTCTGACGAGCAATCCTTAGAATAGAGTTACCAACTGCTAAGCAGCAGACTGTTGGCGGAGGCGACTATGAAAGAGACGGTTTTGGCGGGGCTTAAAGTACATTTTGGCCGCTATGTTTCGGGGGGGCAGCTGAGCAACCAGCTGCAGGTGAGCCGGACGGCAGTTTGGAAGCATATTGGCGGTTTGCGAGAAGACGGTTATGAGATTGAGTCATCGCCGAGGCTAGGCTATCGGTTAGTTTCCGTCCCTGATTTATTATTGCCTCTGGAAATCAGGGACGGCTTGAGAACAAAAATTTTGGGTAAGCAAATACATTATCGCCGCACAATGGACTCCACTAATCGCTTAGCGCGAGAATTGGCTGCTGCAGGCGCAGCCGAGGGGACTGTGATTTTGTCAGAGGAGCAACTGGCCGGTAGAGGCCGATTAGGGCGCTCATGGGTATCTCCGGCGGGGGGCATTTGGCTTTCCCTGATTCTGCGGCCTCAGCTGGCGCCACATAAAGCCCAGCTGATAACGTTATTAGCTGCTGTAGCAGCGGTGGAAGCTACCCAAAAGACAACCGGGCTTGTGCCGGGGATTAAGTGGCCAAACGACTTATTGCTGGGCGGACGCAAGCTCGCCGGAATTTTAACTGAAGTATCGGCGGAAATGGAGAGGGTTAATTATTTGGTGCTGGGAATTGGTTTGAACGCCAATTTATCGGCAGAACATTTCCAGGGAGAGTTGGCTGACAGCGCCACATCTCTTTTGCTTGAGCTGGGGCAGTCAGTGTGCAGGGTGAGGTGGGTCCAAAATTTCCTCACACTTTTTGAGCAAGCCTATCTGGCAACCGAAGAGCAAGGGTTTGCCAGCGTGTTAGCCTGTTGGCGCCGTTACTCTGTAACATTGGGGCAAGACGTGATTGTGAGCTTAGGCAGCCGTTCTGTCCATGGGACTGCGCTCGATATAGATGAGCAAGGGGCACTGCTAGTCAAAACTGTGTCCGGTCTGGAAACATTTCTGTCAGGGGAAGTCTCTCTAAAAGACAGCAGGGAGGGCTAAAGGAGGTGTGGTGATGCTTTTAGCGGTAGATGTGGGTAACACCAATATAGTACTTGGAGTTTATCAAGGGCGAGAGCTGAAAGTATCTTGGCGAATTTCGACTAACAGGGAACAAACCGGTGATGAGTACGGCATTATTTTTAAAAACTTATTTGCGCAGGCAAGTATAGACGACAGTTTGCTGACGGGGATGATCGTTTCATCTGTAGTGCCGCCCTTGATGTTCTCTTTAGAAGAGATGGCGAAGCGCTACTTTCGCCTCGATCCTTTAGTGGTAGGCCCGGGGATGAAAACCGGATTAAATATCAAGATTGATAACCCGCGGGAAGTAGGGGCGGACAGGATTGTCAACGCCGTGGCCGGAATAGAATTATACGGTGGGCCGCTGATTATTGTTGATTTTGGTACGGCTACAACCTTTGATGCCATCTCCGGGAGCGGCGAATATTTGGGTGGGGCCATCGCCCCGGGGATTAGTATTTCCACAGAAGCACTTTTCCAGCGGGCAGCAAAACTGCCGCGTGTGGAGTTGGTAAAGCCGAAGCGAGTAATTGGGCGGGATACAATTAGCAGTATGCAGTCAGGAATTATTTATGGTTTTATCGGACAGGTGGATGGGATTGTTAAACGGATGATACAGGAGTTTCCGGAAAGGCCGAAAGTGGTAGCGACGGGCGGGTTGGCAGCTCTCTTGGCTGCTGATTCAGAGGCGCTGGAAATTGTTAATCCTCTGCTGACGCTGGAAGGCCTGCTGATTATTTATCAGCGAAACAGTAGTTTTTTGTAAAAAAAAGGGTATTTTGTTTTTTCCTCGAATATATCGGGAGGAAGAAATAGAGGGGGGACTCTTATGCCCTATAAGATTTGTCCGTACTGTGAAAAGATATCTTATTCAGCCGCGGACTCGCCAACCGTAAAATGGCTTTGCCCTCATTGTGAAGAAGACATCTCTCATGTCGAGGGGCAGATTTCCGTGCCATCGAAAACAGAAGCGCCTTGACATCGTTAGCCGGAGGATAGGGCCTATGGTCCTATTTGCCTATTTAGACAACTAGACAGGAAGTGGATTTTCTTGCCAGCAAAAAAAAGAATTTTTGCAGCCGTTTTGTTGTGTGTTTTTTTATTCTCCGCTTCTGTGCACGCTAATCCTGAAATCCAAGCGCCAGCAGCGATTCTGATCAATAGTAGAACAGGCGAAGTGCTGTGGGAAAAAAATGCGCATGAGATAAAGTACCCGGCCAGCACCACTAAGATTCTTACCACGTTGTTGCTGTTGGAAAATGCTGTAGAGGATGAAATTGCTCTAACCAGCCGGCTGGCTACCACAGCCGAGGGAGCATCGCTTTCCTTGGCGGAGGGTCAAGAAATCCGGGTGGAAGATTTGCTGTATGGACTGATGCATCAGTCAGCTAATGACGGCTCGGTAGTGGCGGCAGAGCATGTGGGTGGTAGCGTAGAAACTTTTGCGGCCATTATGAATCTCAGGGCGAAACAAATGGGTGCCAGAAATAGCTATTTTACAAACCCTCACGGACTTCCTGACGAAGAGCATGTGACGACAGCTTATGATTTGGCGATGATCGCCCGTTCGGCGATGATGAATCCTCGTTTTCGAGAAATTGCTGCTGCCAAGCGCCACAGCATTCCCTGGCCGGATGGAATCCCCCGTATTATTGTGAACCGCATCCCACTGATGCGCAGCTACGAAGGGATGCTTGGGATTAAGAGCGGCTACACTGTGGCGGCGCAGCAGACATTTGTGGGCGCGGCGGAGCGGGATGGGCTGGAATTGATTGCTGTCGTTCTGCAAGCTAACGGTGCCCAGCTCTGGGCAGACACAGTGGCTTTGTTGGATTATGGCTTTGAGAATTTCACCGCCATTTTTCCAGTAATTGCTGGAGAGGTCTTGGCTACCGTCCCGGTTCGTTTTGGTGAGACCGTTTCGTTACAGGCGGCAAACAGCTTTGAAATTACTCGTCCTCAGGAGACGGTGGACGTCGCTTTAGAATTGAAAGTGGAAGATGGTAGGCCTGCACCGATTCAGAAAGGGGATATCCTTGGCGAGGCAGTAATTTTAGTGGCGGGGGAGCAGGTAGGCAGCGTCCCGCTGATAGCAGCAAATGATGTGACGCGGGCAGCGCCTACCACCGGGCGCTTCTGGCTTCTGCTTTTGCTTGCAGTTCTGGGTGGACTGCGCATCCGCAAACTTTATCGGCGACGCAATGGAAGGAAAAAGCTGCGGCTCAAGAACGGGGATTCCGTCTTCTGGTCAGAAAACTATAAGAGCAGAAAGTTGAGGAGGATGAGATAATGGTGAAAGTGCTTGCCGTGAATGGCAGCCACAGAAAAGGGAAAAACACGGCGGAAATGTTGAAGGCCGTCTTGGACGGAGCGGCAGAGCTGGGAGCGGAAACAGAACTGTTGGAGTTAATGGATTACCAGATTAAAGAGTGTATCGCCTGCAACAAGTGCCTGTCTAAAGCCGAATGTACTATTCAAGATGACGACATGGCCGAGTTGTCTGCAAAACTGGTGGCGGCTGATGGTATCGTTTTTGGTTCGCCTGTCTATTTCGCCAATGTTACAGGTCGCCTTAAAGATTTTATTGACAGGAGCCGACCGCTCCATCTGGTGCAAAATGCGCTTGACGGTAAAGTAGGTGGCGCTGTAGTTCATGCCGGGCTGCGCAACGGTGGGCAGGAACTGGCCTTAGCCATTTTACATACTTATCTGCTAGGGCAGGGGATGGTGGTGGCCTCTGACCGCGGCGCACAAGATGCCCTTGTAAATGGCGGAGCGATGGGGAGCATGTTTTCGGCTTTTTCCCAAGGCAAAATGAGCTTTTTTAAAAACGTTTCACTCGATGAAGCAGCCATGATTTCCAGCCGGGCGTTAGGGCGGCAGATGGTTAGGCTGGCGCAAAAACTGCCTAAGGAAAGAGAGCAATAAACAAGACAAAATTATTCCAGTGTTTAGAACAACAACAAAATGTCTGGTCAATAAGCAGGGATTTTATTGTTCTTTGCGAATAGAGTGTACAAGGGGAGTAGCTGAAGCAAGCTTTGCTGAAGAGATTGCACACCCTTGTCAGCGCAGAAAAACATACTTTTTGGGTGAGGCTCCTTCTTGATACTAACCGTATTGGGGAGGAGTTTGTCGTGTAGGCTATATATGTGAAAAATCTCACATTACCGTGGGAGGTGCCGTAGTTTGACTGACGCTCTTCTTCGTGTTGTTTCTTGCTTTCTGATTCCGTTTATGCAGATTTATGGTCTTTATGTTATTCTTAGCGGACACATTGGCGGCGGTTTCGCCGGTGGAATGGTTTTGGGGATAGGCTTTGTCTTGTATTCTCTCGTTTTTGGCATTAGTGAGGGGCAAAAACGTGTGCCCCACGATTTAGTCATGGTAGTCGGTCTTGTTTTGTTTCTTACTGTCTTTGTCGAACTATTAATTGGGCAGGTATTTAAGTTTGTCATTGGTTTGTTGGTGGCACTCGTGATGTTGGCGATCTTTTCGAGCATCGTGGAGGAGGTGTGAGCAGGTGGATATCTTCTTCAGAGTTATGGCAAATTACCCATATTTTGTAGCGATGGTCCTTTTCTGTATTGGAATTTATGCTATTTTATCACGAGCTAATTTAATGAAAAAAATTATTGGCATCAATATTATGATCAATGCCATTTTCCTTTTGCTAATTTCTTCTGGCAATATTCGGGGTGGGATTGCACCACTTCAGGCAGTTGAACTTACGCCAGAACAGCTTTATGTTAATCCGCTGCCGGCCGCCCTAGTCCTTACCGGGATTGTCGTCTCTTTGAGCGTAACTGCATTTGCCTTAAGTATAGTAATAAAAATCAATGATTACTATGGCACTATTGAAGTTAATGAAATCTTGGAGATAAGGAGCCGCCAGTGATGTTTACTATCTGGGAGGCGCATCCTCCGCTGCTTGTGCTTTTTGTCCTGATGGCTGCTTTGCTAATGCCCGCCATTTTTCATTTTCGTCCTCAACTCTGCGGCGCTGCTGCTTTGACTGTCCTGTTCATTGCGCTGTTTGTTAGTTTAAATTTTGTCAGACTGACACTGGAAGGAAGAGTGTTGTCATACGCAGTGGGCGGTTGGCCGGCTCCTTGGGGGATTGAAGTTCTGATTGAACCCCTTTCCACCTTTATGTTGGCAGTGATCAGCTTTATTGCGTTAATCACTATTTTCTACAGTACCTCTGCCCTTGAATGGGAAGTGCCTGAAGCCGGCATAGGCTGGTATTATACCACTTTTTTGCTGCTGGTTGCATCTATGAAGGGGATGGTGATCACTAACGATCTTTTTAATATGTATGTGTTCATTGAGGTTGTGGGCATTTCGGCTTGTGCCCTTGTTTTAGCCAAAGGAGGGCGAGAGGCTACCGAAGCGGCGTTTAAATATCTTCTGCTTGCAACTGTTGGCTCGGGTTTTGTGCTCATGGGCATAGCGTTACTTTACATGGTTACAGGCAACCTGAACATTGCTTTTGTGGCTAGGGAATTTAAACAGGTTTACCCGCAATACCCGCATCTCGTCTGGACAGTGCTCAGTTTCTTTCTGGTCGGGTTTGGCATTAAGGCAGCTCTTTTCCCGCTTCATGTCTGGTTACCTGATGCTCATTCCTCAGCCCCAACACCTTCCAGCGCCATCCTTTCCGGTCTTGTGGTAACCTGAATTCCGCATTAAATTAGCGTAGACAAGTTTCGGCAGATTTTAAGATGTCATCGGTCGCATTGAAGGCAGAAAGAATCGATTTTTGTTCCTTTGTAAGAGCCTTGGTGAATCTTGCCTTGCCGTCTGTTGTAATCACGGTAATATTTGTCAGTTGGTTGAAAACCTTTTTGAGCGAGGTCGACTTTTCAGCAAGGTGCTTTTTGAGTTTGCCCATGATGTAGGTTCTGATTACGAGTGCGATGAACAGCACAAAAGCTTTGCCATTAGTAGTTTGCTCGTTATGTGTGCGGATTCGTGCGCCTTGCATATCAACTTTGAGTTGGGCGAACAGCTTCTCTGCGGCATCTTTGGCGCGATAATGGTAAAGTACGTCGTCGTGGCTGATTCCATTATCAGTCGAAAATATCAGGAAAAACCCTTTGTACTGACGCGACAGGTCGACCTTGTCAGCATCAACAGCAAAATCAAAACCGCTATCGTCTGCGTGTTTGGTGATTCTGAAATATTGCGTATATCGTTTCAGCCTACTCGCAGGGTAGCGTTTCAGGCCTGAAAGTTCGGCACTAAGTGAGCGTATGCGTTCGGACATTTCATTGCACAACTGGGCATGGTTCATCGGATCGTAAAACAGCATCAGTCTACCGCTTGCGCCATGATATTCAAAATACTTGTCAACACAATAAATGTCCTTGTCGGAGAGCTTGTTCGCATACTTTTCAATGCCTTGGGAATGAGACTTTAACATTTCGACCGCAATATCCAGATATGCCGGTATGCCTATGGTGAACGCTTTACTGTGAGTGCTGAGATTGCGGATGCACTCTTCGCTTATAAAGCCTCCGTCCACTACAAACTTTATGTCTTTCAAGCCTACCGCCCTGGCATTTTCAAGAACATATGACAGGTTCGTCTTGTCTGTGAGGCTGCCGTTGTAACGGTTGAAATAAAGCGGGAGCTTGCTGCTTTCATCGCAGAACATACCGATGTTGAACTGTGGGAGATCCTCGCCGTCGCGATTGTAACCATACTCGACGTCCGTCATTGTCCGCGAATACGATGATATTGAAGTGACATCATAGCAAACGTTTTCGCCCGTTCGCGCCACGGTAACCCATTTTTTAAAAAACTCATGGGTCTTAGATGGAGATATCGACTCAAAAAGTCTGCTAGTGCTCTGTGAATTCAGAGATTTAAAGTAGCCGGGCACCAATGTCCGCTCAAGCCAATCGTCTATGGCATCCATGGAACTGCCCTCTCGAACTATGTAAGCGGCCGAAGCAATTATGTCCATGGCCTGACCGCCGAACACCTCATTCAGGCAGGCACTCAACCCCATGTCCTTGCAACATTTGAGTGCCAAGTACGAGTACCCATAGTCCCATACGGCAGTGTCAGGCATTCCTGGAACTATCTTGAATAATTCGTAGTAGTTGCTGTTCGGCGCCATCTTGCCGGTTTTGACATCAATCTTACCGATCAGTATAGCCCTGTTGCGAGGCTTGCCTTCTGCGTTGCGAAAGTAATGCGTGTACTTGTAGACGTACTTCTCGCCCTTGGCTCCGGCGATTTTAGTATGAACTCCGTCACCCGATGGGACATCAATCAACGAATATTTTGACATGGACATCTCAACACCCCCTGTATACGCTAATTATAGCGCATACAGAAAGGGAATTCAAGAGGCTAATAATATACAAAGAGAGCCTACAAAAGGCTTAAAGTCGACTATCCTGAATGGGGATTGGATTATTCTTACGTTTTTCTCCTGTCTACGCTAAAATTTTAGGGAGTTCAGGATTTAACTACATTTTAGCAGATCAAAAAAGAAAAGACCAGTGGCGTATTAAAATTATTTGTTGTTATTATATCTTACTCGACTTTGACGTAACCCTGGCGAGTAAAACCGAAGGTTCAACCTCTCAAAGAGATTGAACCTCACGCCTCGTCAATTCAAGACAACGTTTTTAGAAACATGCTAAGATGATTTGATCTCCCGCTCAAGCTGCTTAATTTCTTCTTCAAGGTCTTCGATCTCTTGAAAAAGTTCCGGAGACATAGAATGTCCGGTATGACCGATAAAAGACTCTGTCCCGGAGCAATGAGCAGGATTACGTTTCATTAGCTCTTCAAGCTTTGCTCTTAATTCTTGCAACTTCTCTGCCTTGTCCATCTTTACCACCCTTTCATTGTTTTGCTTGCCGGACTTTTTTGTGCCGGAAACTTAGTTAATCTGCTCTAATTATAACAATATTCTGTCATGAGAGTCAATCGCTAACCTAGCCGCAAAGTTAAAGCGCAGCAAGTTTTTCCACCATCACTCTGCGCAAACTCTCCACAACTTCAGACGACAAGCGCTGCTGCATGGCACTCGTTTCAAGAAAACGAGCAGGAATAGTAATTTCTTCCGGGCGGAAACCCATCGCTTTTTTAAGCGCCATTTTTTCGCGGTAAATTTTTTTCCCCAGCGCAAGCAACGCTTCCTCTGTCCAGCATAGCCCCAAAGCTGAAAGCGCCTCCGTAACAACGGGGAATTGATAGATCTTGCGGGCAAAAAGGCAGATAATCAGGCAATTCAAGGCATTGCGCATCTCTTCTTCCCTGATAATTCTCTCCACAATTTCCTCAGGGGCGACAGCAGGCGTTTTATTTTGCAACTCCTGGTCAATGGCATAACCTGCATTGTCCAGATGAGAATGACGGGCGCCAAAAGCCTGTCCGATCAGATTAGCGTAGCCGGTATGGTATCCGGCCACCTCGTTTTTCCCCAGCGTACAGGCAAATTGACTGCCTCCGTACTCTTTTGCAGCAAACCAGGTGCCGCGGGCCAGCGCCTGATAAAACGCCGTCGGTTGAGAGACAAGATTGTCAAGTGCCGTCAGGTACGGCGCTGTCTGGCCAAAAGAAAGCTCCACCTGCAGTTCCTGCAGACCGATCAGCGCTTGTTCCTGTGCTTCCGTTGCCCAAGCCAGCGCCACACCGGCAGAAATAGCATCCAGTCCAAGCTGCTCGACCTTTTCAATCAGCGCATAAACATGGCGATGGTCGGTCAACCCCAACATTGTCCCCAGCGCATAGACCAACTCGTGATCATATGCAACGGCTGACGACTCATATTCATGTTCATGCCCTAGCGCGAACTGACGGCGATGGAGGCCGATATGGATACAACCGATTGGACAGCCGGAACATGATAGTTTTCTAATCAAAGTCTCCCTGGCAAACGTTTCCCCGCTCAAATTAACTGCCTCCGGGTAGGAACTGGCTTGCAGGTTGCGTACAGGCAGGGCGCCAAGAGCATTAAGTGGCTCCACGTTACCGGTGGTACCCAGTCCGTGGTACTTTTCCATAATCTCAGTTTCTACTGCTTGCCTATAAATCTTTTCATAAATTCGGTTATATTTAGCCGAATTAACTATAGGGATGTTTAAGTCGCCATGGATAACGAGCGCCTTTAAATTTTTACTTCCAAGGACTGCCCCCAATCCCAAGCGACCAAAATGGCGGTATGTATCGACTACAACACCGGCAAAAGCTACCTGTTTTTCCCCAGCTCGCCCAATACGTAAGGTAGACCGGTGGCCGCTGCCAGGCGATAACTGTCGCAAAATATGTCCGCTCTCTTCAGTTGAAAGGCCCCACAAACCACGAGCATCGTTAAACTGCACCTGCCGCGGCGTAACAGTCAGGTAAGAGGGCGCGGCCGCCCGGCCTTTTATAACTATAGCGTCGTAACCGGCAAAACGCATGCTCATGGCAAGTCTTAGCCCGGCGTAGCTTTCGCCAAGTTCGCCGGTCAGCGGTGATTTAAACATAGCAACTGCCTTTGTAACAAGCGGGTAGATGGTGGCCATAGGGCCAATGGCTAACACTACCGGCTGAGCGGGAGAAAAAGCGTCTTCCTCAGGCAAAAGGTGCTCTTTTAAAAGGCAGGTGGCAACGCCCACTCCGCCCAGCCAACCGTTTAAATCTTCTCTTTGCTCCACCATGATTTCTTTCTTATCCAGATCAATAAGTAAAACGCGCACCGGCCGATTATCAAGCATTTTGCCGCACCTCCATGGAAAGCACGTCATGGGGACAAAAGCCAGTACAGATTCCACACTGGATACAAATCACAGGCCGGCAGGCCTGTTCGTCAAAATAAATAACCTGCACAACACATTTTTGCGCACAGACACCGCAACCAACACATTTTTTGCGGTTAAACTTAACGCCGCCGCCTGCCCGAGGAAGGATTGCTTCGGCTGTGCAGGCAGTGGCACAGGGCGCATCTAGGCAGCCGCGGCAGATATCCGCCGCCAACCTAGACTGTATTCCCCCTCTAGTCCGAATCTGAATGGCGCTATATCGGGGGCTGAAGCTTTTGTAAACCATGCGGGCACAGGCCAACATGCATGAATAGCACGCGATACAACGGCTCATTCCTTTAGCCTGCAAAATTTTGCCGGGCAAAGCAATCCCTCCTAAATAAGCAGTGTGGCGTCGCCAAAACTGAGAAAGCGGAATTTTTCCCTGACGGCATAGGTGTAAGCCTGCATAACCAGCTCCTGAGAAGCAAAGGCTGAGATTAGAACCATATGGGAAGACCGGGGAAGATGCAGATTAGTAATAATTCGGTCTGTTACTCTAAAACGATAGCCTGGGACAATAAACAGGTTTGTCCACCCGGAACTTGGTTTAAATTCCCCTGTTATTGCAGCACTCTCCAAGGCACGCACAGCGTCTGTGCCACATGCCACCACCCTGCTGCCTCGCGCTTTTGCTTCCTGGATTGCAGCCACCGTTTCCGACGGTAAATGGTAAAACTCTGCTGATAAATTATGCTCAGCCACAAATTCGGCTTTAATCGGCCGAAAGCTTCCTATTCCCATGTGCAAGGTAAAGTTAACGATCTGCACCCCTTTATCTCTAACCGCTTGGAGCAAATTAGGTGTAAAGTGCAGCGCCGCCGTGGGAGCAGCGGTTGAACCATGCTCTCTGGCTAAAATGGTCTGATATCGCTCCGGATTAGCGAGCGGCTCTTTAATATACGGTGGCAATGGCGTCTCGCCCCATTTTTCCATGGCCGTCATGGCCGCCTCGGGGCAGGGAAAGCGCACCACAAAAGTGCCGCGCTCCGTTTTTTCCCGCACATGAATCTCCAGCTCATCCCCGAGCAAGACGATCCTGCCCTGCGGATAAGGTTTTAATAGCGCATCCCAATCACCATCACCTAAAGAATGTAAAAGAAAAATTTCTACTTTGCCACCTGTGGGTTTCCTGCCAAAAAGCCTGGCCTTCATTACTTTAGTGTCATTAATGACTAAGACATCACCCTCTTCCAGCCAGTTTAACACTGCTGTAAAGCCGGTTTCAATTACCTGCCGCTGTTGGCGATCCAGCACCAGCAGACGAGAGCTGTCTCGCGGCTCCACCGGATGCTGGGCGATCAGCTCCAAAGGGAGGTGATAATTAAACAATTCTGTTTTCAAGCCGCTTTCTGTCACACATTCCGCCTCTTTCTCTGTCGAATCCTCAACCTTTAACAAATCCGGCTTTCTTTAGGGCTAGATCAACTCTGCTTCCAGTCTTCTTTACTTATTCTACCGTTCTTTAATCTGGGCAAATAAGGATGAAGCGCGGCTGGGATTAGCACCGAGCCGTCTGCCTGCTGACAGTTCTCCAGAATGGCAGCCACCGTGCGGCCGACCGCGAGACCCGAGCCGTTTAACGTATGGACAAACTCTGTTTTTCCGCCTTGGTTTCGCCGGAAACGAATCCCCGCTCGGCGCGCCTGAAAATCGCCGAAATTACTGCAAGAAGATATTTCTCGATAAGTATTAAAAGCAGGTAACCAAACTTCAATATCATACTTTTTAGCTGCCGCAAAGCCTAATTCCGCGGTACACATCAGCATGATTCTGTAAGGCAGCCCCAGCCGTTTCAGCACTTCCTCAGCATGGTTTGTCAGACTCTCCAACTCCTGCAGAGAATCTTCCGGCCGAGCAAATTTCACCAGCTCTACTTTATTAAACTGGTGCTGACGAATTAAGCCGCGGGTATCTCGGCCATGGGCGCCGGCTTCGGCACGAAAACAGGCGCTGTAAGCCACATAACACTTAGTCAGCTCATCTTCCGCCAGAATTTCATCTCTGTGTAAATTTGTCACCGGCACTTCCGCAGTTGGAATAAGAAAATATTCGGTGTTAGCTACCCGGAAAGCATCTTCCTCAAACTTAGGCAGTTGACCGGTGCCCACCATACTGTTTCTATGGGCAAGAAAAGGAGGAAAGATTTCTGTGTAACCGTTTTCTACAGTATGCAAATCCAGCATAAAGTTAATTAGAGCTCGTTCTAGCTGGGCTCCCAGCCCTTTATAAAAAGCAAACCTCGCTCCTGTTACCTTCCCGGCTCGCTCAAAGTCGATAATATCTAGATCGGTAGCAATCTCCCAATGAGCTTTAGGCTCGAAGGAAAACTTTTTCGGTTCTCCCACCTGCCTGACTACCAAATTTTCTGCTTCACTTTGCCCTATCGGCACAGCCGCATCAGGAATATTAGGCAGCGTCAGCAAAATTTCTTCTAACTGCGCTTCCACTTCCCGTAGTTGCTGATCCATTTCTTTGATATACTGGGAAACGATACGCATCTCCTCAATCAGTAGGCTGGCATCTTCCTTAGTACGCTTCATTTGTGCCACCTGCTCTGAAGCAGTATTGCGGCGCATTTTTAATTGTTCCACTTCCTTTAAGAACTTCCGACGCTTCTCATCGGTCAGGGTAAACCGATCAATAGCTGCCTCTTCACCTTTGTCGAGCAACGCTTTGCGCACCACATCCAAATTCTCTCTGACAAATTTCAATTCCAGCATTTAAGCATTCCTCCTTTCGAAAATACGATCGGGAATTAGCGGTAACGGCTGTGTCTTCTTATTTTATCTGAATGGAGCGTGATTCTATGGCTGTTTTTTTTATTGCCTTTCTTGCCGTTCTTTTAGCGGAAATGGGTGATAAAACCCAACTTGTGACGCTGGCTATGGCTACTCGTTACCCGCCGCGCCAGGTCTTAGTCGGGGCATTGGGGGCACTGGCTGTGATTACGGGCATAGCGGTAGTTCTCGGTGAATTTTTAGCGACCTACTTGCCTGTGCAAGCCACCTTACTCGGTAGTGGTGTCTTTTTTCTCTTGGCAGGACTCTATCTTTACTTTAAACAGGACTCTCCGGAAGGAAAGCTAGTGCCTCCCAAGCGTGGCGCGGCAATCCAAACTTTCGCCCTGGTGTTCCTAGCGGAGCTGGGTGACAAAACACAGCTTGCCAGCATTGCGCTCACTGCCGCGTATCATGCTCCGGTCGCCGTTTTTTTTGGCGCGATGGCCGGACAACTGGTGAATCACGGCGCGGCAGTATATCTTGGTTCACGTTTTCTGGCTCGTCTGCCTGCCGCCACCATTAAAGTAGCTAGCGCTCTGCTGTTTATTGCCTTTGGTATAGTCTTCATGTTTGCGGCGCTACGCTGATAGTAACGCTGGTGCGGCTCTTTCATCCTAGCTGAACTCTAGCAGTCCGCATTGCTGCCGTTAAGTATCGGCGCTACATTTCCTGTGGCGCTGCAATGCCTAACAGTGCCAATCCGTTTAGCAGGACTTGCCGCACCGCATCTATCAAAGCCAGACGGGCGTTACGAAGCTTCTCCTCGGCGTGCAACACAGGGCACTGGTGATAAAACTTGTTAAACTCGGCTGCCAGATCTACCAGATACCGGGCTATGACCGATGGCTTGTCTATTTCAGCAGCGCGGACAATAGCATCAGAAAAACGAGCCAACGTTCGTACAACCGCCTGCTCTTCATCTGTGCCTAAAAGCGTCGCATCATATCGGCCGGGCCAGTCCTCCGCTTTCCGCAGAATACTGCAGATCCGGGCGTGAGCATATTGAACATAAGGAGCCGTTTCCCCGGTAAAATCCAACACCTTTTCCCAGTCAAACTCAATATTCTTGACCCGGTCATTGCTTAAATCGCCAAAAATAACGGCGCCGATTCCCACTTGCCGGGCAACTTCAGCTTTATTTTCCAAACCTGCGTTTTTCTCTTGGATAATTTGGAGAGCCAGCTCCGTTGCCCTGTCTAACACATCTTCCAGGAAAACCAGTGTGCCCTGCCGGGTAGACATCTTCCCTTCCTTAAAACCAATCAAACCAAAGGGCACATGGACACAACGCTCAGCCCAGGCATAACCCATTTTTTTGAGAACACTAAAGACCTGCTGAAAATGAAGCGTCTGATCCGCCCCCACCACATAAAGCATCTTCTCAAACCCATAAGTCTGATAACGATAGATTGCAGCACACAAATCTCTTGTGGCGTATAATGTGGCACCATCCTGCTTACGCAACAGACACGGCGGCATCCCCTGCTCTTCCAGGCTGACAATCAACGCGCCTGCCGATATTTCGGTCAGCCCCTGCTCTTCCACTTGACTGATGGTGTCAGCCAGCAGCTCGTTATAAAAACTTTCCCCTTGGTAAGAGTCAAAGCGAACGCCCAAGAGATTATAAATTCGCTTAAATTCCGCCAAGCTTAACTCTCGGAAGCGCTGCCAAAGCAGGCGGGCACTTTCATCTCCGTCTTCCAACCTTTTAAACCAGGAGCGAGCTTCTTCTGCCAATACCGGCTCTGCTTCCTCCTCCCGATGGAAGCGAACATACAACTCGTAAAGATATGTAATCGGGTCTTCCTCCAGCCGGGCATCATCACCCCATTTCAGATAGGCAACAATCAACTTGCCAAACTGCGTACCCCAGTCTCCCAGGTGATTAATGCCCACACATTGATAACCTAATGCCAAGTAGATCTGGTAAAGGGAGTGGCCGATGACTGTGGAGCGAAGATGTCCTATGCCAAATGGCTTGGCGATATTGGGGGCTGAAAAATCGATGACAATAGTTTTCCCTTGGCCAACTTGCAGCTTGCCGTACTCTTCTTGCTGCTCAAGCACCGCATGAACAGTGACTAAAGCCAGCTTCTGTCGATTACAGAAGAAGTTAATATAGGGACCACGGGCTTCAATGCAAGCAAATAAATCACTCACAGGCAGTCTTTCAGCCAGTTCTGACGCAATCTTTACTGGCGAGTTGCGCATTTCTTTAGCCAATTTAAAACATGGGAAAGCAAAATCACCCATCTCCGCAGTAGGCGGCGTTTCCAAATCGGCCATAATTTGCTGACTATCGATTGGCACAAAGCCTGATAGTAAGTTGCAAATTTCGTTCCGGAACATCTGCATAAAAAAAAACCTCTTTCTTTTTACCTTATCGCCTTGCTTTTCCCTCATTATACAGAAATAAAAAGCGGCCTGCAAGCAGGCCGCTTAATCATTCCTC
This sequence comes from Dethiobacter sp., assembly GCA_018333455.1. Taxonomy (GTDB): domain Bacteria; phylum Bacillota; class Dethiobacteria; order Dethiobacterales; family Dethiobacteraceae; genus GPS1B09. The sequence goes on along the minus strand of JAGXTN010000056.1, from coordinate 22,388 downwards.
CAAATTCAGAAAATAGGGACGCGAAACAGTGATTTGCCAAGGCAAAAAATGTTCGGGCTGCTCGGGAGGCGTGCCCTCTACAGTAATGTTAATATTGGCATAGGGGGCATTCTCCAAAATAGTTAATGCTAGGGCATCCCGCAGCATGGCGGCTCTGGCCGCCGCCTCCATGTTGTATGACAGTAAACTATTGAGAGAGTCGGTAAAGTCAAGATGAACAGTCTCATTTTTAATGCGTACAGCCGCAAGACTTAGTGTGTAAAGCTCTGAACTCTGTGTTAATATATACCGCACTAAATTTTCAATCAGCGCCTCATCTTGCAAGGTAACGCCTGAAATCGATTCTGGCCGCAGATAGTAGCGCGATTCAGAACGGCTGGGCAGGAAAACCAGGCGCTCACCCGGCCTGTGACCGAAACGCATTGGTGTAAATGCTTCGCCAATATTTAGACCTTCCTGACCAAAGGTGGCCCTTCTTTCACCGTTCACAGTAAACTCAATTTGTCTTACTGTGGGAAACTGGCTTACGGTAAGCAGCAGGGAGTCTAGGATTCCACTCAAAAAAGTACTCCCACTCATTTCATCTAGCGAGGCAGGCAAATTAAGCTGAACTATGCCATTGCTTTGAGCTGCTTGAATTTCAACATTTTTAGGGATAGTCCGGTTTAAGTTGCTGCCTTGCAATGGACCCCTGACCAGCTCCTCGATGCTCGCGCGAAGGACAGACTGTGGGCGTTTAATACGCCTTGTGACCGGGATCAAGCGTTCTGTCCTACTATCATAAAAAAACAGGGTGAACATGCTTTCGCCCGTCGGAATCTCGAAGCTAACCGGAGTGTAATATTGCAACAAGCCTCGCTGCCCAGTTTCATTAAGCTGTCTATTTTTTGCCTCCGCAATATTTAAGAAATAGATACTGCCCTCTTCAAGTCCCAGAACCAAAGTGTCGCCTCTGTCAGCCAACGCCATTTTCTGCGCCCTGCCAGCCACATCCAATAGATTGACCTGTTGCCCCCACTTGTTATAAATAACTACTTGGGTGGCATCATCCCGATACTGGCGCCAAGAAGCGACAATAATCCGCTGTCCATCGGCTGAGAGCAGAACATCAGACTCATTAGGCAGTCGCTTACTCCACAATTTATTGCCGTCAGCATCAAAGTAGAGCAGCTCTTGAATTCGGGTTGCTTCATCCGTGGCAAGAACGCCAAAGAAAGCTCCTGTTTCAGCCATGATCACCCGGTTGACTATCCCTATTGCTGTGTATGAGCCTAATGCTGTGGCAGTCTGGCTGTAGCGCTGCACTTCATTACCTTGCGAGCTGACCAATATTTTCCCGCTTTCATCAATAGCCATATGCTCGCGCTGCTGCAAAGTCCAAAGGTTTTCCCCATCTGCGGAGTAAGCACTAATGGCTGACTCCCCGCCTTCTTGCCAGTTTACAAAAATCCGGTTGTCATTACCAACAATTTTAGCATCAAGAATTTCCGGAAAGTTCTTCTGCCATAACTTATTTCCCTGCCTGTCCAAAAGGAGCAAAGCATCGTCTGCCAGCTGATCTTCAGGCGTAAGTCCGACCAAAATCCGCTCTCCGTCAAGGGAGATGTCCAGAATCCCCACCGGCGCGTCAAAGTAATGCTCTGTTGCCGATTGCGGTTGATCCGGTTTAACAACTAACAACTTGCCTCCTGCCGTCCCTACAGCTAAATATCGTCCCTCCGGATCGATAACCGCCTGCGAAAAGTCAGAGGTCAGATTTTTTTCCCAGATTAACCCTCCGCCCTCTCCCAACAGATAAAGCGACCGGGAAGAAGTTCCCACAACTGCCAAAGAACCGTCTGCTGTTACAGAAAGCGCCAGAATTTGCACATTACCACTGCGAACAGAAAAACGTCCCTGTACGGCATATGCGCCCCCGTTCTCCAAACCTGGCACAACGGGCTCAATGGGGCTGATGTCACTGGTTGCCGTTTGCTGCACTCCGCAGGAAGATAACAGCAACGCCAGCGCCAACAAAGACAAGACTCCTGTCAAACGCAAAAAAATCTTCTTTCGCATAGCTCCACCTCACCACAGCAAGTACTCCTATTATAGCGGTTAAATACGTTGCTTTCGTTAAATATCTTTTAATTCTTGTTAATATTCGCCGGCGGCGGCAACTCCCACTGCGCTGGGCCAGGTTACAATAAATGTGGTTCCCAAGCCGTTTTCGTTATCTTCTACCAATATTTCACCGCCGTGGCGCGTCACGATTTCTTTAACTATCGCCAACCCCAGCCCTGTCCCCCCTTGTTCACGGGAACGAGCTTTATCCACTCTGTAAAAGCGCTCAAAAATTTTCTCCCTGTGCTCCGGCGGAATACCGATACCGCTATCTGTTACGCTAAGCAACAGCCTTTCCGGTTCTTGAAAAAGCCCTACTTGGACATGCCCGCCTTCCGGCGTATATTTAATCGCATTATCTAGCAAGTTAAAGACTACCTGTTTCACCTGATGAAGCACGGCAAATACCGGTTCTGTCGACTCCGGCAGGGAATACTCCAAAGCTATGCTCTTTTCCTCTGCCCGTTTTTTTAACATCTCCAGCGTATTGCGAACCGTAGGAACGATATCTGTCCTGCTCATAGTATCTTCAGCGCCTAACCGGTCAAGCCGTGTGAGATCTAGCAGGCTCTCTACCAGGTGGATCAGCCTCTCCACTTCCTGATCAATATCAGCCAAAAAATCTTCGCGCTCTTCAGCTTCCAGCGGATATTCTCGCAGCGATTTAACCAAAATATTCAGCGAAGTTAGCGGCGTTCTCATTTCATGGGAGGCATTAGAAACAAATTCCCGCAGTTGCCGAGTCATTTCCTGCAGACGGCCAGCCATATGGTTAAACTGGCCGGCCAGCCTGCCAATCTCATCCTTAGACCGGACAGAAACACGTTGAGTCAGATCGCCGCGAGCGATTTGTTCTGTTGCCGCAGTCAGCGATTCGATGGGAACCGTAATATGATGGGCAAAATATACTCCAAGCAAGCCGGCAAACAAGAGGGAAAGAACTGTTGCCAAAAGGAGAAATTCACGGACATTATCCAGGACGGCATAAACATCGGAGAGGGATGAGGCAATAAATACCGCTCCGATAATCGACTCCTCAAAGATGATGGGTACGGCCACCTGCATAACCCATTGCCTGGACTCGTGGGAATACTGAATGCTGCGACCCTGCTCGCCGGCCAAGGCGGCAGTTATTTCTGCCCGTTCCAGCGTAGTTCCTACCAGCCCCCCCACACGCAACGAGTCACCCTGGACTCGCTGACGATGATCGGTAATTAGCACTCTAATGCGATACTGTCGTCCGTATTCTTCCGCCACATTAGAAAGGGTGACCACATTGGGCACTTCCCGCAAGTTGGCAACAGCCTCCCTAGCCACCGGGTGTGCTGCCGCCTCAAGGATTAAATACTGATAACTTATATAGTATTGTTCTAAAGTGTTCAGCAAAAAGAACGAAGTCACCAACAGAACCGCCAGAATCAAAACTATATACGTGACGGTCAGCTTGGTGCGGATGCTGTTAAACATTTTTTGCCTCCCGGAATTTATATCCGGCTCCCCAGACGGTAAGGATTAGCTGGGGAGTAGCGGGGTCTGGCTCAATCTTTTCTCGCATATGTCGAATATGAACATCCACCGTCCGCGCATCCCCGTAATAATCATAGCCCCACACATGTTCCAGCAGCTTTTCACGGCTGAAAACCCGTCCCGGGTGACTGGCCAGCAGGCTTAACAGGGCAAATTCTTTGCTGGTCAAATCGACCTCTTTGTCACGAATCCGAACTTTACGTTGGAACAAGTCAATTTGTAAATCCTGCAGCCGAATAACCTGCATCCCTACCTGGTCCTTGCCGGTGGGGAGCTGCGAACGTCGTAGAATCGCCTTGATCCGGGCCGTCAGTTCACGGGGATTAAACGGTTTGGTAACATAATCGTCTGCCCCCAACTCCAGGCCAAGAATTTTATCAATATCTTCGCCCCGTGCGGTCAGCATAATAATTGGCACTTCGCTTCCCTTGCGGATTCTGCGGCAAACTTCAAAACCATCCACTTCGGGCAGCATTAAATCCAAAACGATTAGATCCGGGTTTTCCTTTTTAAACAAACTCAAAGCCTCTGCGCCGTCATAGGCAGCCAGAACCTCGTAGCCCTCTTTTTCTAGGCTAAACTTTAAGCCCTTAACTATCGTTTTTTCATCGTCCACCACTAAAATACGCGCCACAAAACTACCTCCTTAAACCGTTAGCAAACGGTAGGCATCTCTTACCTGCTGAATGTCTTGCCAAACCGGTTTTTTCTTTGCCGGATCTAAAAGCAGCTCCGCCGGATGGAATGTAAACATCAACCGAATCCCGTCCAGCGCAAACCAGCGGCCGCGCACCAAGTTGGCGCGGACGGAGGGCGTTAAGCATGCCTGTGCTGCGAAAGAGCCGAGACAAACTATGATGGCTGGACTAATCAGCTCAATCTGCCGCTGCAGATGTCCTCGGCATGCGGCTATCTCCTCCGGTTGGGGCTTCCGGGTTTCCGGTGGCCGACACTTAAGAACATTAGTGAGATATATTTCGTCGCGCTTAATTTCTGCAGCTGCCAAAATTTTATCTAACAGTTGCCCTGACGCGCCTACAAAGGGCGACCCCTGCCGATCCTCGTCTGCGCCGGGAGCATCCCCCACAAAGATTAATTTTGCCTGCGGATTCCCTTCCCCAAAGACCACCCGGCTTGCTCCCAAACGAAGCGAACAGCGCGCGCATCCCACAACTTCCGCAGCCAAACTCTCCATGGTAGCCGGCTGCCCGACGGGCTGTGCCAACTTCGTTTTATGGGCCCTGTCTTCTGAACTTCCAGCCAATAAATCAAAGAGATTTTTTTCCCGCATAAACTCACCCTCATGGATATTTCCACGTCAAAGGAGTTTCTCCTTTTAACCGGTACAAAAAGGAGAAGGGGTTCCCTTCTCTTTTTGCAGATAATCTCTCTTAATTACCTTTAGCCATACCCACAAAATAGCTGTGCATCCGCACGTCGTCTGTCAGCTCCGGGTGAAAAGCACTGACTAGAAGATTGTCCTGCCGGGCAGCCACAACCTCAGCATTGCATCTAGCCAGCACTTGCACCTTACTGCCATACGCTTTAATCAAAGGAGCGCGAATAAACACAGCCGGAAAAGGCTCCTTGCCCAAGACGGGAACGGGCAGCTCCTGCTCAAAGCTCTCCCTTTGCCGGCCAAATGCATTGCGTGCAACAGCGATATCCATTTTGCCCAATAAGAATTGCTCGCTTCCCTCCACCCGAGTGGCCAACAAAATTAAGCCTGCACAAGTACCGTAGACCGCTTTGCCTTGCGCTATCAGCCGCAAAATCGGTTCCACCAAGCCAAAACGAACCAGTAACTTTCCGATGGTCGTACTCTCTCCACCCGGAATCACTAGTCCGTCCAGCTCAGCAAACTGTTCCGCCTTTTTGACGCAGACCACATCTTCGCCGCATTTTTGCAGGGCAGTTACATGCTCACGGACGGCGCCCTGAATGGCAAGCACACCGATTTTCATCTGCTACCAGCCCCGCTCCTGCATCCGTTCTTCTCGGCGGATTGTGGAAATTTCTAGACCGGGCATGGCTTCACCCAACCCCTTGGAAATCTCCGCCAAGAGGCTTGGGTCATCATGGTGAAGAGTGGCATCCACAATAGCTTTGGCCCGCGCTCTTGGCTCCTTAGCTTTAAAAATTCCTGACCCGACAAAAATACCGTCACACCCTAGTTGCATCATTAATGCAGCATCAGCCGGTGTGGCAATTCCACCCGCAGCAAAATTTACAACCGGCAAGCGCCCCAAGCGCTTCACTTGGCAAACCAGTTCGTATGGTGCGCCTGCCTGCTTAGCAAAGCTCATCAATTCTTCATCCGGTGTATTTAATAACTTGCGAATTTCACTCATCATCATCCGCATATGCCGGACGGCTTCGACTACATTGCCCGTCCCCGGTTCACCCTTGGTTCTGAGCATTGACGCTCCTTCTCCGATGCGGCGCAGTGCTTCGCCCAGGTTTCTGGCACCGCAAACAAAAGGAACGGTAAATTGCCGTTTGTTAATATGAAACTCATCGTCGGCAGGAGTAAGAACTTCACTTTCGTCGATATAATCGACCCCTAGTGCTTCAAGGATTTTCGCTTCCACGAAGTGACCAATGCGCGCTTTGGCCATAACCGGAATCGTTACCACATCCATAATTTTTAAAATTATCTCCGGATCTGCCATTCTGGCCACGCCGCCGGCGGCGCGAATATCAGCGGGCACCCTTTCCAGTGCCATAACAGCTACTGCACCTGCTTCTTCCGCAATTTTTGCCTGTTCAGGCGTTGTGACATCCATAATGACGCCCCCTTTTTGCATCTCGGCCAAGCCGGCCTTAACACAAAAAGTACCTTGTTCTGCCATTCCCATAATTCCCCTTTCCTGAAATACCCTGTGATTCTATCTGGATTAATTAATATCTTATTTTACTATAATTTTTCCTCCAGGACAAGCCATTTGCGCCGAACTGACAGAGTCAGACTGCTGCAGGAAGAATTCGCAGCAAATTATCTCATCAGCGCTGCTTTTTGTTGATGTTTTTAGTTAGCGCCTTTTTTTTCAATAGAGAGGAGACTAACAATAAGATAAACATAATGCCGGCGAAAGCAAAAAACCAAACCGGGTTGACTTCTCCCGGCCGCCTTGACGGCTCCGGTGCGGCACTCTCCTCCGTATCGCCGTCGGGCGGGATTTTCCTGCCTGGTGTTTCCGCAAGAAAGCGATTATATTCCTGAAGATAGTCTGCCTCTGCCCAATTGTTAAAACGGGCTCCCATAAACAGTCGCTCCACCTGCTCATCTTTGAAAAAGGCGGCCCAGTTCAAATTTCCTGCCGGAGTAAGGCTCCGCCCTTCATCTGTTGTTAGAAAAAAGAGCATCCGACTATCCAGCTCCGGCACAGCCCACAACCTGCCGGACTGAGGCGGTAAAGGAATGGAAAGCGTCGCCAACCCCAGTTCACCACGATAAACGGTATCGACCCGAATCACAAATTCGGGGTTCTCCTGTTGCTCCCGCACTTCTATTACTTTGCCGGCAAGAATATACTGGGCGCCCTCCACCATCTCTGCCGGAGAAAGGGCTAAAGGCTGCCCTATGGCAGTGCCTGTCCAGAGCAATGCCAGAAGAAGAAAAGCTGCCTGTCTTTTCATGGATTCCACCTCGCCTCTAGCTTACTGCAAATGTTGTCTTCAACTTTTCTTTTTCTCTAAACCGTTCTTCAGCCAAGGAAATCAGTTCAAGCAGCAACTCGTTAAAGGAAACTCCTGTAGCTCCCCACAACTTGGGGTACATACTAATTGAGGTGAATCCTGGCAGCGTATTTAGCTCGTTAACCCAAATCTGTTCATGCTGATCATCGACAAGAAAATCTACCCGCCCCAAACCGGCGCAGTCTAGCGCCACAAAAGTTTGCACCGCCAGTTCCCTGACTTTTTTAGCCAACCGCTCCGGCAGATTGGCAGGAATCACCAAACGTGACCGGTTATCAAGGTATTTAGCCGTATAATCATAAAAATCGTTTGCAGGAATTATTTCCCCTAAAATGGAGGCCCTGGGTTGATCATTGCCTAACACGCTGCACTCAATTTCACGGCCCGGCAGAAATTTTTCCACCAGAATTCGCCTGTCATAAGCTAACGCTTCAGCCACAGCCTCCAGCAATCCTTGCCGGTGATAGGCTTTGGAAATTCCTACGCTGGAGCCCAGATTGGCAGGCTTAACAAAACACGGGAAACCAAGCTCTTTCTCTACCTGCGCCGCCAGCCGCTCCTTGTCACTCAACCATTTGGCGCCGGTAAACCAGAGATAGGGACCGACAGGCAACCCCTCTGCCAAGAGAGCAGCTTTCATTAAAATTTTATCCATTCCCACTGCGGAACCGGGAACTCCCGCCCCCACATAAGGGATCCGAGCCAATTCAAGTAGCCCCTGCACAGTGCCATCCTCCCCATAGGTGCCGTGCAAGACAGGAAAAACTAAATCCACAGCAATCACACTGCCTGCGTTTTCTCCCTCCAGCACAAAAAGCCCACCCACCCCCGGATGCGGTAACACAGCCACACGCACTCCGTCTAACTGCCAGCTTCCCTCTTTACTAATAAACACCGGCAAAACAGTCAGATCCTGTTGAGCCTGCAGGCCTGCCAGAATCGCTGCCGCCGAACGAAGCGAGACTTCGTGTTCGCCGGAGCGACCACCGTATAATACCGCTATTGTTTTGCTCACAAAAATACCCCTCCGTAGCTAAACTTGCCTCTAGCCTATGCTCCGGCGGCAACAAAGATGCCGCCGGCTAGTTGCTGGTTATAAAGGGCAAGCGCGTTGGCGCTTGCCCTTTATCTTAGATAAACACAACGCATTATTCTTGTTACGCTTAGTTTTCTGCCGCTATTTTTTCGGCTTTAGACGCTGCGATTACCTGCTCGGCAATATGAGCCGGCACTTCTTCGTAGTGACTGAATTTCATTGCGAAGAAACCACGCCCCTGAGTCATTGAGCGCAGGTCTATGGCGTATTTAAGCATTTCCGCCAGCGGCACATTAGCCTTAATAATCTGGACGCCATTGCTTGGCTCCATACCGAGGATGCGTCCGCGCCGGCTGTTCATATCCCCCATAATATCACCCATATACTGGTCAGAAACGGTGACTTCCACAGCCATCACCGGCTCCAGCAACACCGGTTTAGCCTGCTCAATTCCTTTTTTAAATGCCAGATGTGCTGCAATCTTAAAGGCCATTTCAGAAGAGTCCACATTATGATAGGAACCGTCATATAGGCTGGCTTTGATATCCACCACCGGATAACCGGCTAAAACGCCGGTTTCCAGTGCTTCCCGCAAGCCTTTTTCCACCGCCGGGATATATTGGCGTGGCACGGCACCACCAACCACCTTGTCCTCGAATTGAAATTGACTGCCCGTTTCCATCGGCGAAAATTCAATCCAAACATGGCCAAACTGACCGCGGCCGCCCGACTGTTTTTTGTGTTTGCCTTCTACCTTTGCCACACCGCGGATAGTTTCCTTATAAGGAATTTTAGGCAGCGTCAGCTCGACTTCGACACCGAATTTATTAGCCAGCCTGCTGGTGATGATCTCTAGATGCAGTTCCCCCATCCCAGAAATCAGAGTTTGCTTTACCTCGGAGTTGCGCTCCATGCGGAAAGTGGGATCTTCTTCCAGGAAGCGTGCCAAACCGCTGGCAACTTTATCTTCTTCCCCCTGCTTTTTTGGTTCAACCGCAAAGGTGGTTACCGGCTGCGGAAAAATAATGGGTGGGAATACGGAGCAAACGCTCTTTTCGCAAAGTGTGTCACCCGTTGCGGTAGCCTGCAATTTGGCCACGGCAGCAATATCTCCGGCGGGAACTTGGCTAAGGTTAAGCTGAGTTTTACCTAGCATGGTAAAAAGTTGGCCGACTCTCTCCGTTTTCTCTTTATTGATGTTATTTAACTGTGTATCGCCTTTCATGATGCCGGAATATACCTTAAAGTAAGAAATTTTCCCTACGAACGGGTCGGCAAAGGTTTTAAACACCAATGCGGCCACCGGGCCTTTGGCATCAATTTTAATAGTTTCCAGATCATTGCTCCCGGCTTTTATTGCCTTCACCTCGCCCACGTCTGCCGGAGAGGGAAAAGCACCGGCGATCAGCTCTAAGAGAGGCTGGATTCCTTTGTTTAAAGTAGCCGAACCGCAGAGCACCGGGATCACTTTGCCTGCTTGGAGAGCGATGCGCAAACCAGTCACTATTTCCTCTGTGCTAAGCGGCTCCCCTTCTAGGTATTTCATCAGCAGTTCATCATCGCTTTCTGCTACCGCCTCCATCAGTTTCTCGCGGTAGCTTCCCGCCAGCTCTGCTAAGTCGGCAGGCACATCGCTTTCCGTCACTTTTTTGCCGTCGCCTTCGAAAAGATAAGCCTTCATTTTGATAATGTCAACTACACCTTTAAACGAAGCTTCCGCGCCAATAGGGATTTGCACCGGCACTACTTTCGAGCCGAAAAACTCCTGCAACTGCGTCAACACTTTTGAAAAATGGGCATTTTCTTTATCCATTCTGTTCACAAAGATTAAGCGCGACAAATTATTCTCATCCGCATAGCTCCAGAACTTTTCCGTTCCCACTTCTACGCCGGCCGTTGCAGAAACTACTACTACCGCCGCATCAGCTACGCGCAGCGCGCCCGCCACATCACCAATAAAATCAAAATAGCCTGGGGTGTCCAACAAGTTTATTTTTACACCTGCCCACTCGACCGGTGCGAGAGAAGTATTAATTGTAATCTGGCGCTTGATCTCCTCTGGATCAAAATCGGTGGTGGTAGTGCCTGAGTCTGTTTTTCCGAGCCGGGTGGTGGCGCCGGAGGTGTAAATCATGGCTTCCGCCAGTGATGTTTTGCCTGCTCCACCATGAGAAATTAGGGCAACGTTGCGAATTTTCTCTGTTGTATAGTTTTTCACACGAATGCCTCCTTTAGTGGTCGAAAAAAGATAAGCAAAGATGAGCAAATTTTTGGTTTAATTCGACTAGCCCGGTATAAACTCCTTCCCAGACAGTTAATATTTCTCAAAACAACATTTTTTACTCCATCACTTTTAACAAACCCAATAAACACGGGGATAGTTCCGATGGTTATTAGGTTTTTCCCTGTTTTGTGTTATGCAGTTGGAACAAAGGCGGCATCACTATTCCTGGGACCGGGTGGGTTCATGAGTAGGCTGCCATACTCCATCTCCTACCCATCCGGCGCCCGGTCATTACGAAGCCTACGGTCCCATCTGTGCGCCTTGCCCTAAAATTAAAGAGGATGTTCTTCCACTACTCGTTACTTGTATGGCTCCAATTAATAGTCTGTGTCTGTCAGTTTTAGTCAATTATAACTGAACGATTCCTTCTACAAATTCTATCGGCACTTCATTGCCGTCCTTCAGTGCAGAAGAGAGATACCGAGTCTTTTAGTGCATAATTGTATCATTAGCACCACCGGGGAGGATATGCTCCACTATGACATGGTAGCTCATTTGCCCACCAATGAAAACGGAAACTGACAGGACACCGGTATATCGACCCGGCTGACGCCCCACAAAAGAAGCGTCGGTGACTATCTTTTATCAGGTGCACGGCGGGAACCGGCAGCAATAATGTAGAGAGCCCCTTGATTTGTCCCGGCAAGTAACCATCCTTGCCCGGCATAAGTCCACCGTACGCTTCCTTTTGTAAAAACCCTTGTCTCTATCCCTGCACCTGCTATACGCATATGTGCTGGGAGGGGGACACGTAAGTCAGATACAAAAGGATAAAGAGTAACTCCTGCATACTCAGCCGTTTCTGCCGGGCGGTGCTCGGGACGGTTCGTAAAACCTGTTACCTGCCAGGAGGTTTGACCGGTTTCTTGACTAACCGTAACTTCCAGCGTTAAGTTGACTTCATTTTGGTCAGCTTCTCTCCATAAAGAATACACAAACGTAAGTGCAAGTTTATCCGGGGTCATTCTAGCGAGACTTCCCGCTGTCAGATTAAGTTTTGTCGCGACTGATAAACTATATTCTGGGTAACCAATTTCAGACGGTTTCGGAAGGAGGATGCGTGCCAGTGTTTGCTTTCTCCCTGTAAACAGGTTGACTTTATGTAACCGGCCGTCTCCACTGACCAGATATGCTGCCCCTTCTTCAACAAACGGGCGGCTTAGAGGCCTGTCACCCAGTCTTATTTCCCTAACCTCAACCGGTCGGCCTAGGTGCTCCACGGTGGGAGAAACCGCGAAATAATAAACTGCTCCAACTACCGCTATCATCTGGATCGTGAAAGCCGCCCAGTAGATTCTTCCTGTCAACTGCTCATCTTGCTTTTGTCTAAACCACACAGCTACGGCAATCAAAACCGGCGCAACAAGTAACGCAATAACGACAAGAGCAAGTGTCATCCCGCCGGGGTTAGCCGCCAGGCCTCTGTAATTAACCAAGAAAAGCAGGCTTAACGTTAACATCGCGACTTGCGTTGATAAGAGCACCCGGCGGCCCCAAATTCTGCTTTTACTGAGCTGAAACCATAGCAAGAAAAGCGTTAAGGACAGCGCAAAGAAAAAGGCCAACAGAAAACCCAACGCTGAAAGGATATGTTCCCCTTGTTGACCCGCTATACGCCAAAGAACCTCATAAAAATGAGTATACGCCAAATCATTGATTTCTGAAAAACTCAATAAAAACACTATCGTCCCCATTCCCATTCCGGCAAACAAAAGAGAGTTTACAGACCAAACAATTAAGGACAGGTTGATGACGACAGCCGCCAAAAACAACAAGCTTACAACAACGCGAATCGGATATCCCTGCAAGGTAAATATCCCAGCAGCTCCGAACCAAGACAGCAAAAGACAAAATGAAAATAGTGCTGTAATATCAGGAGCGTTTCCTGATTTGTCGTTCTCCATGAAAAGGTTTGCTTTGGTTAAAAATTTCTTGTATTTCCTCACAAATGTCACTCCTAAACACTTTGGCGGTAAAAAAATAAAGACAATAAAAAGGCGGCCATTAAAAGTAACACCGCCAAGAAGGCTCCCTGGTAGATTTTAAAGCTTTTCTTCTCGTCTTTGTGGGCCCGGATCAATAGCGCTCCGCAAGATGAAAAAACAAGAAAAAAGAGAAAGCTTAAATAAAAAGTGCTTACATCATAATATTTACTTAAAGAAACTATTTGGGCTATTACAAAAAGCAAGAAAAAAAATCCAGGCAAGGCAAGAAAAAGACCAAGGAAAAAACTTTTTAAGCCTAGGGCAAGAGCAGTGGCTATAGACACAGCTAAAGTCATTGGCCAAAACCATTCTCCCCCTAAACGCACTGCTATATATTGTAGCCCTGGGACATATCCTCCCGCTGACCCGAGCAGTAGAAACAGCACCCCAAAAAATATAATCCCCCATGATAAAAGAACTAAGATGTATTCCCTGCTTTCTCTTTTCTTCAAAACAGCCAGGGCTTTAGCTTTATTGATAAATCCTTCCACAGGCTGGACACCGCCTCTCAGGCGTAATATCGCTTAGCGTGTAAGTAAACGCAGTAATACAAAAATGGAAAGGGCGATAGATGAGTTCCTAAAAAAACTTTTTGCGCATCAGCCCTTCCCTGCGGGTCGCTTTAGTTAACACGGCATTCCCCTAAAACTACTGCCTGATAAAAATCGGGCTGGTGTAGATGGTATCATTAGCACCCCCGGGGAGGATATGCTCCACTATTACATGGTAGCTCCGCTGTTCGCCATGAAAAACAAAACCTACAGGAATTGTCATAGTTTGGCCTGCGGTTAAGTGATGCGTAACCTCAGAGACAGACCTGTTTTGAAAAGCTAGAACAGCATTGACTCCTGAATTTCCGGCAAAATTCTGAATGATTCTACGCGGTAACTACCAGAAAGAGCGACCCGCAATACTATATCACCGCTCACCACAGCGTTAGCCGGCATCGTGAACCGAGAACCTATTTCCTGCAATACACCTTGCGCATTTCTCAGCCTGAGGGTAGCCACCCCGCCCAGACGGCTGGCTACCGTGCGCCCGGCTCGTAAAGCCTGGTCAACGTCACTTTGAGCAAGCAACCTCAAGTCGCTGGGAAGGGGGGATGGCAAGCCTATAAATGTGAAATAGGAAATCTCCCAAAATTGCCAATTTTTGGGTTTTTCCTGCCAACATGGGAAAATCACTCTCCTCAATATTTGTTTCAGCAACTATCGCCGAACTCACGACATCCCTCCTTGCAATTTTTGGCAATAGCTACGATATTTTTATTATAGCCCCCCCCCCGCCGCCTTTCAATCCAAATTTTGTTAATTTTGAACAATTTTCTTCTTTAGTTTTTTGTACAAAACAACATTTTTTCTGAATAATAATGACAAGCAGTTATTGCGCCAAAAGCAAAGGCGCCGGAGGCGGCGCTTTGCTCAGTGCTATTTATTTTTTTTAGCCTTATCTTCTTTGTCTTCCTTTTTTGCGAATGCAACCTGTTCCTCACAATTAGGGCATTTTTTCGGTTTGCACCGCGCTTCCTGCTCCAATCCGCATTGTGGGCACTGCCAGATAGCCAAGGTTATTCACCTCCCGTTTTTTCTCTGCAGACAAAAATCAGCTCTGCTCGCTCTCAAGGCGCCATTTAACATAACCAATCAAGCCGCCTTTATCCATAATGGTCTGCATAAAGGGAGGGAAAGGCGCTGCCTGATAGATTTCTCCGGTACTAAGGTTTTCAATGGTACCGGCGGCCAAGTCCACCCGTATTTCATGGCCTTGCTCAATTTTCTCTGCTGCTGCAGGACTTTCCAGAATCGGCAGCCCAATGTTAATCGCATTTCGGTAAAAGATGCGGGCAAAAGAGTGGGCGATTACACAGGCGACCCCACCGGCTTTAATCGCAAGGGGAGCGTGTTCCCGAGAACTGCCGCAACCAAAGTTTTTCAAGGCAACAATCATATCGCCTGCTTTTACTTTGCTGGGAAAGCTTTCATCTGCGTCTTCCATTAAGTGCTTAGCCAGTTCGGCCGGATCAGACGTGTTAAGGTAGCGGGCCGGAATAATGGCATCTGTATCGATATCATTGCCGAATTTCCAAACGTAACCCTGCATTTCAAAGCACCTCCCCGGGTGCACAAATTTTGCCTGCTATCGCGCTGGCAGCAGCTATCGCAGGATTGGAAAGATATACTTCACTGCCGGGATGGCCCATTCGCCCAACAAAATTACGGTTTGTAGTCGCCAGGGCGCGCTCGCCGTTTGCCAGAATACCCATATGCCCGCCAAGGCAGGGGCCACATGTGGGAGTGGAGACTACTGCTTCCGCAGCGATAAAGATCTCGAGCAGTCCTTCCCGCATTGCTTGCCTTACAATATTTTGTGTGCCGGGAATGATCAGCAGGCGCACATCCCTGTGTACTTTTTTGCCTCTTAATATTTCTGCGGCAATGCGCAGGTCTTCCATGCGCCCATTGGTGCAGGAGCCGATCACCACCTGATCAAGGCGTACCTCGCCCACCTCACTTATTCCCCTGGTATTCTCAGGCAGATGGGGGAACGCCACCTGCGGTTCGATCTCGTCTCCGCTGAAAGTATAGACTTTTTCATATTCCGCATCTTTATCCACATAAACCGGCGTAAAGTTGCGCTTGGCCCGCGGCGTCACATAGTCGAGCGTAATCTGGTCCGGCTCAATTATTCCACATTTCGCTCCTGCCTCAATAGCCATATTGCACATGGCCAGGCGGCTATCCATGGAAAGGGAGCTGATCATCTCGCCCCAAAACTCCATGGAGCGGTAGAGCGCCCCGTCTACCCCGATTTTGCCGATAAGATAAAGGACTAAGTCTTTGCCGCTGACCCAGGGCTGGAGCTTGCCATTAAAAACAAACTTCAGTGTGGAGGGCACCTTAAACCAAGCCTCTCCCAGCGCCATGGCCGCGGCCATATCTGTACTGCCCACTCCTGTGCTCATAGCGCCTAGGGCGCCGTAGGTGCAGGTATGGGAGTCGGCGCCGATAATAATTTCCCCGGGAAGAGCCAGCCCTTCCTCCGGCAACAGCGCATGTTCGATCCCCATCCGACCTACTTCATAATAATAGGTAATCTGGTGCTCCCGGGCAAATTCACGCAGCAGTTTGCTCTGTTCAGCCGACTTTATATCTTTGTTAGGGGTGAAGTGGTCTGGCACTAAAGCGATGCGGTCTTTGTCAAAAACACGGTTTACCCCTATTTTTTTAAATTCGTTAATTGCTAGGGGGGAGGTGATATCATTCCCCAGCACCATGTCTACCCGGGCGGTAATTAACTCTCCCGGCCGGACAACATCCTTGCCTGCATGCTGAGCCAGAATTTTTTCTGCAATGGTCATTCCCACAGTTTTCTCCGCCTTTATTGATATATTTTCCTAGAAATCTTCCTTCGCATCAATCCAAGTCATCATCCGCCGCAGTTCTTTGCCTACTTCTTCAATTTTATGTTCTTTTTCCAGCCTGTCGTTTGCTTTAAAAAAGGGTCTATGTGCTTGATTTTCGAGGATCCAGTTGCGGGCGAATTGGCCGCTTTGAATTTCTGCCAAGATTTTTCTCATCTCCTGACGAGTATCCTGGTTCACAATCCGCTTGCCGGTAACAAAGTCGCCGTATTGTGCCGTGTCAGACACCGAATAGCGCATATAAGAAAGTCCGCCCTGATAAATCAAGTCTACAATCAGCTTAAGCTCATGTAAACACTCAAAGTAGGCGATTTCAGGCTGATAACCTGCTTCCACCAATGTGTCAAACCCTGCTTTGATCAGTTCCGTAGCGCCGCCGCAAAGCACCGCCTGTTCACCAAAAAGATCTGTTTCCGTTTCTTCCTTAAAAGTTGTTTCGATCACGCCGGCACGCGTACAGCCGATGCCTTTTGCATAAGCCAGACCCAACGCCCGGGCATTGCCGCTATAGTCTTGATAAATCGCAAGCAAGCCCGGCACACCCGCCCCTTCTGTGTATGTACGGCGCACCAAATGTCCCGGACTTTTGGGCGCGACCATAAACACGTCCACATTGAGCGGCGGCACAATCTGCTGAAAATGAATATTAAAACCGTGGGAAAAAACGAGAGCATCTCCTGCCTGTAAGTATGGCTTAATCTCAGCTTCATACACCGCCCGCTGGGTTTCGTCCGGCAGTAAAATCTGAATCACGCTGGCAGCCTTGGCCGCCTCCGCCACCGTCATAACTTTAAGTCCTGCGGCCAAAGCTTGAGGCCGACGTCTGCTATCTTCCCGCAGACCCACCACCACATCAATTCCGGCTTCTTTTAGGTTCTGTGCCTGGGCATGCCCTTGGCTGCCGTAACCCATCACTGCCACCGTGCGCCCTCTTAACAACTCAATGTCTGCGTCCTGATCATAGAACATCTTTGCCATTTTCTTTTACCTCCCCATTTTTAGTAACTTTACTACCCCGTAAAAGTGCGATTTTTCCTGTTCGGACAGTTTCAAGGATGCCATAATGTGAAAGCAGAAGAAGAATGGCTTCCAACTTTTCTTCGTTGCCGGTAATCTCAATGATTACCGAATGGAGGGAAACATCGACTATTTTCGCTCGAAAAGTTTCCACAATTTGTTGAATTTCTGCGCGATTTGTGGCATTAGCTTTAACTTTAATCATTACCAGCTCACGGTTAACCGAAGGCTCATGTGTCAAGTTTGAGATTCTCAAAATATTGATCAATTTATTTAGCTGCTTAACTACCTGCTCCAAAGTTTTTTCGTCTGCTTCCACCTCGATTGTCATCCGTGAAATGGCAGGGTCCACCGTTTTGCCGACAGCCAGGCTTTCAATATTGAAGCCTCGCCGGGCAAAAAGGCCTGCCACACGCACTAACACACCGGGCTTGTTTTCAACAAGGACGGCCAGGACATATTTCATTCCTCATCACCCCTAATCATTTCACATGTTGGGCAGTTAGGCGGCACCATCGGAAAGACATTTTCTTCTGCCCGCACACGGAAATCCATCACAACCGGTCCGGGGGTCGCCATTGCCTGGCGAAGCACCACCGCTACTTCCGCCGCCTTTTCCGCGCGCAACCCTACGGCACCGTAAGCCTCCGCCAGTTTAACAAAATCCGGCCCTTTCCCCAGAGCGACCGATGAGTAACGACGCTGAAAGAAGATTTGCTGCCACTGACGGACCATTCCTAAATATTGGTTATTAATAATTGCCACTTTTACCGGAATATTATAGTTTACGGCTGTAGCCAGTTCCTGCGAGTTCATTTGAAAGCTGCCATCGCCGGCAATGCAAAAAACTGTTTCCTCCGGCCGGCCAAGCTGCGCTCCCAGAGAAGCGGGAAAACCGTAACCCATGGTACCCAGTCCGCCCGATGACGCCAGAGAGCGCAAGTTTTTAAACTTATAATACTGAGCCGTCCACATCTGATGTTGGCCCACTTCCGTAGTTATCACTGCCTCGCCCTTAGTTTCTCTGTAGATAGATTCAATCACAAACTGGGGCAACAGTTCTCCGTCAGGCTCCTGACAGTAACCTCGAGGCGCACAGTTTTTCAGCTCCTCAATGCGAGCCAGCCAGTCGGGGTGTTGTTTTGCCTCCGTTTTTTTGAGTAGTTCGGTAAGCACGCGCTTTACATCGCCCACAATGGGCACATCTACCCGCACATTTTTACCAATTTCCGCCGGGTCAATATCAATATGGACAATTTTTGCTCCCTGGGCAAAGCGATTTAGCTTACCGGTTACCCGGTCATCAAAGCGGGCGCCAATGGCCACAAGTAAATCGGCTTCATTTACGGCGATGTTCGCCCAGTACGTTCCGTGCATTCCGAGCATCCCCAGTGCCAGTGGGTGACAGCCCGGAAAAGCGGAAAGCCCCATCAATGTCGTCGTCACAGGCGCCTCCGTCCGTTCCGCCAACTCCAACAGCAGCTGATCGGCTCCGGAACTTACCACTCCTCCACCCACATAAAGCACCGGTTTTTTTGCCCGCGCCAGAGCCTTAATTGCCCGGTTAATTTGTCCAAGGTGACCGTCATAAGTCGGGTTATACCCGGGAATCTGCACAGTTTTTGGGTAGCGGAATTCCCCTTCAGCCTGCTGAATATCCTTTGGCAGGTCGATCAGCACCGGACCGCAGCGCCCACTCGTAGCCAAATAGAACGCTTCCTTCATAATCCGCGGCAAATCGGCAATTTCGGTGACAAGATAATTATGCTTCGTAATCGGCAGGGTAATGCCAAAGATATCCGCCTCCTGAAAGGCGTCGGTACCTATCAACGGCGAGGATACTTGGCCGGTTATGAGCACCAGCGGAACAGAATCCATATAGGCGGTGGCAATCCCTGTCACAAGGTTGGTGGCGCCGGGGCCGGAGGTGGCAAATACTACTCCGGGACGGCCGGTGACCCGGGCATAGCCGTCGGCAGCATGGACGGCAGCCTGTTCATGACGGGTCAAAACATGGCGAATATCCGCATCATACAGCCGGTCATAGAGATTTAGCACTGCCCCGCCGGGGTAGCCGAAAATCACATCCACATTTTCTTTCTTCAGCGCTTCAATCACCATTTGCGCTCCTGTAGTTTTCACTCGCTTCCCACCTTTTTAAAGACAGCACCTGTACTGGCTGATGTTACTTGACGGATATAGCGAGCCAAATAGCCCTTGTTGATTTTTGGCTCGGGCAGCTCCAGTTCTGCTAAACGTCTGCTCAGCTCCTCCGGGCTAATATCCAGGTCCAGCTTCCGGTTGGGGATGTCAATGATAATCAAATCGCCCTCACGCACTGCTGCTATAGGACCCTTTTCCATGGCTTCCGGCGAAATATGGCCGATGGCCGCACCTCTGGTTGCCCCTGAAAAGCGACCGTCTGTAATCAGGGCTACTTCCCTGTCTAGGCCCATGCCGGCTACCGCAGAAGTTGGCGCCAGCATTTCCCGCATGCCGGGGCCTCCCTTTGGTCCTTCATAGCTAATCACAATCACATCACCGGGGTATATTTTCCCGCCCAAAATAGCTTCCACCGCCGTCTCTTCGCTGTGGAACACGCGGGCAGGTCCGGACTTCTGCATCATCTCCGGTGCCACCGCTCCCTGTTTCACCACCGCCCCGTCGGGAGCCAGGTTGCCGCGCAACACGGCAATTCCGCCACTTTTCAAGTATGCTCTTTCAAATGGACGGATTACTTCATCGTTAAGAATTGCGGCATCCTGAAGCTGTTGTCCCACTGTTTTCCCGCTCACTGTCAGGCAGTCTTCGTTAATTAAGCCACGCTCGGCAAGCCTTTTCAGCACCGCCTGCACACCGCCGGCAGCAGCCAAATCTTCAATATGTCTTTCTCCAGCCGGGGAGAGCTTCGCAAGCTGCGGAGTCTTGCCGCTAATAGCATCTACACGATGCAAATCAAGCAGCAGCCCTGCTTCATTAGCGATGGCCGGCAGGTGGATAATTGTATTTGTGGAACACCCAAGCGCCATATCCATCGCTAAAGCGTTTTCAAACGCTGCCATGGTCATGATGGCCGAGGGGGTCAGCTCGGTTTTTACAGCCTCCAGCACCTGGATGCCTGCTCTTTTAGCCAGACGTATCCTGTCTGCGGAAACAGCAGATACCGTGCCGTTTCCGGGCAAAGCCATGCCCAACGCTTCTGTGATGCAATTCATGGAGTTCGCAGTAAACATCCCGGCACAGGAGCCGCAACCTGGACAGGCACATTCTTCCAATTCAGCCAATTCCGTCTCAGACATGAGCCCCGCCCGAACTTTGCCTACCGCCTCAAAAACATTGCTAAGGTCAACAGCCTTTCCCTGAAAACGTCCGGCCATCATCGGCCCGCCACTAACGAAGACAGACGGTAAATTCAGGCGCGCTGCCGCCATTAACATCCCCGGAACAATTTTATCACAGTTGGGGATAAACACTAACCCATCCAACGGGTGAGCCATCACCATCACTTCTATTGAATCGGTAATTATTTCCCTGCTAGGCAGGGAATAGTGCATCCCCACATGGTTCATGGACAGACCGTCGCAGACTGCAATTGTAAAAAACTCAAGTGGCGTTCCTCCCGCCATGCGCACCCCCTCTTTTACCGCGGCTGCAATCTGGTGCAAGTGCTTATGGCCGGGGACAAAATCATTGGCGGAATTTATGACCCCAATAAGCGGACGATTCATTTCCTCATCCAACCAACCCATGGATTTAAACAGCGAGCGATGCGGAGCACGCTCTAATCCTTTAGTCATCTTCTCACTTCTCATGACTTTCCCTCCTTTATCAGCGGTCGTTTAGGGGTAAATAGGCTCCCCCTCATTTCCTGCAAGCGCACGGAAGCTAGCAACTAATTGGCGGGTAACCAAACCAGGCGTGCCGCTGCCGATTTGGCGGCCGTCCACCTCAATAACCGGAATCACCTCGGCTGCCGTTCCTGTCATAAAACATTCTTCTGCCACATAAAGCTCATGACGTGTGAAAGGCCGCTCTTCCAGCGGAATCCCTGCTTCCAGCGCCAAGTCGATAATAACCTGGCGGGTAATTCCGCAGAGTGCCCCCACATAAGCCGGAGGAGTAAAAAGTTTGCCCTTTTTAAAAATAAAAACATTATCTGCCGTTCCTTCCGCAACATAGCCCTGCCCGTTTAGCATAATTGCTTCTAAAACACCGGCTCTATTTGCCTCAATTTTGACCAAGATGTTATTTAAATAATTCAGCGACTTAATTTGTGGGTCCAAGGCATCCGGCACATTGCGCCGAGTTGCCACCGTAATAACTTGCAGCCCTTTTTCATAAAGCTCTGCCGGAAAAAGGGTGATGGAACTAACGATAATTACGGTGGTAGCCTTACGGCATTTAAGGGGGTCAAGCCCCAGATCGCCTGTACCGCGGGAGACGACAATGCGGATATAGGCATCTGTCAATCTGTTTTGCCTAATGGTTTCCAGCACCGCTTCCTTCATAACCTGACAGCTTTCCGGCACATCGAGTAAAATGGACTTGGCCGACTCATAGAGACGAAGCAGATGCTCTTCCAGTTTAAATACTTTGCCCCCATAGGCGCGAATTCCCTCAAACACGCCGTCGCCGTAGAGAAACCCATGATCAAACACTGAAATTTTCGCTTCTTCTTCCGGCACATAGTTGCCGTTTAGGTAGATGATTCTGCTCACCCCAACGCCTCCTCCAATATGATTTTATGTAAACTTCCTAACGATGAAAGATGTAAAAAATCCCTTCACCCCTTTTGAGGTAAGGGGCGAAAGGATTTCTTCCGCGGTACCACCCTTATTCTCCGGTTTCCCGGACTCTAGGCTAAGCTGCTGTAACGGGCAGACCCGACCGTTCCTATAAGCCAGTTGGCGTTTGGACGGTAGCTTCGGGACGACTTTCTCCTCGGCTGTTTACCGGTTCGCAGCGACCACCGGCTCTCTGGAAAACAAGCCTAGAATACTCTTCCCTTCATGGCATTTAAACTGGATTATGCTAAAATTTTGTATTTAATTATAGCTACCCCTCCACCCCTTTGTCAAGCCAAAAAATTTGGCCGGGTGTAGATAGAAAAATATTGTATTACCAAATACTGCAAGATGTAGCATTCTATCTTTAGTACCTTATAGTTTTGAAACTGCAATAAAAAACAAGTTGTTTTGGGTTGTGGGCGAAGCCCGCTTAAAAACAATCAAGCCCAACTATTATCATATGAAATATTTATCCTCCTGCCATTGGGCAGGGTTGTTAATAATGTATTCTCTGATTTTCTGCAATTCT
>JAGXTN010000001.1 GCA_018333455.1 Dethiobacter sp. | reverse complement strand
TTTGCCGCCGGCTTCCTTCAGATTCCTCGTCGCCAAGGACACCCTTGCCTTAAGCTATACACTTCCCACTACTAGGGCGTGTTCGGGACTTTCACCCGTTGGATTGCACCCATGCTGGGCGCACCTGCCAAAGCTCGGTAAAGCCGAGCTTTTTCATTAATCACCACTGCTCCGCCCCGTTTGATTTCTGCCAACAACTCTTGGCCTTCTCCTTGAGTAAAATCACGCTGGCGATGAACATCTTCTTCCAGCAGATAGACTGCTTTCCCTTTAGCAAGAGCAGTAAGCGCCGCCCGCAGATTGAGCAGATTACCGTGACCGATAGGGATTTCCGCGAGCACCACTACGTCTGCTTGCTGAATCTGCCGTAGATTTTGCTCATGCCGCTCCGCTGTAATTGCAGAAAAAGGCGCTTCCGCCACCAGCGGCAAATCAAGCGATCGAGCAGCTTCCCAGTCACTATCGCCCACATTCAGGACGCCCACAGTCAGAGTGTAACCTGCTTCCCGCAAATCACGCATCAATTCCCCGGCGCTGCCGCCACCCGCCAAGAGGTGGACGCGGTGTCTTTTCGTTTTCGGCGCACTCGCGCGATTGCCTGGGAGCAGGGCGACCATCGGCGTCCCGAGTAACGGATGGGGCGAAACATGGATGGTTGTTTTGTAAACCCGGGCAATATTCTCTGTCGTCAACACATGGGCAGGGGAACCGGCAGCAGCAATTAGCCCCTGCTCCAACAACACCAGTTCGTTACAGTAGTATGCAGCCAAATTCAAATCATGCAGCACTGCTATCACAGTAAGCCCATCCGTTAGGCACAGCCGCTTCACTAAATCCAGGATCTCCTGTTGGTAACCGATATCCAAATGAGCGGTAGGCTCATCTAAGAGCAATACTTTTGGCTGCTGTGCCAGCGCACGTGCAATCATCACCCGCTGCCGCTCCCCGCCACTAAGCTCTGCCACCTTGCGCTGCCGTAGTTCCAGACATCCGGTCAACTCCAGAGCCTGACGTACAATTGCATAGTCTTGCAACGATTCCGCCTGAAAGCGTCCCAGATAAGGAGTCCGTCCCATCATCACAATTTCTTCCACGGAAAAGAGATAGCCGGCGTTAGTATCTTGAACTACGACCGCCATCACCTTGGCTAATTCATTTTGACTATAGCTTTCAAGAGCACTCTCGCCAAGTTTTACTCGCCCCGACCCAGGGCGAAGCACACGGGAAAGAAGTTTTAAGAGCGTAGTTTTACCGCTGCCATTTGGTCCGATTATCCCGAAAAATGTTCCGGACTCAACGCTGAAACTGACCCCCATCAGCACCTGATGATCCGCATAGGTAAAGGCAAGATTCTGAACGTCAATTTTCATTTTATCCTCACAGGCGAATTTCTTTCTTCTTTTTGCGTAGCAAATAAATAAAAAAAGGAGCGCCAATAAATGCTGTAATGATTCCCACCGGTATTTCCTGTGGAGCCAAAACTGTACGGGCGGCCACATCAGCCCAGACCAAAAATATGCCGCCTACGAGAGCGGATGCCGGCAAAAGCACCCTATGGTCCGGCCCGCTTACCATGCGGACTGCATGAGGAATAATTAGGCCCACAAAGCCGATCATGCCGCTGACAGACACGGCTGCCGCCGTCACTAAAGATGCTGTGACGAGCAGCAACTTCTTTGTAAACTCTACGCGCACACCAAGATGCAGCGCTGCCTCTTCGCCCAAAAGAAAGATATTTAACTCGCGAGCATAAGCAAATAAGATGCCAGAGCCCACCAAAAGATAAGGAGCCACAAAACCGATTTCCGTCCAAGAACGCATCATCAAGCCGCCGGAAAGCCAAAAAAAGATTCCCTGCATATTCTCTCCCGCCAAGACCATCAGTAGAGAAATCACCGCCGACAAGAAGCTAGAGACGACAACTCCGGCCAGTAGTAATGTTGCCACCGGAACCTGACCACCGATTTTAGCCAGGTTGTAAACAAAGAAAATGGCAAGCAGCGCGCCAGTAAAAGCAAACAGCGGAATCATGTGCGGAAAATACAAACCGTTTAGCCGGTTCAAAAAAATGGCTATGGTTGCTCCGGTGGCAGCGCCGCTAGATACACCAATAGTAAAAGGGTCTGCCAGCGGATTGCGTAGCAAGCCTTGAAAAGTGCTACCAGCCAGCGCTAAAGAGGCTCCGATTAACACGCCAAGAATTACGCGGGGCAACCGCAGACTCCAGACGATGGCCTCTGTGTTGCGGGCAATATCTCCAGTCTCAAGCCAAGACATCCCAAGTTGCGACAAAAAAATACGCAGCGTTACACCGGCGGGGATGGCTACCGCCCCAATGGCGGTAGCCAAGATTACAGTCAGCAACAGGGCAGCAGATAATGAAGCAAATAACCAAGTTTTCCGACTTCGTCTCATAGTTTACTCAAAAAATGCGCCGTATAGTTCTTCCATGCCCAGCACAACACGCGGGCCGGGACGGGAGACTAAATCGCCGTTCACATCATAAATGCGACCATTCTTCACCGCCTGCAGTTCCTGCCAGGCTTCGCGCGCCAATAATTGTTCACGCATAGGGAAAGTGGCGATAATAACTTCCGGGTCCAGTTCGAAAAGTTTTTCTTCGGACATTTCAAAATAGCCGCTACCCAACCCGGCGGCAATATTTCGGCCACCGGCACTACTAATTAGCTCGGCCAAATATTCGCCGTCACCCACAGTAAACAGAGACCCGGTATCTATCATCACAAACACACTGGGGCGGTTCGCTTCGGCTATAGCTGCCACTTTCTCAGCCATAGCGGCTCTGTCGGCCTGTAGCTCTGCCACAATAGCCTCTCCTTTAGCGGATGAGCCGACTGCTTCAGCTATTTTAGCAATCGACAGTTCAATTTCCTCTAAACTTTGGGGATCGACAACCAGATAAGGGATCCCCGTTCCTGCCAAAAATGAAAGTGTTTCCGTTAAGGTATCACTATTGCCGGTCACAATCAAATCCGGCTCGAGAGCCAGAATACTTTCAGCATTAAGATTAAAGATGCCACCAACTTTTGCTCGTCCCTGCGCTGCTGCCGGGTAATTGCACCAGTCGGTCACACCCACAACACGCTCGCCCTCATCGAGAGCAAACAAGATTTCCGTCAGGCTCGGCATCAATGAAACAATACGTTGCGGTTTGGCAGTCAAAGTTACTTCACGGCCAAGGTCATCTGTCACAGTTAGCGGATAGAGCTCACTTGCCGCCTCGCCATTTTGAGTATCTTTTGGGGCAACATTACCTGGCAGACAACCGGTGGCCAGCAGCGTCACGACAAGCAACACTGCCATACTTACTGCAATCAATCTGTCTTTTTTCATCGTTCCATCCTCCATTTCTTGAAAAACAAAAATTCCCAGATCTTCTGCCCTGGGAAATGCACATAAAAAAACGCACGTTTCCCTTGACCCGAGGGCACGATACTGCTGGTCACAGGCAGGTTTCCTGACTTCCGTTTAGAGCCTGCTTGCCTTGACCAGCTATCAGCGGCCAATTGCTGCAGGAGTTACGGTTACAGTGGCGGGACCGCTCAGGTTTTGCACCTGATTCCCTTTTACCCCATGAGGGCACCTGTTTCCATCGCATTTTTTATCTATTTGCATTATACCAAATGAACTATTTGCAGGCAATCGTTATTTTAAGCATGCTAAAATCAAAATACTTAGAGCACACTTAATTGCCTATAAATTTCTGGGTATAGTATCTGCGGGTCTCTCTCGTTCCGGCAACCCCTACCCCTAAATGCTGAAACTTGTCATTAAGGATTGCCCTTCGGTGTCCTATACTATTCATCCAGCTCATGACTGCATCACCGGCATCAACATGGCTCATGGCGATATTTTCTCCTGCTGTGCTAAACCCGATACGGCCAGACTGTATCCTGTCAAAAGGACTGCCGGTGGTAGGAGAGGAGTGTGCAAAAAAACTATTCCCATCCATATCCGCGCTATGAGCTAAGGCCACTTGGCTTAAGGATTGGTGCCAGGCAAGAAGAGAAAGACCAAACCGGTGACGCATTACATTAGTTAAATCAAGTATCTGCAAGGCATAAATATGATTGGTTCGGCTGATTGCAGAACCACCAGCGACAAACTTGGTCACCTCAGGTTCAACAAAAAAACTGTACCTGTAATCGTAGAGACGTAACAATATCAGGGTTTCCAAATTAACAATGCGAATAGCCGTCAATGTATTGCCTTGGTGGATATCCATATAAAAAATGTAGGCGGTATCTCCTTGGATAGCTAAATAACGGTTTTCAGAAACAGGGCTTATCCTAAATGTTGCACCTTGCAGGGGAAAAATGAGCTGACTTGCAAAGGAATATTGTTTTTTTAACTCTGATATAGTACTGCCAATTTTTAAACCATTAAACTGTAAACTTGGCGCGTTTGTAAAGAGAGCAACTACTCTGTTGTTTTTGATACCGACTTGAAGATAATTGGCGTAATCCTGATTATAAATCCACCAGGTGAAACCTAAATCAATCTCATCCCTGCGAACAGGTTGTCCTAGGCGGGCTAGCACATGAGCTGCAGAGTCTCCTACTTTAATCCCGTAAACAGTATTCTTTAGCGCGAACTGCTGCCTAGCTTCGTGGGGGCCAAAGCTTATCCCCTGTTCATTGACAAAAACCCACCCACTTGCTTGGTCGAAATCAACAGCAGAACCTAAAGCCTCACCTACGAAACGCAACGGCACAAAGCTCCGTCCCGCAACTATTTGTGGAGCATCATCTAAAACGGTTGGTTGCCCATTGATGTATGCCGTACTGCTGCCAATAATCATTTCCAACTCTGTCTGACCTTTATAAGCAACAATCTTTCTCGATTTCTCATCCCAATGGACTTCTGCACCCACAGCTTCAAAAATGGCTCTGAAGGGAACGAACAGACGATTATTCGTCAAAAATGGAGCGGGCTGCGTTATTAACTGCTGCCCATCGATAAAAATCAATTTTTCTCTTGCTTCAGCCTGAACATTTCCAGGTAAAAAAAAACTTAAAATTAGCCCTATTAGTAAAACTATCACTCGCTTCATAATGTCCCATCCCTATGCTTAGTTCATTAATATTCTTGCTTATCCCTGAACTTGCTTTTTTAACTGGGCGACTTCTCGGACTGTCAGCTTCCGCCAACTGCCTTCCTGCATATCTGCCAGAGTCAGCGGGCCAAAACGCACCCTCTTAAGCGAGACAACCGGATGGCCTACCGTCTCCAACATGCGGCGAACCTGACGATTCTTGCCTTCCTTAATAATTAAAGAAACTATGGATGTAGGCCGTCCGCCCTTAACGAGGCGGACGGTAGCGGGCGACGTCATCCCATCATCCAATTTTACGCCCTTTGCAAGCGTTGCCAAGGCTTGCGCGTCCGGCAGATCTCGCACCCGAGCTAAGTATTCTTTTTCCACACCAAAAGACGGATGGGTCAGACGGTTAGCCAGCTCACCGTTATTAGTCAGGAGTAAAACGCCACTCGTGTCCATGTCAAGCCGGCCAACCGGATAAACGCGAACATTAACGTCAGCCAGCAAATCCCTGACTGTCGGTCGCCCAAATTCGTCTTTTAGTGTGGTCACATAGCCTACCGGCTTATAGAGCAAAAGATATTCATGCACGATAATCGTCTTCACCAGACGATTATCAACTTCCACTTGATCTGTTTCCGGCGAAATAATAATACCCATTGCCGTCACCGTCTCGCCATTAACTTTGACTCGACCTTCTTTAATCAATTGCTCGCTATTTCTGCGTGATGCTACCCCAGCTTGAGATAAATATTTTTGCAGCCTCATTATCTGCTCCTCTTCTTGCAAAAACCCCAGCAAAAAAAAAATTAAGTTCATACCAAAATTCTGTGGGCAGGATTAATTCCTGACTGCCAGAACCATTTCTACTTCCAACGCCGCATTTATCGGCAGCGCTGCCACACCAACCGCACTGCGAGCATGGTCTGCATCAAAAAGTTTTCCCAGCAAATCAGATGCGCCGTTCAATACATTTGCCTGCCTGCTAAAACTGGCGTCACAGTTAATAAAGCCGGTGACTTTGATCACCCGCAAGAGCTTATCTACCCCTCCAGCTACGCTAGCCGCAGCCGCCAGTCCGTTTAGCGCGCAAATTCCAGCTGCTTGATAGCCCTCAGCCTCGCTGATGTCCTTGCCGACTTTCCCGGTAAAACGCAGAGAACCTCCCACAAGCGGTAGCTGACCGGAGGTGAAAATCAGCTCCCCAAAGCGAACCGCCGGCACATACGCTCCTACCGGTTGCGCAACAGCCGGCAATTCAAGACCTAATTCCTGCAATTTTGCTAAAATTGACATTCTTATTCCTCCTGCCGTTTTTTCCCATCATACAGCAAGTAAAAGCAGGATGCAAGCCCCTGACACAAACAGAATAAAGACGTCGTCCTTTAAAAGGGAGCGAGAGGCAGGCCCTCCGCTTTCCACTGCACAATCCCACCCAGCACATTGTAAGCTTCCTCAAAACCAAGCTCCTCCATGATCATTAGGGCTAAACTGCTCCGTCGCCCTGTCCGGCAATAAACCAAATAAATTTTTTCTTTGTCCAGTTGGTTAAGAGACTCACGAAAGTTTACTTCATAATAGTCCAGATTGACAGCATCTTCCAGCCGTTCACCGAAAAACTCTTGCGGGGTACGCACGTCAAGGACGACAAAGTTTGCCGCATCTTTTTTGCTTTCGATTAAGGCAGCAGCTTCCCTCACAGTGATATGCTCCAGCCTGCTTCCTGACCTTACAAAACTGCGGCCAAAGTAGCTGCTTAGCAATGATAACATCAGTATTGCCGCTCCCAGCGCCAAAAAGCCAAATCCTTTCCTTTTCATAGCTTTCCCCTTTCTTTGCGCACAGGCATTTTACCTGACACAATTTCTGCCGGCTGACTTTGCCTCATACATCCTCTTGTCTGCTCTATTCACCAATGTATCGACCGTATCCCCGAACGAATAACTGGCAACGCCAAAACTGGCAGTTATCTTGCCTACGACAGGTATCTCCATTTGGCATAACTGTTTACGCAACGTTTCAGCCAGAATCACTGCCGCATTTTCTTCCGTTTCCGGCAAGAGCAACACAAATTCTTCTCCGCCCCAGCGAGCCATGGTGTCAATTTTACGGATTCTGTTCGCAATCATTTCAGCCATGCTTTTTAAAACCAGGTCGCCGGCGTTATGACCAAATAAGTCATTAACGTTTTTAAAGTGGTCTATGTCCAGCATAATCAGGGAAAAACTACTGCCAGAACGCCTGACGCGCTCCATTTCCTCTTCTAGCTTTTGGGTAAAGTAGCGGCGGTTATAGACATTTGTAAGTGTATCTGTAACAGCTAACAGCCAAAGTTCTTCTTCCAGTGCCATGCAGTCTGTCTGGTCGATGACAAACGCCACACATACTTTTTTTCCCCGGTAACAATGAAGCTGCAGGCGAATCTCAACCGGATACAAGGTTCCGTCCTTGCGACGGTGCAATGATTTAAAAAGAAGCTGTTCATCCGTCCCGCAAACCAGCGGTTCAAGCCGAGCCCTAAGACTAGGCAAATCAAGTTCAGCCTCAAGATCAAGCGGTGTCATGTTACTTAATTCGTCCATAGTATATCCCAGATTTTCCCGGGCTCCACGGTTCACCGCAAGAAATTTTAAAGTTTCCAGATAGAAAATATAGATTTCGGTCAGTGAATTTTCATTAATCTGCTGATACATATTAGCCAAGGAATTTACTTCGTAAAGTTGCAGAGCCATTTCAACTATGGAGATCAGCACATTTTCGCCGGTGCCTTTCAGCACATAACCATAACTTGCAACCGTACGGATTTTTTCTACCACTTCCACCTCGGTATGGGCAGACAAAAAAACAACGGGTATTTCTTTGCACTGCTGGAGCAGGCGTGCCGCTTGCGCCCCATCCATTCCTGCACCCATTTCTATATCCATCAAAATAAGCCCAGGGGAAAGCATGCCGCTACAAACTTTTTCCACTGCTTCTTCGCCGGTCTGCGCGATTTCGGTTTGATACCCGTATCTACTTAGTGTATCCGCCGTTATTTGGGCAAGAAATTTACTGTCGTCTACAACAAGAATCAGCTTGTCTTTAACAGTTTTCACAGCTAATCAACCCCTAAACCATTTATTTATAAATATATTTAATTGTGGAAGCACTATGCCCCAAAACAAGAAAAACGCTTCGTGCCTTATCCAAAGATGCGTTTTTCTTGTCCGCTAGGGGCTGCCGCCCCTTCGGCGAGCCTGCGGGCTCTGAGCACCCCGCGAGCGTAAGGGTGAATCCCCCCTACGACCCCCCATTGTGTAGAAAATCATATAATTTCCTACACAACAAGAAATATCCTTACATTCTTCTACATTCTATACATTTTCCCCTCTGGTAACAACTAGATTGTATAAAGTTTGCCAAAAAACAGAAACAAGAGCACCATTAGACGGCGCTCTCTCAACAAATAATTCAGGAAAAACACTTCGCGCTTGATTCATAGGCAAGGGCGGATTTGAAACCAGCCCTTACGGGCTACTGCACATCGGCGGAACTTCGTTCCTGAAAACCTTTAACTATTATTTGTCCATCATCAATAAATTCACTGGCAACCCATCTTGCTACTCTGCCGGTTATTGAAATGCAATGATTCTTCCTGGCTTGACTCTTGAAATCCTCACCTTGCCAGTCAGCAGTGATGACTCTGCAGCAATTAGCCTGATACTCATTTTTTATATAATCATGAAGCGCTTTTGCTTTTTCAAACATCTTATCTTTCATCGGCTCACCTTCAACTCTGCCATATACCATGCCAAGAGCCATTTGCCCGCCGGAAACAGCGCCACAAAGACAGCCTGCTCTGCCCATCCCAATCGGAAAACCGCTGGCTAATTTGACAACATCTTCTGCATAAGGTTTGTTTAATACTTCATTAATAGTCTGCACTACCGCTTCGCTACAAAAAAATTTGCCGCTTCTAAAAAGTTCTTCCGCATCCGTCTGGACTTTTTCCAAAATTTCATGCTTTGAAAGTTCTTTTGTATTTATTAAAGCCATTAGTTATTCCTCCCAGAAATGACTAGTATCTGAGTCAAAATTATATAGCATTGCAGACTGCTTACCCAATAGTAAAAATCTATAATAAGATATTCGTTATAGAGCAAAACCATTGGCTTGACGATTGTTTCAATGATATGCTGGCTTGGAGCAATTTTTCTTTTTCATATTTACAATCAGGAGGCTTCGCACATGGCAAAATTTTTAAATAAACTCCCTTTGCCTATTTCCGGTTTAATCCTGGGCTTAACAGTTTTAGGCAACTTGGTTCAATCTTACGGAGAAGTATTCAGAACTGTTTTCGGGGCAATAGCAGGGATAATGCTGATTTTATTCATAGCAAAATTGGTCATTTTCCCACAACAAACAAAAGCGGATTTAAACAACCCAGTGGTTGCCAGCGCATTTCCCACTTTTTCCATGGCGCTCATGCTCTTATCCACATATCTAAAGCCACACGCGCCGACGCTTGCGGCGGCAATGTGGCTTGGAGGATTAATGCTTCATCTTCTGCTCATCATTTGGTTTACCATGAAGTATGCGCTCAAATTTAAGCTCGCACAGTTTTTCCCATCATGGTTTATCGTCTATGTGGGCATAGCCATAGCCAGCATCACAGCGCCTGCCTACAACATGGCTAGTGTTGGCCAAATCGCTTTCTGGTTTGGCTTGGCCACATACCCAATCCTGCTTTTGCTATTCTTGAAAAGAATAATCAAGGTTAAAGAAATCCCGGAACAGGCGATGCCGACGCTCACAATTTTAGCTGCGCCGGCAAGTCTTTTGCTGGCAGGATATTTGCGCGCTTTTACGGAGAAAAACATGCTTCTCGTTTATCTGCTGATGGCATTATCCTTTGTCTTTTATGTGGCTGTGCTCACAATGTTACCAAAATTACTAAGATTTAAATTTTACCCTAGTTATTCGGCATTTACCTTCCCCTTAATTATCAGCGGCGTGGCCATGAAGCAGGCAAATGCTTTCTTAATCGACGCAAATCTGGTCATCCCGCTTCTAAAATATTTGGTATATTTCCAAGAGTTAGTGGCAGTTATCATTACACTGTATGTTCTCTTAAAGTACGTCCGGTTTTTAACAGCCACTGCCCCTGCCTCCAACTAATTTTTTTAACTTTGCAGTTTCTTGTTACTGAGCAAACTGGGCTTATTTGCCCAGTGACCACCCGCCCTAAACGGGCACCCCTCCAGCGGAGGGGAATTTTTTTAGTATTTTCCGCGCTATCTGTCCTGCTTGCTCCCAAACAGAGGTCGGAGGTCAGATGTCGAACTCGTCGGAATAACCGATTTGCAGAAACAATTATGCCGGCCGGCTCCAATCCTTGGTTCGCGTGTACTTCTGGTCACTCGTCCATATCTCGCTCAAGCTCTCAACAAAAAAGCATCAGGCAAAGACAGCAGCACCCTTTTGCCTTCTCTAAACCCTTCCAGATATTGTTGACTTTCACAGAATGCGGAAGCGAGCGTTAAGTGTCAGCAGCATTTAGCGAACGGGAATTCGCAGCGTTAAAACATGCCAATGGTTCACATGCAGTAAGCCCAGAGGTTTTGGCATGTTGGCGAGAATGACAGTTCGTAGCTGCGAAAACGTGCGAGCGTAGCATTTGAGGAAGGCGACATTGCTCGGAATGCTTCAATGTCTCATCCCCGGTGTCAAGTGTTTCCCAGGATCAGCCTTCCGGGAGAGAGTTTAGGTGAGGGCACAGAGTTAAGGCAGTGTTAATTAAGAGAGCGTGATGCTCCAAAAGGCGGTGGCATGGGCATCTCCTCAGCCAATTTGTCAGTCAACGACAAATAACCTTGTAACGTCTCCAAAGTATCACTTACTAAGTCCTGCAGATGAGTGCATCCCTGTCCGCTGCCGAGTATTTCAACTAAACTTTTCTTAGGGAGAGCAGCAAATAAGTTCACTCCATTTAGCGACTGCAAAAATTTTGTGGCTTCGCGACAAATCGCATCGGGAACACATAGCACCTCCCCGTTACAGGAAAGCCTTCCTCCTATAGAGCGCACCCAGACGTTCATCTCATGGAAAGTGTCATTTAATGACCCGAGCACCAAATATGTGTCTGCTGACTCCTGGTACAGCAGATAAGTTTTAGAACGTAAAAAAAGATACCCTCCTCTGCTTTCCTGGTCAGCATATTCCTCCCACCGGCGCGTAACCCGTTCTAAATTGCTATAATAACGGCAAGCATTTAGATAGATTTTTTCCCAGTGGCGGCCATATTCGTCTGCAGAAGAAAAGCCACGTTCTCTGTACAAAAATGTTTCTGCCTGGATAACCCCTCTGACAGTCTCAGCAAATAAGTAAACCGCGAGTGGCTCGTTTACGTCTGCCAGTGCCTCGCGCAACTTCCTCCCCACACCAAGATATGCTTCCAAGCCATTTAACCGAGGGAGATTAGTGTTTTCTTTGCCCTCTGGTCCAAACCTTTCCAACGTAGCTTCCGAAACTCTGAAAGTTCTGATATCCACAACTAAACGGGCAACCATTTTTTGTTTGCTATCCTGATAAATCGTCTCCGCCAGCAAATGCTTTTTTTCGTTCCTTACTGCTGTGTGAAAATTCCTTTGCCAGACACAACGCATTCTACTCACGCTCCTTCTCTCTGGTCACGCTGAATATTGCCCCGCTCTGCGTCCATAATTCCTTTGCCAAACAAAAAATGCTATGCTATACTATCACTATCAATTTCAGAGTTTTAAAATCAACACGATACAACACTATATTACATGGTCTGGGGGTGACTGCGGCTTTGACTGCAGAAGTGATTTTGCAAAGTATTTTTTCTCCCCCCACGCTTTTCTTTGCACTGGGGATTCTGGCTGCAGTAATCAAGTCAGATTTAAAAGTGCCTGATGAGGCTGGTGCTACCATGGGGCTCTTTTTGTTGACTGCCATTGGCGTCAGAGCAGGTGTCGCCGTAAATAAAACTGGCATTGATGGACAGGTAGTTGTCGGAGCGATAGCAGCCGCCTTACTTGGTTGCCTGCTTGCGCTGGGAGGCTACACCATGCTTACCAGATTATTTTCCCTTGACCCTGCCAATGCCGGCTCCATCGCCGGCCATTTTGGCGCCGTCAGCAGTATGACGCTGATCTTGTCGATCACTTTCCTAGAGCAAATCCAGGTGACATACGAGCCTTTTGTCGCGGCGCTTTACCCATTCATGGATACAGCCGCACTGGTGACAGCCATTCTCCTGGCACGGCGCAGCCTGAGCAGCAATAAAGACGGTAACGGCCCGAGCACCAAAGAATTGTTAATCGAAGGCCTCACCGCCAGAACTACGGTGCTGCTCGTAGGTGGCTTAGTGATCGGCTTTATTACCGGCCCTCAAGGCATGGAAAGGGCTCTGCCCTTATTTGAAACACTTTTCTTTGGGGTAACCTCCTTTTTCATGCTGGACATTGGTTTAGTAGCAGGCGCGCGCCTGTCGGAACTTAAAAAGGTGAATAAATTCGTCCTTGGCTACGCCTTGGTGATGCCGGCCATTCATGTACTGGTTGCAGCAACGATCGCTACTTTAATCGGCTTGAGCCCGGGCGGGGTAACAATTTTCGCCATCGGCTTAGCTGGAGGGGCTTCCTTTATTTCCGCCCCCATCGTCATGCGTACTGCTTTACCCCAAGCTAACCCATCCCTCTCATTGGCTTTAGCGTTAGTCGTTGCGCTTCCCGTTAACGTCATCGTCGGCATTCCCCTGGCTTATCATACGGCATTGTTTCTAGCAGGCGCTCTTTAGCCGCCTGAAGGCGGAAACACAAATACGACTGGCGGTGAGTTAAATCGTGTTGACAGCAGCAAAAAAAGTTGTGATTATCACGGAAGCAACAATTGAAGAAAAGGTTATCCAGCTACTTAACACACTTGAAGTTAAGGGCTACACAGTCCATAGAAGCCTGACCGGAAAAGGCGAGCGCGGGATACGTTCAGGCTTGGGAGGGCTCATAAGCTTCGGTGAAAATATTTGCATTGAGATAATTGTCAGCGATGAGCATAAGGCTCTCGCCATTATGGAAGCCGTTTACAATAAATTTCTCGCCAAAAATTACGCTGGCATTGCCTATCTGGAAGACATTCGCGTCATCAGACCAGAAAAATTTTGAGCAACGAAACTCTCTTTTCTTATGGTAACGGCTGGACAAGCCTGGCTGCTTTTGACACTTTCAAATTTCCCATCCAGCAGCGCCGACGAAGTAGCGAAACTATTCTCAGTAGGGCAGGGCTCTAAATCATCTCGCTTGATTGAAACGGCTTTTAGGCAGCGGTGCCTAAGGGCCGTTTCCCCTTTTACCCGTCCGTGGCGAGAAAAGAAAAAAATACTATAACAGTCTAACAGTCCTTCCTAAATGTTTTTAAAGCATTGCTAGCTTCGACACCCGAAACGGAATTCCTTTAAGTTAGTTTATAGTTCACCGCAAATCCCTATTTGTCATATACTAGCTATAAAATGGAGGTGAAAAAATAATGTCGTCAATACGTAAAACGGGCTTAACAGCTTACCGCAAAGCGGCAAAACATGCCAGTTCAGACATAATACCCGAACCACCCAAAACATGCGACGGCTATCTCTATAAAATTAAAGAAGATGACACACTATATAAAATTGCCAAGAAATTCAAATGCAACATGCAGAAAATCTTGAGCGCAAATCCTCAGTTGTCCAGCCGCTCAGGCACAATTTTTATCCGTCAGCTAATCTGTATTCCGGATTATGAAATATTTCCCTCTTGCCTACTAATGCCTATCGGCCCTCAGGTTCTCTCCGTACAGCTTCTGGATGCCGCAGGCACACCACTGCAAGTGATGAACGGATTCACCATCCTGGCGCCGAGAACTTTTATCCGTGTTGTATTTTCCGAACCGGTCAGTCTAGTCTACTTTTTTTTCGCTGCCAGAGGAAAAATGATTTTCAGACCCTCATTTTTAATAGGGATAGAGACTCTTGAGCCGCCACAACGTTCCGTTCGGTTCATTTGGGATGTGCCTGTTAATATAAAAGGGTCACTCTATATTGTCGGCTGTAACCAAAACATCTGCGGTCCTGCAGAGGAAATACTGGTAAGCCGCATCTGAAATAGGCTTGTACCTTTTTTTAAAGGTGGCAAGCTTGATCCCGCCACTCTAACCTGCTTGAAAGACCTGGTTTTTGGACACAATAATTTACGAACGATAATGCCTATTGTTCAGTAGCAGGTCAACAATTTTGAAAGCATGTGAAATTCTAGTATCTGTATCTTCCTAGCCAAAAACTATTCTGCAAACTGTGACGGCGGCAGCAAACCCGGCGAGATCAGCCAGTAGCCCTACTGGCAACACGTGCCTTGTGCGGCGTATACCTACGGAACCAAAATATAGAGTCAAAATAAATAGAGTGGTGTCGGTACTGCCCTGCATGGTGGATGCCAGCCGACCGACAAATGAATCCGGGCCGCTAGTCGTTAGGATGTCTGTGGTGATGGCAAGAGCGCCGCTCCCAGACAGAGGACGCATGATCGCTAGCGGCACCACTTCATCCGGGATATTTAGGCTTGCTAATAAAGGCGTTAACAAACCGATCAACAAGTCTAGGGCACCGGATGAGCGCAACAAGCCGATAGCTACCAACATTGCCACTAGAAATGGGATTAGCTTTACAGATGTGCTGAACCCTTCCTCAGCACCTTCCACAAATGTGTCAAAAACATCAACCTTTTTAAGCATGGCGTAAACTAGAATCACAAATATAAAGCTGGGAATAATCCAAGCTGCCACACTATTAGTGATTAGCTGGAGCATTTACCTTTTACCCCCTTTTCGGCCGCTGCGAAAAAAATAGCGGAAAATCCTGTCAAAAATTATGGCGATAAGCGTGGAACAAGAGGTGGCAACTAGGACTGTCCCGACAATTTCCGTAGGATTTAGGGAGCCGGTGGCGGCTCGCAGAGCTACTACCGTAGTAGGAATCAGCGTCAGGCTTGAAGTGTTTACCGCAAGAAAAGTGCACATTTCATCGCTTGCCGTCTCTTTATCACGGTTAAGTTCCTGTAATTCCTTCATCGCTTTTAAGCCAAAGGGCGTGGCAGCACTGCCCATGCCAAGCAGATTAGCGCTCATGTTCATTAAAATGGCCTGCATCGCCGGATGTTCCCGAGGAATACGGGGATAGAGAAAAGTGGCTAGTGGTCGAAGAGCTCGGACAAGCCAATAAATCAAGCCACTCCTTTCAATCAGCCTCATCATCCCCAGCCAAAAAGTCATAATACTAATCAATGAAAAGGCCACCGTTACCGCTTTTTCGGCAGAAGAAAAGATTGCTTCTGTCACTGTTTCCGTACGTCCGGTAGCGGCAGCAACCAGCAAGCCGATAAACATCATCGCAAACCAAATTATATTAACCATAACAAGCCACCGCCCCGGAAAAAATTACCTATGTAACGGCACCAGAACAAAAGAAAAAAGATGATCAAATAAGCCCCAAATCAAGCCGCCCAGTCCTTTCCTCCTCACCTCTGAGGCCGCCACCAACGGAACTTCCCCTACCTGTTGACTGCCAAAGTAAATATGTAGACTTCCTACTTTTTCGCCGCCCTGCAGCGGCGCACGTAGCAGTTTTGGTACCTCAAAGTGAAACCGCAATAACTCTGCTTCATTTTCCTTTAGCGGCAATCCCAAAAGCTCTCCGGAGAGTAATACTACTCTATCTTCCATACCCCCTTGCACCTCCACAGTTTTCAGCGGCCTCCCTTGTTCGATCACTGTCTGCCAGTGGTAGTGGGCATAGCCAAAATCCAGCAGCCGGATTGTGTCTTCCCACATCTGCGGGGCATTGAGCACAACTGTCACAAGTTGCCAGCCATTGCGGGCCGCAGCGCCCACAAAGCAGCGTCCTGCTAATGAAGTCCAGCCGGTTTTAATTCCATTGGCAGTTTCATACAACTGCAAAAGTTTATTCTGGTTGCGCAAGACTCTGTCATAGGGTCTGCCGGTCCAAGAGATTCTTTTCTCTCTCTGGGCAATAACTTCCCGGAACTGAGGCAGGGACATAGCGTGAGTGCCAATTAGTGCCAGGTCATATGCTGTGCTGTAGTGTTCCTTTTGGTGCAGACCGTGTGGATTCAAAAAACTAGTTTGAGTTGCCCCTAATTCCCGGGCTCGCCTAGTCATTTTCTCGGCAAATTTTTCCACAGAACCGCCCAGATGTTCTGCAATAGCTGTGGCTGCATCGTTTCCCGAGCGTAACATCAAAGCGTAAACTAATTCTTCCACCGTTTTTTCCTCACCGGCTTCCAAATCAACCGCCGAGCCCTCCACCAAGGAAGCATATTCACTGACTATTACCGTTTCCGCCATCCGTCCGGACTCAAACGCGAGGATGGCAGTCATTATTTTGGTTGTACTGGCCATAGGTAGCTGCTCATGCGCATTTTTGCTAAACAGAATTCTGCCGGTAGCCTGATCCATCAAGATGGCTGACCGGGCCGTAACAAGTGGGCTGTCTGCGGCAAAGACAAGTCCGGCATGCAAAAGCAAGCAGACAAATAAAAATGCCGCAAAGTATTTTCGCATCATCGCACCTCCCAATCATCCGGCTTCGTGCATTGACAGTCTAACAAGAAAAACGCTTCGCGCTTTATCTAAAGATGCGTTTTTCTTGTCCGCTAGGGGCTGCCGCCCCTTCGGCGGAACTTCGTTCCTGAGCACCCCGCAAGAGTAAGTAGCACGCCCCTTACAAACCCCAACGCATAGGATCGTAGCTTCCCTGAACGATATAATTTCCTATGCTACAGCAAAAAGCCATGCTCATTTTTATTCGCATGGCTTTGTTAATATGTACTATGAAGTTATTTTGTTTTCTCTAGATCTGATAGTTTGTTGTATCTACATGATTATTCTGGATGCCATTTTTAATCAGACTTTGTACCTGATTAAGCAATTGAGGTGCCATATCCATCAGCCGGTCAAGCATAGCATGGCGATCTACCGGCAACATGCGTACCTGCCCAGTGCTGCCGACGATCAAAAAACCAACCGGCTGGACTGTAACGCCACCACCGCTGCCGCCGCCAAAGGGTAAGCCTAAACCCTCTTCTTTTTTTGATTTTTTTTCAAGCTCATCACTACTTTCAAATTCACTGCCACCGGCGGCAAAACCGAAAGATACTCTTGAGACGGGTATAATTAGGGAACCATCCGGCGCCTCCACCGGATCTCCGATAATCGTATTTACATCCACCATTTCCTTAATATTTTCCATGGCCGTTTTCATCAAACCCTGAATCGGATGTTCCTGCATGCTCAAACACTACCCCCTCGGAAATTTGTTAGCAAAAGTAAGCTGCCGCCGATCACAAAGTGGCCCATACGCATAGAGAAAACAGTATCAAACTTGCCAGCGAAAATCGGCTGAGCCCTAAAATCGGGGTTGATCACAAACACCGGCTCAGCCTTAAAACTAAACCACTGCCTGACTTTGGCTGTAAACCAACCGGTAAAAATCCAGCCCAACCCCGCCAAAAGACCTGTCAGCGCCGCATCATCCAATCCTGCCCGTATCCGCAGAGTCAATTTTTCGACCGTTATGGCGCGGCTGAAAAACCGTAAAAGAAATCTGAGCATTTGGCTGTTTTCTTGCAGATAGACGATCAGTTCCCGCAGTTTTTCCCACTCCAGATCAAGCAGCGATACTGTTTCCTGCTCCTGCCGGATCAACTCATCTTGCCCAGCCTTTAGCTCTGCGTCCAGGGTGAATTCCAACGCTTTCCTCTGTTTCACCGCTGGGACCTCCACTGCAAAACGAAGCAGGGAAAAAATGGTGTTTACGCGGATAGTCATAAATTCATCTTTATCATCCCTAACAAAAAAGATATTTATGCGCACCGGAATTAATTGGATGAGCAAAAACAAAGCTATATACCCAGGGAAAAGTTGCCACAATAACTCCATCTGACCACCACTTAACTCTTTTTTTTACCATTCCCGATATATATGGAAAAATACTACTAAACCAACCGAAGATCATCTCTTGCAGCAAAAAAAAGCGCAGACGCGCTTTTTTTATTGGCGAGGGCGGGTTTCAAACCCGCCCTAGGGGGAATCCTCCTACGCCCCCACCCCCCCCGTTATACTAGGAGACTCGTTGCTACGGCGTTTTTTTTCTTAGCACGTTCCTACCTTATAATGTCCCCATGAAACTAGACAAAATTTCCGAAATTCTTAGTGAGCCTGATATAATAAAAG
>JAGXTN010000103.1 GCA_018333455.1 Dethiobacter sp. | reverse complement strand
GGTAATGATAAGCCCTGCGGGAGAGGGCTAGGGTGAGGGCTAGCTGAGGCGCATTTTCATCCTTCTGATGGTGCCGCAGGCGGCATGAATGTCTACGCACAATAATAAAGCGCCCGTTATTCGGGCGCTTTATTATTGTGCTTGCTACTCTGCGGTGTAAGGTAAGAGCGCGATATTGCGGGCTCTTTTAATGGCAATGGTCAACTGACGCTGATGCTTAGCACAATTGCCGGAGATCCGCCGAGGCAAAATCTTCCCCCGTTCAGTAATAAAGCGAGCCATCTTGCTAATCACTTTGTAATCAATATGTTCGGCTTTGTCAACGCAGAAGTTACAGACTTTACGCTTGCCTCTGCGACCACGATCTTTACGCATACAAAAACCTCCTCTGCTGGAAGTGGAATTCAACGCCATCAAGCGGCGGCGTTATGTTAAAAGGGGACTTCTTCTTCGCTGACCATGGAGCCTTCAAATGCGGGAGTCTGATCAAACGAGCGCTTTTCCTTGCTATCTAGGAACTGCACACTGTCAGCCACAACTTCAGTGGCCGTCCGGCGCTGTCCCTCCCGATCTTCATACGAACGGATCTGCAGCCGGCCATCTACTGCTACCAGACTTCCCTTGCCTAAAAACTTGGCGCAGTTTTCCGCCTGAGCCTGCCAGACAACAATAGGAATAAAATCTGTTTCCTTTTGCTGCCCCTGCTGAGAGAACCGCCGATTGACAGCCAGCGTAAAGGTAGCAACCGCAACACCTTTTGCAGGTGTATATTTAAGCTCCGGATCCTTTGTCAATCGTCCAATAAGCACGATGCGGTTAAGCACTTCATTTCACCACCCACAAACTCATTCTCCTTCTTTAACAATGAGGTAACGAATCACATCGTCAGAAATTTTAAAGTTCCGTTCCAGCTCAGCAGTTACACCCGCTTCAGCAGAATAGTTAAAGAGTACATAATACCCTTCACGAAACTTCTTCATTACCTCATAGGCCAGTTTACGACGTCCCATGCGATTAACGTTTGTCACTTCGCCTTTTTGTGCTTCAATGATACCTTTAAATTTTTCTACCAACGTATCATAAGCTTCATTTTCCAGCTCGGGCCTCAAAATAAACATGGTTTCGTATTTTAGCATGGCCTACTCACCTCCTCCCTATGGTCTATGGCCTCCGGCAAATCCGGAAGCAGGGAAGTACATCCTTTATAGTACCATAATCAGCCAGCCTTTACAAGCCTAAAAATAACGCTTAACTGGTCTGAAAACAAGGCTTTGTCATACAAACAAAAACTATGCCGTTCCCATCGTCTTAATGACTTCCCGGACACCTTTTTCAAACTGGGCGCGGGGGAGCATTAAGCTCCGTCCGCACTGGACGCATTTAATTCGAAAATCCATCCCGATCCGGACAACCTCCCAAATCTCGCTGCCGCAAGGATGCGGTTTTTTCATGCGAACTTTCTGCCCAACGGCAAAATCAGCCAATTATACGCCCCTCCCTTATCGTTGCGGCAGCGCAACCTCCCCCCTGAGGGCAGGGAGTTTCAATGCCTTTCTCGTCGAATTTCTTTTTAATGGCTCGGCGCATATCCCGTTCAACTTGCCATTGCTTCATAGCCACAGTATGAGCGATGATACTAATTTGCACAAAAGCATCGGCTAGCTCTGTGACACCCAACACGGTAGGTCCCTCCACCACGTTAGGCTCCCCTTGCGCATACTCCCGCATCAATTCTTCCAGAAGAGCAAGGACTTTGTCCACATCCTCGTCATGGGAAACTCTCACGTCAACCATGGCGCGCATATTGCCGCGCGTCCTATTAGTCACCGCCTCAATTTTGCCATTAGGTATAATGTGAAGCTCGCCACTGAAGTCACGGATTTTAGTAATCCGCAACCCCAACTCTTCTACCTCTCCGCTAAAAGCGCCGACGGCAATAAAATCACCCACGGAAAACTGGTCCTCCAGCATCAGGAAAAACCCGGAAATAACGTCCCTGACCAGATTTTGCGCGCCAAAACCTACAGCCAAACCCACAATCCCCGCTCCTGCCAAAATAGGGCCGATATCCATAATCTGCAGCCGACTTACAACAGTGACCGCAGTCAGCGTATAAACGGTATAACGCCAAACAGATTTAAGCAAGGGCACAAGTGTTTTTGCCTTGCTTTCCTGAATCATCAGTGATGGGGTAAGCAGTTTTTCGATAAGGACATAGCCAAAGCGGAGCGCGAAACGGGCAAAAACAACAATTAACAGCACAGCAAAAATTCTTGCTCCCCAGGTGAGAAGAAGAGGAAGCAAAAATTGTTCCGCCGCTGCACGAGAAAAATTTAGTTGCTGCATTTCTTGGGCCATGCCATCTCCCTATTTTTACAAATTGTCTTTACTGTCTAGCCTCCAGAATACTCACGATTTCGCCGAATACTTCATCAATGTCGCGGGAACCGTCTACAGTATAAAGTATGCCCTTTTGCTGATAAAAATCAATCAACGGGGACGTCTGTTTTCTATACACGTCTAGGCGCTGCTTAACAGTCTCCACTGTATCGTCTGTGCGCTGGTACAATTCAACCCCGCATTTATCGCAAACATTTCTTACCTTTGGCGCATTAAATTTTACATGATAGGATGAGCCGCATCCTTTGCAGACGCGTCGGCCTGTGAGGCGCTCAACCAATTCATCCTGATTTACATCGACATTAACGACACCTGTCAAAGGCGTGCCCATTTCCTGCAGAGCCACAGCTAATGCTTCAGCCTGTGCCAGTGTGCGGGGGAAGCCGTCCAGCAAATATCCACCGCTACAGTCCTGATGAGTAAGTCGCTCCCGAACGATTCCCACCACAACCTCGTCGGGAACTAATGCTCCTTTATCCATGTACTCTTTAGCTTTCAAGCCCATC
Organism: Dethiobacter sp.; assembly: GCA_018333455.1. Lineage (GTDB taxonomy): Bacteria > Bacillota > Dethiobacteria > Dethiobacterales > Dethiobacteraceae > GPS1B09. The sequence continues at coordinate 7,310 of JAGXTN010000103.1, read as the reverse complement.
TCAGTGCCCTCTTTAATGGCAGCCCGAAAAATATCCCCGGTAGAGATATGGGGAATGTGATACTTTTTGACTAGCCGTTCTCCCTGTGTCCCTTTTCCAGCGCCGGGCGGTCCCAGCAGAATGATCCGCATCCAACTGTTCCTCCTTCTTACATTCTGAATATTTAGACTCTATCCTATTCTGCCAAAGACCGGGAAACTCCTGCATCCTATAGAATAAAAAAGGCGATCGTAGCTTCCCTGAGCGATATAATTTCCTATGCTATAAAAAAAGCTGCCGACCTTTGGCGCGCCACTCCTTAACATATCCTGAAACTCCCTTCTGCTCCTCGCAGCACTGCTTATTGTTCCCCAAGGACAAGCGCCAAAAAATAAGTTGTAGCCAGATATAAATAAGAGCCGCTCAGATCCTGCCCTAGGAAGTCGCTAGCCGTAAAGACTGAGAGCGCCTCTAAGAGAACACAAAGCAGCAGGGAAAGGAGCAACCCGCAGATTAAACCGGTTATCATCCCGAGAATGCGCTGCGCTTCCGGAATGTCTTTGCTTTTAAGCTGTTTATTCAAAAACAAAGAGACTGAAATTGCTAGAAAACAAAACAAGAAGCTTACAGCTAAAAATCGCATCATCATTTCCCCTGCGACCTGAGAACCTGCTGCCTGGCTGAAAACGGCTACTGTTTTGGGTTCTTCTGCCAGACGCTGCATTACAGCGCCTGCCAAAGGTGGCAACTGATAGCCGACAGTGCTTGTTGCGCCTACATTTAAGGTTTTATCAACAAAACGGGATGCCACTCTGACAAAAAATGTTTCAGCCTGCCATTCTAGGTTCAAATACAGGGAAAATGGTTTTTGCAAGAAGACTGCTGCCAACAGAGCGGCCGCTAGGCCACAAAACTGGATAACCATCTGTCTGAACCCGAGCAGATAGCCTTTTGCGGAGCCCCAGAGCATAATTGTCAGCGCGGCCAGATCAACCCAGGACATATTAACTCCTCCCGCTGACTTTGATGCCATTTCCCGGGGAATACCACAATCCCCCGCTAACTTTCCTTTGCGGCACATAATGCGCACAGAAACTTAATATACTATGTCATAATTATTCTTAGCGGAGGTTTTCTATGTCTAGCTTCAGAAAAATCTTCTCAGGCGTGGAGAACAAATCATCTCGGGTGCAAAGCTCAGATCCGTTTGCCGTCCAAAAAATCAAAGGAACTCTGCAACGCCTGGTGCAAGAAAGCTATCAAGATAAAGATCAGCTGGTGGTGCTTTGTGTCGGCACAGATCGTTCCACCGGCGACGCTTTGGGGCCGCTGATTGGCACAAAGCTCAGCCGTCTGCAGCCGAAAAAAGCATTTATTTATGGCACACTTGATGAACCGGTCCATGCTGTAAACTTGCTGGAAACTATGACTATAATCGAAAAAAACTTTAACAGTCCCTATATTATTGCCATAGACGCCTGCCTTGGTCGCTTGGAAAGCGTGGGAGCAATAGATGTCGGTGCAGGCTCATTGCGTCCCGGCGCTGGGGTCAATAAAGACTTGCCCTGCGTTGGAAATATTTATATCAGTGGCATCGTTAACGTAAGCGGTTTTTTGGAATATTTCGTCCTGCAAAACACCCGTTTAAGCCTAGTAATGCACTTAGCTGAAACCATCACCCAAGCCCTTTACTTCAGCTTCGAAGACATGGAAAATATTTTACCACAAAAACAAGCCGGCTTGACGTAAAAAAGACGGCTTAATTTTATTTAGTTAAGCCAAACAGCACGAACCCGCCCTGTCGGGCACCCCTTCCAAGGGAGGGGAATGGTCTTGAGATACTCCAAGTTCGACTTGGCGAGGGGAACTCTATTTTGGCACTTTCAGTCTAACGGCATGCCTTTCCATTACAATCGCTAATGGCGTTGTTCCATATAAATCGCCGTCTGCATGTACAAAAAGCGGTTTTTTACTGACTACAGTTACCTGCGCACCCCGAAACAGCTTTACTGCGGAGTGAGCAACATGCCTCCCACTGTAAACCAAGGGAAACAAGCGCAAAAATTGCAACCGGTGAATATTTTCCACGACGACAATATCAGCCAGCCCATCCTGAGGGTCTGCCATGGGCGCCACCTTCATGCCACTGCCGTAATAACAAGCATTGGCCACCGTCACAAACCAGGCTTTTGTCCTGTAAATATTGTCGTCCAGCCGAATTTCCATCTCCATCGGCTGAAAAAAAATAAGCTGCTTGAGCAAAGCAAGGAAATAGCCCAGAGAGCCGGCAAATCTTTTGAATAAACGGTTTGCATCTACCACTACTGCTGCGTCCAACCCTGCGCCCACTACATTTAAAAACATCCGTCCGTTCATGCGCCCCACGTCTAACGGCACAGTCAGCCCTCGCAGCAAAACGGCGCAAGCTTCCACCGGGCTTACAGGAATCCTGAAACTGCGCGCAAAATCATTTCCTGTGCCGGCAGGAATAATGCCCAGAACGGCGTCGGTACCTACCAACGCATCTGCAATCCGGGAAAGTGTTCCGTCTCCACCTACTCCCACCACGACGGCACCTGGCTCTGCCGCCGCCCGGCGGGAAAGCCGTTCCACGTCATCACCATCCTGACTGAACGCAACCCTGTACGGAATTTTTTCAGAATTAAGCCACAGCTCCAAGCTGGCCCACGTTTCCCGTGCTCTGCCGTTGTTAGCCGCAGGATTTACAATGAAGAAAAGGGTTTCTGCCTCCGGCGCCATGTTGCTGCCATACTCTGTAAAGCCGGCGCTGTTCATCTCTTTTCTTTTCTCCCTGTGTCAGAAAACAAGGGCCGAAGCGCTGCGCTTGCCTTGCGAATAGCTTCCTGCTCTTCGCTCCCTAAGTGATAAGAAGACTGTCCTGCTTCTAAGGGTTTTGCGTATGTCCGTGATTCCTCGCGGCCATAAATACTGCTAATCACCACGCCGTTTTTCTCCGCATCCAAAAAAGCAACGGCAAAACTTAAATCGCTGCCGGTTTCCTGAAAGGCGTTAAAACGCACTACACCTACGCCTCTTGTAGCACTGTCCAACACCTTGGCCAATTCTCGGATTCGTTCCCGGCTTGCCACTATTTCTCCGTCCATGACCTTGATTTCGGCATGCAATCTCTCAAGGCTAGCCTCCAAGCTAAGCCCGTTACCTCCCGACATAAAAGCCTTATATCGCTTTGTCAGATAAACCAGCTTGCAATATAAAACTAAACAAAAGACTAATAAGGCCACAATCGTAATAAAAATTTTCAACTGATAAACCTCTTCCATCGCCGTCCCCCCATAACTGCATTATTTATAAGAGCGTAGGCAGGATTCCTACCCAGACAAGCACAACCACAAAAGCAGGCAAAAAATTAGCCACCTTAATTTCCTGTAATTCCAGCATATTTAACCCGACGGCCAGAATCAACAAGCCACCGACTCCGGACAGCTCGCCTACTACATTAGCCCCCAGAAATGGTTGCAGTGAGCCGGCAGCAAGTGCGATTGAACCTTGGTAAAGAACTACCGGCACAGCCGAAAGACTGACTCCTATCCCCATGGATGCGGCCAATGCCACACTGGTGGTGCCGTCCAGAATAGCTTTGACATATAGAATCTGGTGCTGACCCAGCAAACCGCTCTCCAAAGCCCCCATCACCGCCATAGAGCCGACGCCATAAAGAAGCGTGGCAAAAACGAAGGACTGAGCCACGCCTGACCCGCTCTGGGATGCCCGCAACTCCAACCAGTCCCCTACTCTTCTCAGCCAAGCATCAATTCCCAGCAACTCACCTACAATTCCACCAATTACCAGGCTAAACACTACCACCAACATGTTTTGCGTCTCCAGTGCCATTTTGATCCCAATTAAAAGCACTGACAAGGCAATCCCCTGGAGCACACGCTGCTTTATTCGCTCAGGAATGCGATTGCCTAATAAGGCACCCAGCACGCCCCCTGTCACAATGGCGGCTCCATTCACCGCCGTGCCCAGGAGCGCGTAGCTCCATGATATATCCATTGCTGCACCTCTTTAGCAAGATATTGTTTCACGTGAAACAATATCTACTTGCTGTTTCACGTGAAACAATTTTAAAACAACAGTTCACACAGTCTTTCAAGCTCATCCAAATCGTGAAACTGGATTTCCAACTTACCGCCACTCTTGCCCATCATTCTCACATGCACGGCTGTGCCGCATGCTTGGCGCAACCTGTCTTCCAAGTCGGCAAGATAACCATCTTTGTCCGGCTTTTTTTCTCGCTCACTTCTAACTTTCGGCAGATGGCTCGCCAGTCGCTCTGTTTCCCGGACGGACAGCCCCAGCTCCATTGCCTTTCTGGCAGCATCAGACTGTTTTTCGAGGGAGAGAGCGAGGATCGCCCGGGCATGTCCCTCGCTAAGGCGACCATCCGCCACTTCACGCCGAACATCGGGGTGCAGAGCAAGCAGGCGCAAAGTATTTGCTACAGCCGGACGGCTTTTCCCTACCCGTTCTGCTAGCTGCTCTTGAGTGTAGCCATACTCATCCAGCAGCCTCCTGTATGCTTCAGCTTCCTCCAGTGGATTTAAGTCTTCCCGCTGCAGGTTTTCGATCAAGGCTATCTCCATCATTTCGCGGTCTGAGAGCAACTTAACCACCACCGGCACCTGTTCCAACCCGGCAATTCCGGCAGCCCGCAATCGTCTTTCCCCGGCGACCAACTCGAAGTTCTGCCCAGCAGGACGGACGATTAGCGGCTGCAAAATTCCGTGCTGCTCTACCGACCTGGCCAGTTCAGCCAATTTTTCTTCGTTAAACGTTTTGCGTGGCTGGTACGGATTTAGTTGGATTTGTGTTATCGGCAGTTCCAGCGCTTCCGCAATAGGTGCGTCCTCAATTTCAGGAATAAGCGCCTGCAGCCCTTTACCCAGCCGTTTCCTGACCATTTGCGATCACTTCCTTTGCCAACTGGATATACATTTCCGCTCCTTTAGAGCGCTCGTCGTAGACAATTATAGGCTGCCCATGGCTTGGAGCCTCACTAAGTCGTACATTGCGCGGAATAACTGCTTTAAATACTTTGCTGCCAAAATACTTATGTACCTCCTCCGCCACCTGCGCTGCCAAATTAGTGCGCGCATCAAACATGGTAAGCAAAACGCCTTCGTAGTCTAACCGGCTGTTTAAGTGTCTTTGCACCAACTTAACAGTGTTTGTCAATTGGCCAAGGCCCTCTAAAGCATAGTATTCACACTGAATAGGCACTAAAACGCTGTCTGCCGCAGTGAGCGCGTTAATAGTTAACAGCCCCAGCGAAGGCGGACAGTCAATGATTACATAATCATAGTTGCCCCTAATCTCTTCTAAAATTCGGCGCAGCCGCACCTCCCGGGACATAGTAGGAACCAGTTCAATTTCAGCGCCCGCCAGCTGAATGGTAGCGGGCACTACCTCCACCCTATCTGTCGGCGGTTTCTGAATAACCTTTTTGAGAGAAATATCATTAATCAGCGCATCATAAATGCACATCTTGATATTTTTTTTCTCCAGCCCGATTCCGCTAGTCGCATTTCCTTGCGGGTCGATGTCCAAAAGGAGAACCGATTTGCCGACCGCAGCCAGACAGGCGCTTAGGTTGACGGAGGTGGTAGTCTTGCCAACGCCTCCTTTTTGATTTGCCACCGCAATAACACGAGCCATCTTTCCACCCCGTTTCTGTGCAACACACTAAGGTATTCGCCCATTTGCTGCCGTCTCCTGCCGCAAAGAGATTTTTTTGTTAGCAGACGGCAAACGTTGTCGAAAAAAAGCGCTGTTATTGCCTGGGAAATAATTGCTCAACTAACTACTGCCTTGGCTGGAGCGCTAATCATTTTTTTGTTTTTCTTTTTTTGCTTGGACATGCTAATAGTTATTTCAAGGTTCTCGCCAAAATCCTGCTCCTTGATTTTTATATCTACCCCTCCCGCCTCTAAGATGGAGGCCGCCTGCCGCACAGTATTGAGGAAGATGCGGACGTCCTGGATAATCACTTTGCGTCGTTCTTTGCCGGGCGGGGAGTTTAGCTTAAGCAGATATTCAGCTACCCGCTTTTCCGTCTGTTGAACTGTATACTGCAAATTAATTGTCTCTTGCAGCACCCGTAATTGAGCACGCTCGTCCGGCAACTTAAGCAGTGCCCTGGCATGACGTTCTGTCACTTCCTCGGCTGCCAGCTTCTCCTTAACCTGTTCCGGCAGTTTTAGCAGCCGCAACTTATTGGCGATGGTAGACTGAGACTTACCTAACCGTTGCGCCAACACTTCCTGCGTAACTTTTGGCTTGAACTCCTGCAAAAACTTTTCATAGGCCAACGCCTCCTCCAAAAAAGTAAGGTTTTCCCGCTGCAAATTTTCAATCAGAGCAACAGTAGCCATGCCACTGTTTGATAAGCGCTTAACAATGGCCGGTATTTCACTCCAGCCCAAAATCTCGCAGGCCATCAGTCGCCGATGGCCTGCCACCAATTCATAATCCTGCTGGTTTTCTCTCACAATCACAGGTTGCAAAAGACCATACGTCCTTACTGATTGTGCCAATTCCTGAACTTTTTCCAAGTCAATCTGCTTTCTAGGCTGATAAGGATTTGGTCGAATATTTTTTATGGGAACATAACGAATTTCTCCCTGTTCATTTTCTTTGCTTTCAATATCAATCACGGTTCTTAAGTCATCTCTCATCCTTTTCCCTCCATATATATTGTAGGTATCCTTTGAATTTTTCGACATTCAAATGGAATATCCTGCCATTATTTTTCTGGCAACAAAAAAAACGACCCAAAAGGCCGTCTTGGTTTAGGTGTTGACCCAATTCCCCTCCGGTGGAGGGGGATTGTCTTGGAATTTTTGTTAGTTCATTACGAAGCGCCGGCGATCCAATTCCCCTCCCTTGGAGGGGTGGTGCGAAGCACCGGGGTGGTCAACTTGAGCATATTTAACTGAATGCGACCACCCCGCCCTGTCGGGCACCCCTCCAAGGGAGGGGAATTATGGGAGTCTAATTAGTTGAGTGGAGCTTAAGGAGGAAACCTCACCCAGCCCTCACCCTAGCCCTCTCCCGGAGGGCTATGCTTTACCCACAAGTATTGAGCTAATGGAAAAGCTCCCACATGTCAGTAATATCCTGCAGTCTTCGGAACCCTCGCCACAGGACTTTGACGCCTGGCTGCCCATCCGATTTGCGTCCAAGGAACCCTCCGAGCTTGGCGATCCATAATACCGCTGTTTGTATGTCAGGGGGACAATCAGGTAAAATATTTGTCTTATGGGTACACGCATACAGAGCGCGCCATT
>JAGXTN010000100.1 GCA_018333455.1 Dethiobacter sp. | reverse complement strand
GTTCCGTTTCTTCCAAATTCACAAAAACAAGGAATTACACGCAATGAAGAAGCAATTCCTCTATGAAGCTTTTAAATCCTTGCGAATAGCGTAATTTAGTCAGCCACAATATTTACGAAAAGAGCTTAATTTTAAGAGAATAGCAAATCCCGTTAGAAAAAACAGGTTTGCGTAAATAATCCTTAAAAACACGATATTTTCCACAAAAAAAGCGCTGATCACACTAATCATCCTTTAGCATGTTTTATCCAGCATAATTCCCTATTGAAACAATAGATTCCTGCTAGCGCACCTCGGCTTAGTGAGGGCGGGTTTGAAACGCACCCCTGCGGGGTGCGCCACTTCATAAAGGAAACGCTGATTAAAAAACAAAGGACCTGATCTCATCAGGCCCTCAACAGAAATTTTAGTCAAATTTGGGACGCGGCAGGAGTCCGGCTCGCTCAGTTATTTCAGGAACGATTTCTTCCCAGGCCACAGCCATAATATGCACCCCGGCTACCCCCTCCACAGTTTTAAGATGTTCAATCATCTCAACGCAGAGTTTGACGCCTTCTTCTTTCTTGTTTTCGGCAGACTTGATCCGGTCAATGATTGCATCGGGGACAATCATGCCTGAAACATTATTTTTCATGTACCGTGCGGCTCCAAGGGACTTAATAGGAATGACGCCGGCCATAATCGGTATTTTTTTGTGAATGCCCAGTTGACGCACTTTTTCCATCCATAGCTCAAAGCGATCCATATCAAAAATGGCTTGGGTCTGGATAAAGTCCGCGCCTGCCTCCACTTTCTTTGCCAGGCGGTAAGCCCGATATTCAAATGGGTCGGCAAAGGGGTTTTCCACCGCGCCGATAAAGAGATCTATGGGCGCTTCCAGTTTCTCGCCGCCAATAAAAAGCTGCTCGTCGCGCATTTTCCGCAATGACTGAATCAAGTTCATCGAATCCAGATCGTTTACGTTTTTGGCGCTAGGTTCGTTGCCAAAGTTGGCATGGTCCCCTTGCAGACAAAGGATATTCTTCATCCCCAGCGCCACAGCGCCTAAGACGTCGGACTGGATGGCAATGCGGTTGCGGTCGCGGCAGGTAATCTGGATCACCGGATCCAGCCCTTCTTCAATCAGGATTCTGCCGCAAGCGATGCTCGATGTGCGAACGATCGCAGTCTGATTGTCTGTTAAGTTAACGGCGTCCACACAGTTTTTAAGCAGATGGGCGTGGTGCTCAATCTTTTTTCGCTCCGCGCTTTTGGGAGGACCAAGTTCTCCGGTAACGGCAAACGCTCCGCTGGCAAATACTTTCTGCAAATTACTCATACTCATTACAGCTTCACATCCTCCCTGACCATTTTTCTCGGTCCGCCGGAATGGGACGTTGCCCAATCTTTAGGAGGCTTAACTTCCTCAAGAGCAGACAATTTATCAAACTTCATCATCCGTTCCACAATCAGATGCCAGCCGCATTCCGTTTCTTTACTAACCTCACACTTGCCATCCTGAGAACCACCGCATGGGCCGTTAAGCATACTCTTCGAGCAACGTGCTATGGGGCAAATCCCCACTGTTTCTTCCAGAACACAGTTGCCGCAGCCCAGACAGTTTTCTACCCAAACTCCCTGTTGAAGGGGCAGGCCCATAAAAGTCGTGTTCACACCCGGGAGAGTCTGCACTTCCGCATAATGGATGTTCATCGTCTGAATCCCCACACCGCAGGCCAGAGATACTACCACATCTGCTTCTTCTACCAGCTTGCGGGCCGATTCCAGGTATTCAAATTCACACTGGCGCTCCACTGTCTGGGTTTTCACATCCAGCGGTTTACCTGCTTTGTTACGGGCGATTACCATGGCGGCAGCCGTTTCCTTAGCTTCTTTGTCGCCGCCTGCCATACAGACGGTGACACATTCGCCGCAACCGAGCACGAGCACCTTCTCAAAAGGTGCTACCGCTTTGATGATTTCGGACAAAGGTTTGCGTTCAGCCACAATCATTGTTCTTCACCCCCCCGACCATTTAACAAGGACTCGACCTTAGTCAGAAACCTTTCAGCCACCGGAGCAAAGTCTCTAACCTCGGCGGGTGTCAAACTTAGATATTCAATCCGCTCTTTTTCCAGCCCCAGCTCCGCCAAGATTTCCTGGGCACGACCGGCCCGCTTGCCGGCCCATTTAGCCGCATCATGATAGGAGCATTCTTCCTCCTGCTCGCAGCCGGCCAGAAAAACGCCTTCTGCGCCAAGTGCGAAAGCCTCTAGGATATTTTGCACTTCCACTTTCGCCACACAGGGAACACGCACGATCGCCAGGTTTTGCGGTTTGCCATTATTGATGTACTTTTGGAAATCACGCTCCGCAAAAGCGCCGTAGCTGCAGCAGAAAACGACTGTAGCGGGATTGTCGTTGCCTTTAGCCTGTTTTAGAGCGTCGCCCAGCTGCTCGAGTGCGTGTTGGACGTAATTGTCCCGGAAGCGAATGGCCCTAGCGGGGCAAATCCCAACACAAAGGCCGCAAGCCTGACATTCTTCGTTGCGAATAGTGAAAATTCCGTCTTCGTCAATCTGGGGTACACCATAAGGACAGGTGCGCAAACAGGTAAGGCAGAGGGCACAAATTTCATCTATACATTCGGCTCCCGCAGCGCAATCCATACAGCGGCGACTCTCACAAAGCGCTTTCTGCTCGTCATAGCCAATTTCCACATGCTCGTTATGCTGCACACGGGCGTGCTCGTCAAGGAGCGGCACCGAAAGCCGCGGGCTGCGCTTCACCTTCTCCACCGTTGCGGGAGAAAGCATACCTAGCACTTCATAACGGTCAGCCAAATTAGCGTCAAAGGGCAAATTGTCTAAAAAGCTTTGTACGGCTAGAGCCACTTTTTGACCGCTGGACATGGCTTTCACCGCAGAACCGGGGCCAAAAACCAGTTCGCCGCAGGCAAACACTCCCGGCCTGGTGGTCTGCATCGTGCGCATATCGTATTTTAAAATACCGCGTTCGGTTAACTCAATCCCGGACTCTGTCAGGTAAGACAAGTTATCATTGCCTTGCCCAATCGCGAAAATTACAGTGTTAACCGGGATGATATTTAGGCCGGTGCCAAAGCGAGGATTAAAGCGTTTCTGCTCATCGAAGACGGAGAGGACTTCCTGCACTTCCATCCCGGTAATCTTGCCGGCCTCGTCAGTAATAATCCGTTTCGGGCCCCAGGCAGGAAACATCTCCACGCCCTCTTCCAGCGCTTCAGCTATTTCCCACGCAAAAGCAGGCATAGTGGCGCCACACTCGAGGCAAGCCAGTTTGACGCTTTCAGCGCCGCAGCGGATAGCTTGGCGTGCCACGTCCATGGCCACGTTGCCCCCACCGATAACAAGAATGTTTCGTCCCGGCGCAAAGCTAAAATTATCGTATTTGGCGCTATTTAAAAATGGCAATGCCAAAAGCACATCCTCGGCATCGGAGCCGGGAATGGGGATGCCCCGGCTGGTGGGCAGGCCTAATGCCAACACTACAGCTTGGTACTCTGAGGCTAGCGCGTCGATGGAAAAATTCTTGCCCAGTTCCACCCCAGTCTTAATCTCTACGCCCAAGTCTGCCACACGAGAGACGTCTTTGCGCATAGAATCCATGGGCAGCCGGTAATGGGGAATAAAGTTGGTGATCGCGCCGCCCGCTTCGGCGGAACGCTCAAAAATGGTTACCGCCACCCCTGCTTCCGCCAGCGCACGGGCTGCGGCTAAGCCGGCTGGACCGCCGCCTACCACGGCAACTCTTTCAGTACGGGTCACTGCCGCTTTTTCTACTTCAGGCCAGTTTCCATTTTCCAACGCAAATCGCTTTAGAGCGCGAATGGATACCGCCTCATCCACATCTTTGCGACGGCACTCCGTTTCACACGGATGCGCACAAATCATGCCGCAGACGGACGCCAGCGGATTTGGCGCCGTAATGGCGGCCACCGCCTTATCGTAGTCGCCGACAGCAATCTGTCGCACGTACTCCTGGACGTCCGTATGGACCGGGCAGCCACCCTGGCAGGGCGGATACTTGGTCACAGCGGAAGACTCATTGTAAACAATTTTACTCAACAGATCTTCCTCCCTTACGGTAGTAATGCTTCTATTTCTGTTGCTTCCGGTAAATCTCCACATAGCTGTCACAGTAGATATCTAAGTTCATAATAATTCTGGCGGTGGCAATGGCTTCAATCAATTCATGGTCGCAGGCGTCTGCCACCGCGGCATCTAAGCCGTTTGCCACGCCCATAGCGGCGAAAATGCGGTTGATTAGTTCTCTGTTCTTCGTCCCCTGCGAGATGTTGGAGAGTCCCACCACTGTGCGGGGAGACGGGTCGGCAAGCAGTTTGACCTGACGCAATGTCTGCATCACTTCGGGTCCATGGTCCTGACCTACATTACAGGGCAATACCAGCGGGTCAATATACAAGTCCTCCATGGGAAGCCCATAGGAGTCGGCGGCAGCCACCAATTCCATAGCAAGCGCCACGCGGGTATCCGCATCTTTAGGAATGCCCTGCTCGTTCATAGCCAGGCCGATTACGGCGGCGTTATACTTTAGAGCCATGGTAAAAACGCGCTCCATTTTAGGCCACTCGGCGGGGACGGAATTAATCATGGCGGGATGCTTACAGATTTCCAAGCCGGCTTCGATGGCGTCGTAGTTGGTGGAGTCCAGAGCCAAAGGCAGATTGCTGACTTCTTGAGTTTTTTCCACCAGCCAGCGCATTGTCTTTACCTGGTCTTTAGCGGCCGGACCCGTATTGATATCGAGATAACGGGCACCGCCCGCTTCCTGTTTTATAGCCCACTCTTGGATGGGCCGCGGGTCTCCGTCCCGGATGGCTTGGGCGATATCCTTGAACATCCCGTTAATTCTCTCGCCGATGATAAACATTATTAACCTCCTTTTTGCCTTTTTTCAAATGAAGCCCCCGAAAGAGTTAATTTTCCAACTCGGTTTTTTGCATCAGTTCACTAATATTTTCCTTTACTAGGGCAGCAGCTTTTGGGTGACGCATGACAACAATATTCATTCCGGCTTGCAGGAGTGCCCCCGCTGTGGTGGCTTCCCACAGAATGCCGCGGGGCTCTTGCTCTCCCCAGCCGGGAAAATCTTCAATAGAGGAGTTAGCTTCTTTAATGCGCCAGACTTCATAGCCTACGTTGCCAATCATCGGCATCGCCAGCATGCTGTCACCCTGCAGTGCTCCGTTGCGGGCGCGCTCCATAATTGAATAGCCGTACTCCAGACCATACCCCACTGCCGCGATGGTGGGGTCAATTACGATTCGGTTGGCGGGCAGGTTCATTTCGGTAATTAAAATATTAAGTTGTTTGCAGATATTGATATCAATCGGCGACTGGGCAATAATATTGTGCTTATGAACCATGCAGGCAGCAGTCAGGGACTTATAGTTTTCCTGTTCGGCAACGCCAATCAGCAAATTCTCACCAACCGCTGCTTCCGCTACAGCCGGTAGCACTTTATTATCTTTTTCCGGCTTACCGCAACCAAAGACAACCAGCGGACACTCCACGGCAGCCAAGACATTTTGAACAACTTTGGCGCAATCCTCAGGAGAAGCATCTTTGCCGTCGGGGTCGGCCCCTTCCAGCCGGAGCACTATTAGGTCTGCGGCAAATTCCTCCACACATTTTTTAGCCCAAGCGACAGGGTCTGCAAAAACGTCTCCGTAATATCTGGAAAAACAGGCATGCCAGTCAACAGGAGCCACATCCCTAACCTCCAAGGCTACTACGGGGCGATTGGGGATTTCACCTTCAAAGTGCAAGAAAGGCAAGGCGCTTTCACCACCAACGGTAATAGTGTAGCCGCGGGTGCCGCCCTGTTCTTTTGTAGCTCCTAAGACGACTTCGCCAACCTTACTTCTGTATTTTTCTTTTAATGCTCTGAAGGCCATCCGATTGCATCCTTTCTGGATCACGTTATTTTTGTTTGCCTAACGAGGGAAAAAGCGTCAGATCAGTATGTGGCAAAAACAATGCCGCCATAAATTCCTCCATAAAGTCGTTACCGGCAGACAATTCCAGGTAGGTAATCTTTTTGCCCAACTCCTGCGCTTCATGGAAAGCCTCTTGGGAGAGCAGGGCCAACCGCGCCCCCTTCACCGAAGAATTACCGATAAAGGTATACTTTTCAGCCGGCAAATCAGGTAGAAGACCGATAATAATCGCATCACGAATATTGAGGTAGTTGCCGAAACCGCCAGCGATGAGCACCTTATCAATACTCTCTTCACCAAGCTGAACGGCTTTTAGCATACTGCGAATCCCGGCATAAACGGCTCCTTTAGCCCGCAACAAGTTTTTAACGTCATTCTCCGTGACGACAATATCTTTGCCGCATTCCGTCGCTTCGCTAAAGACGAGGACAAACTCCCAACTGTCATCTCCTTGCCGCATCCTTGGCGTAGCAATATCTGTCTGCATCTTGCCTGCCCGGTCAATAATCCCCGCTTCCCGAAACTGAGCCAAGCAGTCAATCAGGCCGGAACCACAAATTCCCACCGCTTTTAGCCCGCCTACCGTGGAAACAGTAACATCATAGCTGCTCCGGTCAATGACCACCCTTTCAATTGCTCCCTGCATGGCGCGCATCCCAAAGGTGATCCCGCCCCCTTCAAAAGCGGGGCCGGCGGAACAAGCAGATGATACCAGCCAATCTTGATTGCCAAGCACCATTTCGCCGTTTGTACCGATATCGATAAACAGGACGATTTCCTCGGCTTTAGCCATCTTGGTCACTAAAGTCCCCGCCACAATATCGCCGCCCACATAGGAGGCAACCGAGGGGAGACAGACAACATAGGCGCTGGGGTTAATCTGCAGCCCCAGCTCCTGCGCCCGAATGGGCGGTGGAGCTGTCGCCAGAGGGATATAGGGTTCAAGCCGGAGATATTTGGGATTTAGACGCAAAAAGAGATGGGTCATGGTGGTATTGCCAGCCACAACCGCCAACTGCACATCCCGGCTATTTACCTGATACTGAGAAAGCAACTCCGCAATAAGCTGGTTGATCGTCTCAAGCACAGCTTTGTGCAAATCGTCCAAGCCGCTTGCTTTTTCACTGGCGTGAATCATCCGGCTGATCACATCATCACCGAAGCGGGCTTGTTTGTTATAAGTCCCTTTTTTCCCGATACTAAGACCTGAATCTAAATCCACAAGATATACTACTATCGTAGTAGTGCCAATATCTACGGCCAAGCCAAAGAATTTGCTCTCTTCATGGCCTGCTTCAACCTGCACCACATCGGCACAACCGTTTAGCTCTGCCACCGTCACCGTCACACGCCAGTCTTTACCGCGTAACGTTTCCGGCAGTGAGCGCAAAATAGGCAGACTGATATGAATAGCCTGGCAGTTCAATTCGTTCCGCAACACCACCTGCAGACGTGTCCAATCAGAGGCGTTTTCTGTCAAAGTAGGCTCAGGCAAACTCACTTTAACTTTACGGCAAAGAGGATTTAGGGGATATTCTGCAGTCAAAGACTCTTCCTCTTCCAGCAAAATATCTTTCTTGTCAAGTAGCACCTGGTGCTGATCAAGTCGGGAATCTCTCGGGATGTCCACCACAATATTGCCATCCGCCAGCGTCTTGCAAGCCAGTACCAGTCCGGCCTGTTTCGCTTTTTTAGAAATATTACCGGTACTCTCCGCTCTTACGCGGCCATCTTTGACTTTCACTAAACAGCGGCCGCAGGTGCCGTCACCACCGCAAGTACTTTTAAGCTCCACCCCGGCGAGTGAGGCCGCCCGCAACAGTGATGTGCCGGGCGCTACATGGGCCACTAGGTTATCAGGAAAGAAAAAGACGGTTACTTTATCCATTGGCGCCACCTTTTCTCCGGTTTCTGGGGTACAGGCTCCTATCTGGCAAATTTTTCTTTTGCGAATTTGCTGATACCGGAAGCTTCACGCGGTCCAATCAAAACTTTCCAACCGCTGACTTCTTCTGTGTTGCCGGAAAGAACTGCCACATAGCCGGGCAGAACAAGAGTCTTATGGTTAACTTTTACCTCCAGCTCATTTTCCTTTAACGCCTTATTGATCGAGTCTCCGGTTAGCTTGCCCGCAGCCCAGGCGGTAAGGACCGAAACGCCGCCGGTGTTAACCGGCAAAATATAAGCCGGCACTTTGCTGGCTTCCACTTCACTTTCAACAATATAGTAGGTGAGAGAGAAGTTGGTGGTGATGTAGACCGGGGAGTCGGGAGTAACATCACCTATTGCCACCGCTTTTGCTTCCACCTGAATCGGTTTTTGCGGGTCGGTAAAAAGGTTCTGGCGCCAAGAGAGCAGCGGCAACAGTTCCGCTTTTTTGTTGGCATGCAAAACGATCAATCCGGCATACTTAGCAAGGTAAACACCGGCTTGTGTTATTTCTGCCAGAGAATCCTCCTTGGTAGTGAACGCCATCGCAGGGTAACCAAACGGACGAAAACGTTTCCGCACGGCTAAACGGCGAATCTGGGTCAGGTCAGCCACTACTTGCGCTGTTTCCCTGTTGCCGCTGTCCAAAACTAACTCCTTATGACCAAGCTTAGTAATTTTTTCCACCAATTCGGAGAGATCTGCCAAGCCGTTGCCTTTTACAGCCAGCGGACAAGCCAGTTTTTGGGCAAGGGCAGTCATCTCCTCATAGTTTTCATTCGTGGCTGCGTAAAGAAGAGGTTTCTTAGCGGCAACTGCAGTAGCCGCTGCTGCCATCACAGCCGCGTCCTGACAGATTAACAAGCAAGGTTTGTTGGTGTTTGCAGCCACAGTTTCGGCGGCAGCCTTAAACTTGGCGGCATCGCCGGAAGCACACTGTAAAGCCACCAGGTCAGTAACATAGTGCATTCCCACACGTTCAAACTCCAGTTCATTAAAAGCGGCCACACAGGCAGCAACATCTTCGGTGTCTTTAATGAGTACTGCTATGGCGGCAGGATGGTAGAATCGCTTGTCGTGACGAAACAGTTCAGTCTCTTCACCCATTTCTACAGCGTATTCACCCGTGCCCACTTTAACCAGTTTTATCGGCGGTGCGGCAGCCGCCCCCAGCACTTCTTTCGCTTCTTCGGAAACGTGGGGACACTTGTCCAGGGAAGTTTTGCCCGCAGACAATGCCATGGCAAACGCCAGGCAAGTGGGAAAGCCACAGTCCCCGGTGTTAGTTTTTGGCAGCTGTTTGAAAATCTCAAGACCGGTTAACCCCATGACTTGGACTCCTTTCGTGCAAAGAACTCTAATCTGACCGAAAAAGAATAACCTAAAGCAAATTTCCTGCGCAAAAAAAAGAGACGGGCGGACTTAAACCCGGCCCGGCCTCCCTATTATAGCAACGGATCCATGGTCAAAGCCGGGTGCCCCTTTTCTTCTAAGAACGGCATAATTTCGTCCCCCGTTGTACCCACTGTTTCATCGGCTATCTTATCAACAAAATCAGCGCCTAAGCCATCTTCTTCGGCACGCTGGCGCAGGTCATCCCCCAAAAAGTCCTTTAACTCTTTAGGCATCCAAACGATGCGCGCCAGACCGCCATCCGCTTTGAGAAACTTTTTGGACAAGAGGTAGGAGCGCCCAATCCCCAAAAACCCGGGAGCCTGTACGCCACCGCCTACTGAGCCGGCCAAAGTGGAGAAAGTCATGCCACAAGGGGTAGCGCCTGAATGTTCGCGAGTCGTTACCATCAATCCGTTTGCTTCAGGAACAATAGCAAGAATCGCTTCAAAACAGCCGCATGATGTCATGGGCTGATCCATCAGCGTGTAGAGATTGACTTCTTCCACGCTCCGATTGGAGTTGTTGTAAACATACTCGTTTACCGACTCCCACATCCCCTTCTCAGCATCAATCAGTCCCTCTTTCTTAATCGGACGGTTCGGGCCGTTAGGGTCAATCTCATAAGATGCCTTGGCATCAAGCCAACTTACGGCACCACAGAGTCCTACCCGCTCAGGAGCGACTACGCAGATATGGTTCGGGGCAAAGGACTGGCAGAGAATACAGGAATACAGCTCATCCACCGCTTCATCGGTAAGGCCGCGGAGGCGTTTATCCCGTTCCGCATAGCGAGCGCGGGCAACTTTAATGTTCTCGTCCACCTGTTCCTTATCGGTAAGCAAAGTAACTTCCACGCGGTCAACGATGGCGGGGAACTCATCCTTAAATTTGGCAATCAGTATTTCGCCATAGTGCTTCAGGCGGAAACCTTTGGCAATAGCATCCTTAGACACGCGCAACCAGCAGATGTCACGCTGAGCCACGTGCCACAGCCCTTCGCCATAGTTGATGAAGTAGTGAATCCGTCGCTCCAGCACACCTTCAAAATCTACCTGCATCTTCCTGCCATAGATTTTAACCATGATGCCCAGTGGCAACCTGGCGCCTTCTTCGACCTCATCAAAGTCTGGTCCGATGACAGTTATTTTGCCGTCAACAATTTCGTCTTCAGGCACCATTTGCACAAGCTCAAAAGCAGTAGTCCGGCCGCCGCCCATTTCCACATACATGTCACCTTTGCGAATCGTTTCGCCCTCAAAAGCTGGACCGATGGTGATGGGCACGGGGATGTCAAGGATTTTTAATTTAATACCCCGCAACTCCAGGCTGTATTTAACCAAAGTGTCATAATCAGGATGGGAAACATACCAGTCAGGAATTTCTTCTTCCAGCTTGGTATCGCAGATGACAGGAAAGCCAAGGAAGATGGCGGCAAAGTGCGCTGCAACCTGCACGTCGTCAATTTCACCCAAATGAAGCACAAAAGCCCGGACACGGCGGCGCTGGTAGTCACGATGTTCTTCGCGCAGTCCGGGGGCAATGCCGCCAAAGGACATCCCGGCACGCAAGGCGTAATTCACCGCATGGATTACCTGTGTGAAATTCCCGAGAGGGAAAGCAATATAGTCCACACCAAGCTTCATATTCTGTTCCAGTAACTGCTCGATGACTTCGTTCACCAGGAAAATCATCATCCCTTTTGCCTGCAGTTCCTGTACTATCTTAGCGGCGGCTTCGCTGGATTTAGCCCTGCCAATGATAATGGCTTGCCCGGGGATAGTCCAGTCAACAAGTTGAATCCCAAATTTACGCAAAATAGGATCCGGCAAATAGCCGGTCCACGGTGCCACGTGGGGCTGGGCTCCATTAATGTAGCGGAGCACCTCAATGATTTCCGCTGCATAGGCGGTAGCCTCCCCGCAAAGGCGTGCGTTTTCAAAGGTCAGACTTTCTCTTATCTGATGGCGCATCTTATTGAGAATGGGTGGCAGTTCACCAAGCTTAGTCACTTTAACACCGGAGAGAGAACTGATCACCGGCAGATAGTAAGCAGTATCAGGATAAGCAACCGGCAGATTCGGTCCATACTTTCTGACTGCCTTGCTCAACAGAATTTCAGCATAGCTGGTGGCAATAATTGCGCCGTTATACGCACGTTGGAGCAGCTTTTTCGGAGCTTTTGACTGATCAGTTATGGCCCCGGCATAAATTTCATCAAAGGCTGTCATCGACATGCTCTTTCCTCCCATATAAGCAATTCTTGATGCTTAATTTTCCCCCAAAATGCTTTCTACAAGCTCGTCTATCCCGGGCATCACACCGGAACCTGCCAAGAGACCGCTTTCTTCTTCAACGGCGTTTGCCAACACCCCTTCGTCAAAAGGAATCATCCCTAAAAGCTCCTGGTCTGTAAATTGTGAAAGGACAAACTCTTTTTCTTTGTCGGTTCTTACTTTATTAACTAGCACTTTAATGTTGCGAATCTTTAGCTCACTCGCCAGTTTCTGGACCACTTTTGCCGTGGCCACAGATACCCGCGTCGGTTCGGTCACAATAATAATCAAATCGACTCCCCGTGCTGTCCCCCGGGTAAGATGCTCAATGCCGGCGCTCATATCTAAAACTACCATGTCATTTTTGTCGAGCAGCAGGCTGGCTAGGACTGCATATAGAAAGGAATTTTCTTTGCAATAGCAGGCTGTGCCGCCCTGTTTAACGGAACCCATGCGCAAAAACCTGATTTTATCCTGTTTAATCGTAAAGTCATCAATCAGGTCATCCACCTTGGGATTAAGCGTAAAAAAGGCACCGCCACCGCCTGTGCGCTGGTCGATCAATGCTTTCATTTCAATAATCGGACGCAGTGCCGCCAACTCAGCAGCCGGCAGCCCCAGAGTGGCACCTAAACTCACGTCAGGATCAGCGTCTACCGCATAAACATTAAAACCACGCTTGGCAAAAGCACGAATCAAATTAGCGGAAAAAGTGGTTTTACCTACGCCACCCTTGCCGGAAACAGCAATTTTCATAAAAACCCACCTGCCTGACAGAAAAGTATCTAAAATTATTGTGCATTTAACAATACAATACTACTCTGTTTTCGACGAAGTAAATAAAAATCCTTTTTTTCAGAAAAATTAGTTTAAATCATTTAGCTCTCTGTTACGAGGATTTTCGCGCCTTTTTTGTGATATTTTTCTTAATTTGACGCTGTGTGGTTTCTGTAATCGGCAAGGGCGGGTATAAAACCCGCCCCTACTACTCTTGCTTGACAACAACCGGTTCAGCCTTAGCAAAAATCAGCCGCCCGTCTGCCGCATCCACTAAGATCGTATCATTTTGGATAAATTCACCGCGCAATATTCTCTCCGAAACTTCGTCCTCAATCCGCTTTTGCAGCACTCTGCGCAACGGCCTTGCTCCATAAGTGGGGTCATATCCTTCTTTTGCCAGCAATGCCTTGGCGTCTGAACTGACTTCTAGCACCATCTTATAGTCGCTCAGGCGCCCGCCTAGCTCAAACAGCATCAAATCCACAATTTCCGTTAAGTGCTCTTCTGACAATGGATGAAAGACGATTACTTCATCGATGCGGTTAAGGAATTCAGGACGGAAGGATCGCTTCAATTCATCCATCACCTTGCTCTTCATATCCTCGTAAGTCTTTTCCCTGTCCCCTGCCCTAAAACCCATGGTGGCCTGTTTTTTCAGTTCGGTGGCACCCACGTTGGACGTCATGATGATTACGGCGTTGCGGAAATCGACGGTGCGCCCCTTGCTATCAGTAAGGCGCCCGTCTTCCAGCACCTGCAACAACACATTAAACACTTCCGGGTGCGCTTTTTCAATTTCATCAAAGAGAATGACAGAATAGGGCTTGCGCCGCACTTTTTCCGTCAGCTGGCCTCCCTCATCATAACCCACATAACCCGGAGGCGCGCCGACCAGGCGAGATGTAGTATGCTTTTCCATATACTCAGACATATCCAAGCTAGTCATGGCATCTTCATCGCCAAAGAGACTCTCTGCCAACGCTCGGGCTAATTCCGTTTTACCCACACCGGTGGGACCTAGGAAGATAAATGAGCCGATGGGCCGCTTAGGACTCTTCAGCCCGGCGCGCGCTCGGCGAATGGCTCGCGAAACTGCTTTTACAGCTTCATCTTGGCCAATCACCCGCTGGTGAAGAATCGACTCCATGTTTAAAAGTCTTTCCGTTTCTTCTTCTTCCAGCCGCTTTACCGGAATACCAGTCCAAGCCGCCACAATTTGGGCAATATCCTCAGTGAGCACAGAGCGGGTATCGCTTGATTTACGCTGTTCCCATGATCTCTTCAAATTCTGCAGTTCTTCCTTCATCAGATGCTCTTTGTCCCGCAGCTTAGCTGCCAGCTCGAATTCCTGGCCGCGGACGGCCGCTTCCTTTTCGTTGCGCAGCGTCTCTACCTTAGCCTCCAGCTCTTTTAAGTCGGGCGGAGCAGTGTAAGCCTTCATCCTAACCCGAGATGCCGCCTCATCAATTAAGTCAATAGCTTTGTCCGGCAAAAAACGGTCGCTAATGTAGCGATCCGCCAAGGCGACCGCCGCATTTAGCGCTTCATCCGTAATTTTTACCCGATGGTGAGCTTCGTAGCGGTCACGAAGTCCTTTAAGGATTTCCAGCGACTCCTCTTTTGTGGGCTCACCCACAGTTATCGGTTGGAAGCGGCGCTCTAGTGCCGGATCACGCTCAATATGCTTTCTGTATTCATCCAAAGTGGTGGCACCGATCGCCTGCATTTCGCCGCGAGCCAGCGCCGGCTTTAAGATATTGGAAGCATCGATGGCACCTTCAGCAGCCCCAGCGCCTATTAAGGTATGGAGCTCATCAATAAAGACGATCACATTACCGGCGGAGCGCAATTCTTCCATTAGCTTGCGCAGCCGCTCCTCAAACTCGCCGCGGTATTTTGTGCCTGCCACCACCGCAGCCAACTCCAGCGTAACTACCCGTTTATCTTTCAGTGTTTCCGGAACACGCACCTCAATAATCCGTTGCGCCAACCCTTCAGCAATAGCGGTTTTCCCCACGCCTGGCTCCCCAATCAGGCAAGGATTGTTCTTTGTCCGGCGGGATAAAACCTGAATCACCCGTTCAATCTCCATCTCTCGCCCAATGACAGGGTCCAGCTTTCCCTCTTTAGCCAGTTTAGTTAAATCCCTGCCAAACTGGTCGACTGTAGGCGTCGCGGAAGTGCGGTTAGTGCTTTCTTCCTGGAGCCGCGCCTCATCCCCGCTGCCTAGCAACGCAAGAACCGATTTGCGGCCACGGGTCAGATCCACCCCCAGATTTGTCAGTACCTGCGCCGCAATTCCCTCGCCTTCCCGAATCAGGCCTAGCAGCAAATGCTCTGTGCCCACATAATTGTGCCCTAGGCTTTGTCCTTCTTCAATCGCCAATTCTATCACCTTTTTGGCGCGCGGAGTATAGTTCACCCCCTGCGGTGCGGAGCGCTGATCACCTTTGCCGATCAATTTCTCAATTTCGGAACGGACACTGTCAAGCTCCACCCCTAATGATAAGAGGACTTTAGCCGCAATTCCTTCCCCTTCTCTAACTAAGCCCAGCAGTATATGCTCTGTGCCCACAAAACTATGATGAAACCGCTTAGCTTCGTCCTGAGCAAGCACTAAAACCTTTTGCGCTCTTTCGGTAAACCGGCCAAACATAAACATTTCATTTCCTCCTTCCGTTTATTCCGCATCTTCCTGCGGCATGAGCCGGCTGCTAATCAAACGGGCTCGCTCCCGTTCACGCTCCATGCCTTCTAGGGCGTGGCCGGCCTCCAATTGCAGGCAGGCCGGCCGCAAGAGCACCATAAGTTCCTTTAAAATGGTGCCTGGCACTTCTCTGATCAAGCCTAAATCAACGCCTAAACGCACATCGGATAAAAGCTGCATTGCTTCCTGAGACGACATCAGCCAAGAGTGCTTCAGAATTCCAAAGGCTCTGTTAACGCGGTCACAAATCCGATCGCGACTCTCATTTAAAAGAATCTGGCGTGCCTGCGCTTCCTGTTCGACAACTTGCCGCGTCACACCAGAGAGATTCTTAACAATTTCATCTTCACTTTGCCCCAGTGTAATCTGGTTGGAAATCTGGACAAGATTTCCCGCAACCTCTGACCCCTCACCATACATCCCACGCACTGCCAACCCTACTTGCGCAATGGCAGAGAGTACCCTATTAATCTGCTTTGTCAATACCAATGCCGGGAGGTGAACCATGACTGATGCTCGCAGTCCTGTTCCCGCATTAGTAGGGCAGGTAGTCAGAAAGCCCCATTGCCCATCATAAGCATAATCCAGGCTGGCTTCCAGCAAATCATCGCAACAGTTTGCTTCCTCCAGCGCCATCTCCAACTGGAGTCCGGGCAATAGACACTGAATCCGCAGGTGGTCTTCTTCATTCACCATAATACTGATAGCCTCGTCGCCGCGTAATAAAACTGCAGAATTGTGCGGTTCCTTGATTAACAGTGGGCTAATCAAATGCTTTTCAACTAGAACCTGTCTTTGTAGTGGCTCGAGATGATCCATCCGCAAAAAATTCAGATCGCCCATTTGCTCCCGCAGTAAACAGCTTGCTGCCAGCACTTGCTCCGTAACTCTGCTTAATTGACTGTCGGCAGCCAGAAAAGGAACAGGAAATTGCTGAATATTTCTGGCTAGGCGAACGCGGCTACTCATCACAATTTCTCCGTCAGGTCCCAAACCGCTCATCCATTTGCTACTTTGCAAACCGACACCTTCAGCGCTCTTCATGGTCATCACCCCCATTTTGGGCACAGGCTTCCAACTCGCGGATTTTATCACGCACCTGTGCCGCCTGTTCAAACTCCTCCAGCTCAACTAGGCTTTGCAGGTACTCTCTCATTTCCTCAATACTCCTTTGCAGCTTAATTGAACCGCCAGCCCTGGCAGGCACTTTGCCAACATGCTGTGTCGAGCCATGAATGCGTCGCATCAAGGGAGCCAATCGGTCGGCGAAAGTCTGGTAGCAAGAGCTGCAGCCAAATCGTCCAATCTGAGCAAACTGAGCATAGGTAAGGCCGCAGTTTTCACACTGCATCTTTACCGCATGTCCCATCACTTGCGCCGCCGGCTGGGCATCTAGATTCATCAGGCCTGTCAGCAGATTGTGAATAGAAAAGGGAGGCTGCGAATCAAACTGAAAATCTCCCTTTTCCCGCGCGCACTGTTCACAGAGATGCTGCACAGTCTGTTCATGATCTATAATGTATGTTAAGTGGACCTTTGCCTGTCTTTTCTTGCATTCATTGCATAACATCCTTACCGCCTCCTGTCAAATTTCATGCAATAAGACTTCGATCATGCGGGCGAGCATAAGCCCACGCACTATTTCCAGCGCATCATCCCTCTTTTGCTGTTCCAGGCTAATGACAGCATTCATGAGCAGTCCCTCACGACGAGTCACCAGTCGCGCTTCTACCAAGCGGCAGACAAAATCAGTCGCTTTTTGCAATGAAAGATTTTGGCCAGTTAGGCTCTGGCGCAACTCCAGCAGTTGAAGCACTTTGTCGCGATTCAAATCCAACTTGCGGATACGCAGGTATCCGCCGCCACCGCGCCGACTTTCCACCAGATAGCCGCGCTCAGGAGTGAAACGAGTAGAAAGGACATAATTTATCTGGGACGGAACGCAGGCAAAGTGCTCTGCTAATTCTTTCCGTTGCAGGTGAATAGCGGCGTTTGGGCTGGCAGCTAACAGCCGCCTAATATATAGTTCAATACTGCCGGCCAAATTACTCATCGCTAACCCCTCTTTGACCTTCACTGACTATATTACCATTATAGCTTTTTCCTAAGAATCACTCAATAATCAGAACTGCTCTATACGCCGCCTAGCTTACTATTTTCAGCCAATATAACTATCTTGCTCATATTAGCTTATTTTTTTACACCTTGTCTTGCGAAACGAGCTGCTTTCCTGCACGACAACAAGAAAAACGCTTCGCGTTTTATCCAAAGATGCGTTTTTCTTGTCCGCTAGGGGCTGCCGCCAAAAAAAACGTGCCTAAGCACGTTTTTAAATACTAGGTTGCTGTTTTCCTTAGTTTTGTTGCCTAAACCTAATTCTAACAGTTCAAGTTTGCGGCAACTCACACACACCTGTATCTTCCCCTTCCCAGGAAACTTCCAGCATCCCGGGAATGCGCAGCAGGTGCTCCATCAGCCTGCGCGAACGAAAGTCCACCGGCACATTGACCTGCATTTCTATGACTACCGTTTGTGTATTATATGCCTCCATAAAATTGGACTCCGAGAGATTAACATTTGTGATCCCTACATTGTGCTCTCCCAAAACGGTACCCACACGGCCCAACAAACCCGGCTGATCTACGGCTCTCAGCCAGAGCGACTTCCGTGAACGATCTTTTGCCATCCGCTCTTCAACCTTGGAGAGCGAAAACAGACTGATTAAAATTAAAGCCGTAGTTGAAATTGCCGCCAGATACAAACCGATACCTGTAGCCAAGCCTACTGCAGCCACAACCCAGAGGCTGGCTGCCGTCGTAAGCCCTCGCACAGAGCTGCCCTGCCGCATGATTGTACCCGCGCCGAGGAAACCGATTCCACTCACAACCTGTGCAGCAAGCCGTGCCTGATCTCCCCGCGGGCCCAAAGCACCGCTAAAACCCTCAACAGATACGATCATCACAAGGGCAGAGCCTAGGCAGACTAAAATATGAGTACGTAACCCGGCAGGACGGTTATGGCGTTCCCTTTCAAAACCGACTGCTCCTCCCAAAATGCCGGCTAGGACCAAGCGCAGCAGCAATTCTCCATTTGACAAGTCGATCATGACCCCCACCCTTTCTCTTTCTGCTTTAGATATATTATCTGTAATTGTAGATACTCCTTCACGATTCGTCAATCTTTTATCTTATTCGCCTTCTCCGATACTCAGGAAAAGCGGATAATTTCCTTGCCAAAAGTGCATTTCGTCTTGTTTATCTATAAGAATAAATCATATACATTGAAGCGCAAACGAGGCACTTCATTATGAAGTGCCTCGTTTTTATTATTCCCGTATCAGTTTAGGGTATGGTTCAATAAGTTTCTCTATTAGTTTCTCTATTGAGCCGTGGCTTTCGCCGGTTAATTTTTTCTTTCTTCTATTTCTTCATCTAAATCAATAATTTTGGCCAGGATTTCTGCTTTATAAGCCCCTGAGGCCAGCATAAACTCGCGTAGGAGTTCGTCCCTCGCATCGGAAAGGACATAAATCTGCTGAATTGCCATGCTGCGTACCTCCTTTGTCAGTTATTTATGCCACTGCCAACTATTTTCCCAATTGCTGAGACAATTATGCCCCTGAAAATTTTCTCAATTGAAAAAGTGAGCATTGCTCAAGCCAGTCGCCCCATTCATGAAGCCTTGTAGTGCAGAACATCACACCAAAAGTTTAATTGTAAATTAAAAACTTTGCTTGTTATAATTTTAACATGTTGCAAATATTTTGTCTATACTGCTTTAAAAAAATTCTGAAATATTTTTTATCTTTTATAATTTTTGTCTTCCAACCACCGGCCGAGCGCTAAACAGCAAATCTCTTTATCTATTTTGCGAAATAACGAGCAACTGTCCCACGCGAATCACACCCGACGGCAAATGTTCCACTCACGCAGTTGCTCAACTGCACGCTGTACCTTCGCGCCAAACTAAAGAGCGTATCTCCTCTCACAACCAGATGAGTGCGCTGTTGAAGACGTCTTTGCAGTTGTTCCCAGGGGAAAAGCCGCCCGGGGCACGAGGTTGCCTGTAAGTCAAGGTGTCTGACCAGCGTGAGTTCGCCATACCGGGAGCGAAGCTCACGAATCAACCAGACGAGTGCGTCCAGCTGGATGACGGTGGGTGGGCGAAGCTCAAAATTGCCTGCCAGGGCAATAGCAATACTGTTTGCGTTAGCGGCCGGAGCATGAATGCCCCGCAACTCTTCCGCCCTACCTCGCTCAATTTCGCCAGCCTGCCGGACAAGGTAGTGATAACCAATCCCCATCCAACCGCGGTTGCGATGCCAGCCATGGACTGTTTCGGCAGAAACATCGCCTGACGCGGTGTGATGAATGGCGATGCGCTGCGTGAAGTCCCTTGCCGACAAACGCCTTTCTACTCTGCCAGGAGTGAACACCAAATTGCTTTCGATTATTTTCACCGTTATTTCCTCCTCTAGCGCTTGTGATAGCGAAGATTTCCCGCTATTCAATATATGCCGCGCACAGCAAAAGGGGCTTCTGGCAAACGCCAGAAGCCCCCTAAACAAGGGATTTTTTATTGGAGCTGGTGAGAGGAATTGAACCTCCAACCTGCGGTTTACGATACCGCTGCTCTGCCATTGAGCCACACCAGCACATATATGAGGGCGAGAATTCCGCCCTCGTTTTTTATTATTATAGCCGAAAAGGGGTGCCAAAAGCAAGTGGTTAAAAACGAGGTTAAAAACGGACTAAGGATTCTCTCGCTCAACTCTAACTCTCAATCCACCGCCAATCTCAAGATAAACAAACGCCAAGATGGCTCCATAAAGAGTCGCGTTAATTGATGCGGAAATCGCAGTTTCGATAGCTACTTGCAGCTTTGCGTCAGTCAGTCGAATAATTAGTATGTCGATAAGGATATACCAAGCCGCCCAACTGTAGATGATAGCTTTCAAATAAAACTGCTGATAGTCAATTAGCAGGAGAAGAAATGAGAAGATTATGCCTATCGCTATAGCAAAGCAAAGTGCGGCAACTCCTCCCCAGACCAAGTGAATGGCTCCCAGCTCATGCGGAGATCTGTTGAAAGTCAGAGCCGCGCTATATTCTGCAATACTTAACTTAGCAAATCCCAGAACATGTCGCGAGAAAAGGCTCCATGAAAGATAAGCTATGCCGGCAGTAAGTCCAGCGATAAATCCGACTGTAAACCTGTCACTCATTATATCTGCACCGTTCCCTAAAAAAGATTGGTTGATTGCTTGTATTCTTAACCTAAAGCAATCAAAAAATACCCCGCTTTTATTCTGACTGCTACAAGTCCAAAATTTTTTGTTTGGTAGCGTTTAAGCAGATCTCACCTTATTAAAAACAGCCATTTCCTGGTGCATCAGCTCTCCCAGTATTTTCATACCACGCGCGATTTTTTCTTCGCTAGCCTCGGAAAAGGCAAAACGGGCAGTATTTTTTCCGTTGCTATTGACGAAAAAGCCGGCTCCGTCCACATAAGCCACTTTGCGCTCCACGGCCTTCAACAGCACTTCACGGGCACTCATCCCTTCCGGCAAAGTCACCCAGACAAAAAATCCGCCCTCGGGCCGTGTCCAAGTTACACCTTGGGGAAAATACTGCTCAAAACAGGAAAGCATTAAGTCGCGTTTAGCCTTGTAAAGGGAAATCAAGGAAGAGACATGTTGCTCGATATAGCCGCTGGCAGCAAAGCGGCAGGCCATTCTCTGACCGAGAGAGTTGGAGCAAAGGTCTGTGGCCTGTTTCGCACAGGCAATTTTCTGGATCAGTGTTTCTTCCGCCACAATCCAGCCCACGCGAATACCGGGAATAAAAGTTTTGGAGAAGGAGCCTAGATAGATCACTCGACCCTCAGTATCCATGGATTTAATGCTCCGAACCGGTTCACCTTCAAAGCGGATTTCTCCATAGGGATTGTCTTCAATAATTATAAAGTTGTACTCGCGAGCCAGTTCCAACATCTTTATGCGACGCTCAAGCGACATGGAAATCCCGGTAGGATTCTGAAAATTGGGAACCAGGTAGGCAAACTTAGGCGTCCGACCTTCCATTTGCAGCTTGCGCAGCCTGACAGCCAGAAGGTCAGTGCGGATTCCTTCTGCATCAAGGGGGATGGCCAGACGGTCGCCTTGGTAATTATGAATGGCGCCTAAGCCGCCTACGTACCCTGGCTCTTCTACAATAACCAAATCGCCTGGATTAACGAATACTTTTGCCAAAAGGTCCATCCCTTGTTGGGAACCGTTTGTGATCAGCAGATTATCAACGCCGGAAGGCATGCCTTCGCCAGTCATCTTCTCGGCTAAATATTTGCGCAGCTCAAGATTCCCTTCAGTGGGCCCATATTGAAGCGCAGATTTGCCCTCCTCGTCAATCAGCTCACGCATCACTTCAGCAATTTTGCCCATGGGAAAAAATTCCGCACTGGGAAAACCACCCGCAAAAGACATTACGTCCGGTTGCTCGGTCAGTTTAAAGAATTCGCGAATTTCTGATGTCTTCATCAATTTCGCCCGATCGGCATACATTTGTTCAAAAAGCATTGCTTGCACCTCCGTTTTATGTTGGTAAAAAAAACAACACCCGTCTCTAAATAGGCAGAGACGGGTGCTAGACCCCGTGGTACCACTCTGATTACCGGAATTTCCGGTCACTCAAGCACAAGCTTTCTGGATAACGGCAGCACCGGCCCCGCTTACTAATTTTCAGCAGGCAGCTCCGGGGTGGCTTACCTTTGACGATCCCGAGGAACTTCTCAGCTTTCAGTTCCCTCTCTGTCGGTCGGTGCAGGCTTTATCCCCATCTTCGCTTTTATTTTCAATATATGGGCTGAATGCAAACTAAGTGTCAAAAATTTAAAACTTGATAGTCATTATAGCAAAAAGTGCGCTCGAAAGCAAGCTACATTTTTCGTTCTTAACTTGACAAAATGTCACTTAAAAACTAGTTAGCTATTTTCTGGGTAGACACCCATGCCACTTGCGGTTGCTCTAAACCCTTGCAGATATTGTAGACTTTCACAGAATGCGGAAGCGAGCGTTAAGTGTCAGCAGCGTTTAGCGAACGGGAATTCGCAGCGTTAAGACATGCCAATGGTTCACATGCAGTAAGCCCAGAGGGTTTGGCATGTTAGCGAGAAGGCAGTTCGTAGCTGCGAAAACGTGCGAGCGTAGCATTTGAGGAAGGCGACATTGCCCAGAATGCTTCAATGTCTCATCATTGTGACATTTTAATCAAGTTAATTACGAGGTGACATTATCACAAGTTAAAGACAGCTATATTTTTCGTTCTTGCAAAACGTGAATCGCTTTGTCGCAGTCATCCACGCGGAAGATGACCTGTGCTTCGTCTGAGCTTTGACCGATAAACGCATAAAGATATTCAATATTAATTCCCGCCAGCCCCAAAGCTGCCAAAATATCTGCTAAGCCGCCTGGACGATCGGGAACCTGCACCGCAATAACGGACGTTTCGCTCACCATAAAACCCTCGGCTTGCAAAATGCGGTTTGCTTCCTCCGGCTTGTCAACAATTAAACGTAAAATGCCAAAGTCAGTCGTATCGGCAATGGAAAGAGCACGAATGTTTATCTCATTGTCTCCTAAAACTCTTGTTACCTGGGCAAGGCGGCCGGATTTATTCTCCAAGAACACGGAGATTTGTTTGACCTTCACGGAAAATTCCTCCTTTCGTGCACTGTCTGCATAAATTCGCCGCATTGGCAATCATTCCTGCTGCAGGTGCCTATTTCATTTTACGATAAATAGCAGGCTGTATTTTTTCCAAACCAAAGCGGGCAGGACTGGTAATCATTTCAGCGCAACCAATCACAAACCAGCCTTCGGCTTTCAGTGACTGGGAAAAGCGTTGAATCAACTCTTCCTGAGTTTCTACCGTAAAATAGATAAAAACATTGCGGCAGAGAATTAGGTCACAAGCAGTTTCAAAACTATCGCTTAATAGATTTTGCCGCCGAAATTGGACGAGCGATTTAAGCTGACTATCCAAACAAAAGTTGCCATCCTGCTCACTAAAATAGCGTTGGCGAAAACGCGCAGGAAGGGTCGCCAAAATATTCTCCGCATACTTTCCCTCTTGCGCTTTAGCGAGGATATTGGCGTCAAAATCTGTCGCGAGTATCCTCCACCTACCGGATGGATCCAATTCTTTCAACAGCATCGCCAAAGAATAAGGTTCAGCACCGACCGAACAACCGGCACTCCAAATTTTCAGCAATTCTCCTTTGCGGATTAATTCCGGCAACACCTGTGTTTCCAGTGCCTTATATACTGCTAAGTCACGAAAAAATTGCGACGTGTTTATTGTCAGATAGTCTGTAAATTGCGCGAGAATTGAACGGTCGCAATCAAGGAGAGCAAGAAAAGCAGGATAATCTTCAACGTGATGGCGCTGCATCAATTGGTGAATCCGGCGTTTCATCTGTTGCTCTTTGTAACTGCTCAAATCCAGGCCAATGCGAACTTTCACCTTTTCTTTAAACTGCTCATAATCCATGGCCTTGACCATCTGCATTCCCCCCGCACAGAGCAGTTATGGCTCCGGCTATCTCCTCCAATGACAGAACCCGCTCGACCGTCCCTGCTTGGATTGCCGCCTTTGGCATGCTGAAAATCACTGCCGAGGCCTCATCCTGAGCTAAGGTATGCCCACCACGTTTTTTTATCTCCGCCATCCCCGCTGCGCCGTCTTTACCCATGCCTGTTAAGATAACGCCCACGCTTTCTTTGCCGTAAACTAAGGCTACAGATAACATCATCACCGTCACTGACGGCCGGACATGCTCAACCGGCGGATCCTGGGTCAAGCGAATTTTTTTATCTGCAGTTATCTCCATATGAAAATTACCCGGCGCCAAATAAACGACCCCAGTCAGCACCGGCTCACCATCTTCAGCTTCTTTAATGCGGATTGCAGAGGATTTGTTCAGCCTCTCCGCTAAGGCCTGAGTAAACTTAGGGGGCATGTGCTGCGTAACAAAAACGGTAGCCGGCAAATTGCCGGGCAACGAGAGAAGAATGGCTTCCAAGGCGCGGGGACCGCCCGTAGACGCACCAATTGCCACTGCTTTCGTTCCGGGTTGCCGGGACAATGCTGGCTTAACTGCCATGGCAGGCCGCTCTGCCGGCAATGGCGCAACCTGTACACGTAAACTGGTGGCCACAGCAGCTTTTAAGAGCAACTCCCTTTGGAGTTCAGCCTTGCCCTCAGTGGAAAGCTTATCCGGTTTGGCAATAAAATCGACCGCCCCAATGGAGAGCGCTTCCATGGTCACATGGCTTCCTCTCTTAGTAAGGCTTGATAACATAATCACAGGAGCTTTATGGCGGCGGACAATTTCTTTTAACGTCTGCAGCCCGTCGAGACGAGGCATCTCCACATCCAATGTAATCAGATCAGGATTTAGCTTGACCATTTTTTCCAGCGCATCAATCCCGTCCCGGGCTGTGTCTACCACGGCAAAGCGAGCGTCGGCGGAAAAGATATCACTAACGATTTTTCTCATCAGCGCTGAGTCGTCCACCACTAATACTTTTATCTGTTCCATGACATTCTCCTACCTCAGATTTCCCTCTCCTCTAAACCAACGGTAGAGATCACTACTTTTCCGTGTTGAACAAACAGTTTCATCGTTCGACCCACACTGCCGCCGACCTCTTCCCCGGTGATCGGTATACGCAGGAGAGCCAACACATTACGCACAGCACAGATATTTTTTTCACCCACGGAAGTCATGCTCCTCTCAAAAGAAAAAAGCTGGCTTCCGCCGGCAATTTTGGCCTTCAGCCGAGTGGGCTTCGCTCCGATGCAAATCATCTGCTCCAAGAGTAGGGGAATTGCCGTATCTGCAAATTTGGCAGGATTAGAGGGCGTTTTAAACAGCGTGCTGTCTGAAAGGAGGATATGCGCCAAACCCGCAACCTTGGCAAAAGAGTCGTATAGTGCTACACCCACGCATGAGCCTAATCCTACTGTAATTAACATTCCCTCTTCTTTTTTGACGGCATAATCGGCAATTTTTACCCGGATTTGTTCGTTCATTGGCACGCTCCGTTTACCAGCAATCTGACGATAATATCCAAAGTATTCTGATCAGGAATGATCAGAAAATTGCCTTCAATGTCCCCCGCTGCGGTTACAAAGGCTGTCTTCAGCACCAAGATATAGTCTTCGGCCACATTTGTTTCAGCCAGCACAGTACCAAGAATTGCCCCCGCCATATCGACTACTAACAAAGGTGGCTCCGGCAGAAATGTCAAATTAGTCAAATGGGAAAGGGCGTTTAAATATGATGCCGTCACAATATTGCCGACTTCCAGCAATACTGAGCGGCCCATTTCTTCCATAACGGGATATTTCTTTCCTGTGAGGCTTGCCACAAGAGTTTGAGCGCTCTCGAAATCAATTAAGAAAACGGCATAAAATGATACTTCACTAAACACTCTAATATAAATACCGATAACAGACTTCTCCGCACCGCCCATCAAATCCGGAATATCCACCAGCGGACAAAGGTCGACTTCCGGAACATGCATATTCACCCGTTCATAATTTAAAAGGGTGGACAAAGCGGTTGTAGCATTGCCTGCCCCGATATTGCCCATTTCCTTTAAGACATCAAGCTTAAACTCCTCGCTAATTGGCAATTCAGGCACCCTATTCACCTCTATTCGTTTTACCATATTTAACCGATAACTTTCTGGACTGCATTGATAATCCGTTCTGCCTGAAAAGGTTTAACAATAAAATCCTTTGCCCCTGCGCTCAACGCTTCAATCACCAGCGCCTTTTGCCCCATCGCGCTGCAAACTACAATTTTAGCTTCCGGATCTGCCTCGATGATTTTCTTAATGGCGGTGATGCCGTCCATCCGCGGCATGGTGATATCCATCGTTACCAAATCCGGACGAAGCTCCATGTACTTATCGACGGCAACCTGACCGTCCTCAGCCTCACCCACAACCTGATAACCATTTTTTTCCAAAATGTTTTTCAATGTCATCCGCATAAACGCCGTATCGTCTGTAATCAATACCTGTCTGCCCACTGCAATCCCTCCTTTGCTCTACTGTCTTTACAAAAACCTGCCCCCATAGTTGTTTGGAAAAAATCCTTTTATTCTGTCCAACCATGTCAGACTTGTCAGCTTTAGCCAGCAAATTTCAGATCAGGCTGGAAACGTCCAAAATCAGTGCGACACGCCCGTTGCCCAGCACCGTAGCTCCCGCCACGCCACGAATTCCTTCCACTGCCCTGCTTAGCGACTTAATAACGATTTCTTGTTGTCCCAGCAAGACATCTACGACCAGTCCGGTTTTGCGGTCTGCGGCTTCTACTACTACCACTGAAAGAATTTCTTCACTGCTGCCGGTTTTCATACCCAACATTTCACCCAGATAAATCAGCGGCAGCACTTCACTGCGTACATTAATAACTTTCTCTCCCCGGATAGTCTTGATGTCTTGGTGTGCCACGTACAGATTTTCCCGGATTGCCTCAATAGGTATGGCATAAATCTCGCCCGCAACTTCCACCAACAAAGCTTTGATAATAGCTAAGGTAAGCGGCAGCCGCACATAAAAACGTGTTCCTTCTCCCGGACTGGTCTTAATTTCAACGCTGCCGTTCATGCTTTCGATCACTGTTTTTACCGCATCCATCCCCACGCCTCGCCCGGAAATATCGGTTACCTGTTCCGCAGTAGAAAAACCGTTCCTAAAAATCAGCCGCAACGTTTCTTCATCGCTCATTCTTTGTGCTTCCGCACTGCTGAGCAAACCCTTCTGCACTGCTTTTTGCAGCATTTCACCCGTGGCAATCCCGCGCCCATCGTCACTGACGCGAATTAACACATAAGAGCCTTCGTGCCGTGCTTCCAGGATGATGGTTCCTTCCTCAGGCTTGCCGTTTTGCACCCGCTCCCCGGGCGGTTCAATCCCATGGTCCACCGAGTTGCGCAATAAATGAACGAGAGGGTCGCCAATCTGGTTAACAATAGACCGATCCAACTCCGTTTCCTCGCCGCGGACTTCCAAGTTAACTTTTTTGCCTTTTTCCTGACTTAAATCCCGAACCATCCGCGGGAAACGGTCAAACACCTGTTTAATCGGCACCATGCGCAGTTTCATTACCGCACTTTGCAAATCAGTAGTAATTCTGTCCAACTGTTCCACCGCACTGACCAATTCAGCCGCCACATCAATCCTGCCAAGTTCCACCACTCGTGTACGGTTTACAACCAATTCTCCTACTAAGTTAATCAGCTTGTCCAGCTTGTCTGTTTCCACCCGAATAGTTTTTTCTGCTGAGCGGCGGATATTCTTGCGCTCCCCGTTTGCCTCATCCTGGACGATGGCTGCCTCTGATACCAGTTCCACCTTCCGTGTTACCACCGGCTCCAGACTGGCGGAAGTTCCATCCATTTCCGGCACGTCCCGCACCAGCACATTTGCCACTTCCGCAATCTGCAGCAACTCCGCCCGGATAGTTTCATCTGCGGCCTGCGTAAGGATAACCAGTTGAAACCGGTCTTCAAACTGTTCCTCCTCCAACTCCTGCGTGCCCGGCACAGCCTTGACTAGATGACCAAACTTTTCCAACAACTTAAAGACCATGTAGGCTCGCACAGATTTAAGCAGACAGGAGGCGTCCAAAACCACTTCCAGATGCCTGGCGCGCTCGCCGCTGGCGCAGCCCGCCCTGAGCATTTCCTTCTCAAATTCATCCAGCAACAGAGTATCCGCACCAGCGGTATTTTCGGCCAATCCATCTTCCTCCATACTCCCATCACAAGCAGCACGAAGTTTGCCGACCACTCTATCCACCTGCTCCAAGCAGGCCGCTGGTTCATCAAGGCGCCCCAACAACAGCTCCAGCAAATCCAGTGACTCAAAGAGTATATTAGCCACATCCCTATCGGCACGCAATGTGCCCTGCCGCAAAAAATCCAACACATTCTCCATCTGGTGCGTCAAATTGGCTAGCTGTTGATAACCCATGGTGGCAGACATCCCTTTAAGACTGTGGGCTGCCCGAAACATTTCCTGCAAAACTTCCCTGTTTGCAGGGTTACTCTCCAATTCCAAGAGAGCAATATTTAATCCTTGCAAATATTCCCTGGCTTCCGCCAGAAAGAGATCTCGATATTCGCTGGTATCCATCTCTTCACCTCAGTCTATCTGTTTAGGGCTAATCTCTCCGGTTCCGCCAGCTGCAAATGCTCCATCTCCAACTGTTCCTCGGCAGAAAGAATTTTTTCCAGATGCAAAATAATGATCAGACGGTCTCCCAGCTTGCCTACACCGGAAATAAACTCGGTTCTCGTGCCGGCAAGCCGGCGCGGCGGCGGCTCAATTGCGGAGGGATTGAGATGGAGCACCTCCGTAACCGAATCTACAATCAGGCCAACCATGCCTTCATCAATCTCCACAATAATGATGCGCGCTTTCTCGCTTTTCGCCGCATCCGCCAGACGGAACCGCTTGCGCAGATCGATCACAGGGATAACTTCGCCCCGCAAATTAATGACACCCTCAATAAAGTCCAACGATTGCGGTAGCGGCGTAATCGGAGGCAGCTTCAATACTTCCCGTACCCTTTGGATATCCACAGCAAATTCTTCACCCTGCAGAAAAAAAGCTACCAATTGCAGTTCTTCCTGGGGCTGCTCTTCCGTTTTGTTCATCAGGCTGCTCATGCAGACAACCTCCTTCTTGTTTCAATTTCTTTGCCATGGTTCAATAATATCAGTGATCTTAATGCCAAAGCGGTTATTATAAACGACAACTTCACCTCTGGCAACCAGTGTCCCGTTAGCCAGAATATCGACGGGAACATCCGCAGTGTTCTCCAGCTCCAGCACAGACCCGGCTGTCACAGCCATTAATTCTTTTAATTTCACCGTTCGACGTCCCAGTAGCCCTGTAACCAGCACAGGAATATCCCGGATTAAATCTAACTGCACCGTCCCTTCTTGGTTACGTGTCCCCACAGCTTCTTGCTGCCAGTTCAGCACCCCTGCGGCCAAAACCGGTTCACAATCCAGCGGAGCCAGAAACGGCTCTGCCGGGGATTCCAGAAACGGTTCAAAGTCAGACTGAAGCAACGGCGCTTCCTGACCTCCCATGGCCTCCAGCAGACCCCTCACCATCTCCCGGGCAAAAACAAAAGGAATCAATTGCACAATTTCACTATCAATCAAGCCGTTTACGCGCAGACGGAAAGAGAGTTTTACCAGCAGTTCGTCTAAATTTTTTTCCGCGCTAGCGTCCTCGCTGAGCGCACGGCATTCTGTCTGCGGCGGGGAAATCTCGATATGGCGATAAAAGATTTCAGCCAGTGCGGTACAAGCGGCGCCCGCCATCTGATTCATCGCTTCACTCACAGCGCTAATTCTGATCTCATCTAGGTCGGCGGGGCTATCTGCTTCCTCGTCCATCATCAGCGCCGCAATGACAGCTGCATCCCGGCGGCTGATAATCAGCAAATTATCTCCCGCCAGCCCCTGCAGATACTCCACAGTAACTACTACACAAGGCTCCGGAAACTGTTCCCGTATTTGACGCAGCGTACTCATCGAGACCCGGGGGGTAGTAATCTTGACCTGCTTAGCCAATAGCTCAGAAAGCGCCGTGGCGGCTGAACCCATGAAAATGTTGCCGATCTCAGCCAATGTATCAGCTTCATCGGCTGAAAGAGCCGGCTCATCAGGCAACCTTTCCCCGCCGATGACACGCAAAAGTTCATCCACCAGTTGCTTAGCAAAATCCAGCGTCAGAATTTGCAGCATCTGACTGGAAATATAGTCTCCCACCTTCAAATCAAAGGCTATCTGAATGACCTCGGAATCATCCGCAAGTTCACCGATTGGGATATCAACGCCAAGATTTACATATTCCATTTCCGGCGGCGTAATATCGACCACACGGCAGAACATTTCCGACATAGCCGTGGCGGAAGAGCCCATCATTTGGTTCATCGCTTCGCTTACAGCGCTGAGATACAAATCATCCAGTTCATCCGGCACCGGCAAATCCGGATCGCCCATCATCATGTTAGCGACCATCCCGGCATCTCGGTCAGAAAGAATAAACAAATTGCTGCCTTCCAGTCCCTTATGGTAACGGACACGGACTAAGATACAAGGCAGCGGATAAGACGCGCGGATTTTTTCGAACGTGGTGTATGATAAACGCGGCGTTGTTATTTCGACTTTGTGGCCTAAAAGATGAGACAGCGCTGTGGCGGCAGAGCCCATGGAAATATTGCCGCTTTCCGCCAGCGCGTCTAACTGCATGGCTGTGAGTTTGTTCACGGCAAACCGCCTTTCCTAGTTTACACCTTATTTCGACGATAGCTTACATATTCCTGCCTGAAATGGCAACTAAAAGCAGAAAAACAGGCTTACTGCGCCTGTTTTTCTGCTTTTTACGCCTAATTCAAAAAAAAGACTGTGGATAGCCAATCATGACGCCTGCGGCACCATCGGAAGAATGAAAATAATCCTTCCCTCTGCCCTCACCCTAGACCTCTCCCGCGGGAGAGGGTAATAGCCGGGAAAGGTGCTGTAGGGGCGAACCTGCGTGTTCGCCCGGTTGCTCTCCCGCAGGGAGAGGGGACTGTTGGGATGAGAGAGGGTACTGTAGTGGCTATTTTCAGGATAGCTAAGCCATTTTTCTGACTCTTTCCAGAGGACTAATGATCTGTGTGATGCGCACGCCAAAATGCTCCTCCACCACCACTACTTCACCGCGGGCGATTAGCTTGCCGTTTAACGTAATGTCTACCGGTTCAGCCACATTCCGTTCAAACTCGACTATGGCACCCGGCATCAGGCTCAGCACATCTTTAACAGAGCGAGGCCCTTGCCCCAAAGTCACCTTCACCTGCAGCGGAATATCCAGAATTCGCGCCAAATTGGGATGACTGCCGGGCGGTACTATTTTTTCGCTTGCAAGCTGCTGCGGCAGTGTTGACTCAGTCTTGCCGGTCTGATTTTCCCCGTTAGCTGACGAAGGAATCTGGGACAAAAGCGCATCTATTTCCGCTTGGGAAAGCAATGAACTACTCATTTACCCTCTCCCCTTTCGCCGCAAGAAAACGTATTGCACGTCGCCCCATGGAGACACCGGCCTGAATCTGAAACATTGGCTTATTCTCCACGAGCAGAGACATGGGGCTGTCCACCTGTTGATCTAAGAGAATAATGTCACCTATTTCAAACTGGAGAAAGTCTTCCATCTTGACTGTCGTTTCGCCAAGCACTGCCGCTAACGACACCTCTACCGTTTCAAGCCCTGCCTGCACAAGTCGGCTGTCAACGCTGCCTACCCGCTGCGCGGCAGAGAACCAATGTTGCGCAGTAAGGTTGGCTATCACAGGCTCTAACGTGATAAACGGAAAGCAGACATTGATCAAACCTACTGACTTGCGAATTTTTGTGCTCAGCGTCATTAAGGCCACTATTTCGTTGGAAGCAATCATCTGGTTAAACTGCGGATTTGTGTCCATGTTTTCAATCCGCGGCGTCAAAGCCACAATATCTTCCCAGGCGTAACGCAGATTTTCCATCATTTTTGTCATGATTCGACGCATCACCGTCAATTCAATCTCTGTAAGTTCACGGATTTTCTTAGGTGTTTCTCCTTCTCCGCCGAAGAGCAGGTCGATGATCGGAAAAACAAATTGAGGGTTCGTCTCCAGCATGGCGCTGCCCATTTCTTCCGCCGCATTAAAAATGGTCATCAACGTTGGGGTGGGCAATGAAAAAATAAACTCCTCAAATGTCACCTGCGAAACAGATTCCAGTTTGATCTGCACAGGCGTACGCAGATAGGCCGTCAAAAAATTGGCGAGAACACGCGCAAAGTTTTCGTGGACGACTTGCAGCGTACGCATCTGTTCTTTTGAAAATTTATTGGGCCTCCGAAAATCGTACAATTTGACGGCACTGGCTGCAAAGTTCCCGTTTTCCGCTTCCTCGGCAATTTGACCCTTTGAAAGCGCATGAATCAAAGAGTCGATTTCCGACTGAGACAACACCTCTTTCATTACCTCACCACCTTTGGTTTTGTATATTTCGCCAGTGCCGGCTGATTTCCTGTTTAACCGCCAGATTTTTCACCTTTTTAGGCAAATTGGAAAATTAAGCAGGATTATGAAATTTTCAGACGAATTATATCCTATTACAACGCAATCAGGCGACTCCTTGCGCTTGCGTGTGCCCATAAACAAAGTTTCGCCGTTGAGGCGTATTTCACACCCGCCCACGCCGATGTGCAGCAGCCTGTAGGGGCGGGTTTCATACCCGCCCACGCCGATGGATTTTCAGAAGCGAAGTCCCGCTGCAGGGAAAGAGAGGGGTCTGTCTATGGCTCAGGATAACCAGTGGACACTTACCATCAGCCCGAACGCTATGTTGGCAGCGCTTTCTGTAAATCAAGAAGCTGACGTGGAAGCCGCTCAAATTGCTGATACCCTGACTAAAGCGGGCATCTGTTATGGTATCAGGGAGATGGCACTCCGGCAAGCTTTAGCAGAACGCAATAAACCGGTCACCGTGGCAAAAGGAACGCCTTTAACCCCAGGCACTGCAGACAACCTGACATTTCATTTGCCAGAAAGCCTCCTTTCAGAAGAAGTTGCCTTTGCCATCCGCGAAGACATGCACCGCTCTGCTGAAATTCCTTGGGTAAAGGCGGGAGATAGACTTGTTACCAGAAATCCCGGCAATCCGGGCGTTGCCGGAAAAGACATTTTCGGCAAACTGCTGAAACCGCCGGTTTTGCCCCAGTTTCAGTTGCGTGCCATGAGCGGTACCGTCCTAAGCGAAGATGGCCTTACTGTACTGGCCGCAATCAACGGGCGGCCTCATCTTAGGCGAGAGGGAAAAGTGCTTCGCTTGCAAGTAATGCCAAACTTTATCCATAAAGGCGACCTGACCATTGAAGCGGGACATCTCTCTTTCCAGGGAGACATTACTATTACCGGCTGTGTTTTGGAGAACGTCTCTGTTCTGGCAAGCGGCAGCGTAGACATACTGGGCAATGCGAACGAAGCCCGCATCAAAGCCGGCCATACACTGAAAATCAGAGGCAATGCGATCGCCTGCCGCCTCTCTGCCGGCGCTGACCTGCCTAACTGGCCGGAGATTAGCCCTATTATCACTGAAATTATCTTGGAACTGGCTTCCTTCTCCGCCGTTTTGGAACAGTTAGATAACCGCGGACAACTGTCTATGTTGCCGTTTCCGACGATTGCCGCCCAGCTGCTGTCAATAAAGTTTCCTCAATATGGCGAACTGCTCCGGCAGCTAACCGAACTATTACAAACAGATGTAAAAACACCGGAAAAAAATGCGGCTGTAAAAGAAGCGCTTATCCTGGCAGAAAGCCTTCGACCCCAGTCGTGGGCAGACCGCAGACAACAACAAGACGCCGTTTCCCACGCCTTGCAAGTGCGCAATAAATTTGACAAGGCTGCTGAACAACGGGGCGATATTTACCTCTCATATACGCTAAACAGCATCCTCTCCGCCACCGGCAAAATTGTGATTCGCGGCCAAGGCAGCATCCATTCCACTTTGGAAGCAGGAGAAGAAGTGCAAATTCAAGGAAGGCTGCGCGGCGGCACGGTACGGGCCAAAACGATTTACGTCAGGGAAGCCGGCTCGGAGGCTGGTGCAGTCACCACTCTCCAGGTGAGCAGCAAGGGCTGGATTGACGTGGACAAGGCTTATGAAAATACTGTTTTTATGGTTGGCAAAAGCATCCTGAAAATTAAAGACACTGTAGGCAGAAGCCGTGTTGCGATCGGCAAAGAAGGACATGCAGTCTTGCTTAGCCGTCACTGATTTTTTTTTCCATAATCCGCATACTTACTTTAAAGTCAGCATTATGTGGCTCCAACCGGAAAGCTTTGTTATACCAATGCCAGGCAAGCCCCCATTCTCCAAGCCCATAATAGGCAAACCCCAGTGCAGCTGAACACTTTGCGTCAGCGGGATTTAAGCGCAGTGCCTGCTCCAAATAAGGCAGCGCTCGCTTGGCCTGTCCCTCCCTGCAGCAAACAATCCCTAAATTTAGAAAAAGTGGCGCATGATGGTGGCAATTACGGACAGCCTGTTCATAAGCCCAGAGTGCTGCTTGGTTTTCACTGAGTTTAGCCCAACAGTTACCCAGATTATAAAAGGCGAGCCAATAATCAGGCTCACAAACTGCGGCTGAGAGCAAATAGTAAATTGCCTCATGATCCGCGCCTCGCAGGATGGCCGACACACCCTGTCTGTTATAATCGGCTGCCGCATCTTGAAGGCTTCCCCTTTGCTGTTCTTGATTTTGCTGAAGAGAAAAACGCATAAATAATCCCCCCGGTAAATTTTTCCTTACAGGAAAGTATAATCACCGGGGGGATTATTTATGCAAAAAAATATTCCTTAACGCCGGATTTGATTAGCAATACTCCACATTTCGTCAGATGTTCGCAACGCTCTGGAGTTTAGTTCAAAAGCCCGCTGGCTTGCCAAAAGATTCACTAATTCTTCGCTCAGCTCTACATTGGAACTTTCCAAATAGCCCTGCATCAGCTTTGTCGCGTTTCCAGGGGCTCTGTTTTCTGCCTCGCCGGATGCTTCCGTGGCAAGCAGCAGATTTCCACCAAACTGTTCGAGTCCCTGAGGGTTATTAAAAAAGGCTAAAGTTACCGTCCCTACCGCCACCTGCTCTCCATCTGGTTCAATTGCAGAGACCTGCCCTTGGGGCGAGATGTGAAGCTCCTGCTGCCCCGAGGGCAGACCGGGGAAAAGCACCCGCTGTCCCTGTGCAGTCACCAAGTTCCCTGCCGCATCCAGGGAAAAGGTACCATCACGCGTATAAGCTATGCTGCCGTCCGGCAGTTCCACCCTAAAAAATCCCTCCCCGACCACAGCCAGGTCCAACGCTCTACCGGTCTGCAGATAGGTGCCGGCCCGCATATCGGCACGGACTGCGCCCACCGCACTGCCTACACCAACTGTGCTCGGCCGGCCCCCTGCCGCAGCAGGCGCCACCGCATTGCCGCGTCGCTCCAACGATTGATAAAGCAAATCGTGGAAAACTGTCGTTTTCTTCTTGAAGCCGGTGGTATTCACATTAGCGATATTATTGGCAGTCACGTCAATTTTTTCCTGTTGCGCCCTCATGCCTGAAGCCGCATTCCAAAGGCTGCGTAACATCAGCTATTCCCCCTTAACGAAGTGAACCGATTTCATTGACGGCTTTACCCAATAACTCATCTTGCGCCTGCAGCGCGCGTTGGTTTGTTTCATAGGCACGCTGTGTTGCGATCATTCTCACCATTTCCTGGATAACCTGGACATTGCCTGACTCAAGAAAGCCCTGTTTCACCTGAGCTGCAACCGCCAGTTCAGCCTGTCCGCCGGCGTCAAACATAGCTTCACCCTGCTTACTTAGCAGTTCGGCTTCCGCAAAACCAGCCAGCCGCAACCGGCCAACCGGTGCTCCGTCGACAAAAAGTCCGCCGTCATTATCCACCGTCAGTTCGCCCGCCGGAATTTGCAAATATCCTTCTGTGCCCATAACCGGATGTCCGGCGTCAGTCCGCAAAAAACCGTCGGCATCCAGTGTGAATGCGCCGTTGCGTGTAAAACGCAACCCTTGAGCCGTCTCTACCGTGAAAAACCCCGGACCTGACAAGGCCAGATCCAGCTTCCCGCCCGTCTCACGTACCACCCCTTGTTCATGGACGGTGTGGATGCCGTCCACCAGCGAGCCTGTGCCCAAAGTTCCGATGACCGGCTGCAATGGCAAACGATTGTTATCGCCCACTCGTAACACCGGCAATTCCGTTTGAGCACGCTGCAGAGCCAAATCCCGCTTAAAGCCTGTAGTCTCACTGTTTGCCAAATTGTTGGTAATTGTTTCCTGACGGGCAGATTCAACCATCATCCCGCTAGCCGCTGTGTAAAGGCCTCTAATCAAAGTCATGCCACCTTTCTTTGCGCAAATATGCTACTCCGTTACCGGCTCCTCCTCTGCAAAGGGAACGACTTCGTGCGGATAGACCATTCCCTGTTCCCGTGCCATTCTTTCCACCTCAGCCGCAGGGACCGGTCTTGTGCCCTGCAGGATGATAAGCAAAGCAGCAAGCAAAAGACCAAGCCCAAAGCCGAGTAAGAAATGCCAATTCAGTTCTCCTATTTTCGCAAGCCGAGTATTAATTCCACCTCAC
Source organism: Dethiobacter sp. (assembly GCA_018333455.1). GTDB lineage: Bacteria > Bacillota > Dethiobacteria > Dethiobacterales > Dethiobacteraceae > GPS1B09. Next base: position 23,137 of record JAGXTN010000100.1, on the reverse strand, counting down.
CCCGTCCTAGCTCAAGCTCCACAGCCACATCTGCCACATCCTTGCCTTGGTCTGCCAAGCGATAGATCTGTTCACGGCGATAGCGATCTCCTTCCGGCGCGACCCGAGTTACCGGGTTATTCAAGACGGCTTCTGCCCGGCTAATCAGCCGCTCCAACTGCTGCAGCCTGTGCTCTACTGCCGCACGCTGTTTTTCCAGCCGTGACACCAAGTGTTGAAAAACCTGATTTTTTTCATCCAGCTCGGCCAGAGCCGCTTCCACTGATTCCTGCAACTCAAAGAGAATCACCAGTTCGCGATTTAGTGGTTTGCCTACCTCCGCACGCAGAGCGTCGTCAAACGGCTCCCTTTTTTTTTGAACCAGTTTAGCGGAGGCCAGTAAAGCCAACGCTAAACCGATCAGCAAAAGCAAGTATACCATAGCTTCACTCCCGTGTCTCAGCTTTTTGGGTCATTAGCTCCCCCACCGTTTACTCTTCTGCCAGGGCGATACGCAGGCGCGCCACGATGCGCGCATGCAACTGGCAAACCCGGGATTCCGATACGCCAAGCACCAACCCTACTTCCTTCAGCGTCAGTTCCTCTTGGTAATAAAGGGCAAGCAACTGTTGCTGACGTTCCGGCAACTTCCCAATGGCCGCCGCCAGCCGTTCTTTCTCCTCGGTGTCAATCAGGCGATCCAGTGTCGCTATTTCCGGGCCTTCCGTCTCCGGTACGGCAAACAAAGTGTCCTCCATGGACAAGACTGCGCCACAATTAATCATGCTTGCTGTTTTGCGCAGTTGCTCCACCGCTATTTGCAAATAATCTGCCACTTCCTCCAGCTCCGGCTCCCGGCCCAGTTTCGCTGCCAAAGCCTGGGAAGCACGATCCATTTCCCGCATCTGCCGCAGCAAAGAGCGGGGCAGCCAACACAAACGACGCAGCTCGTCGATCATGGCGCCGCGAATCCTCAGTGCGGCAAAAGACTCAAAGCGGACGCCTCGGCTGGGGTCAAAGCGTTGCATAGACTCCAGCAGCCCCAGCACACCGGCTTGCACCAAATCGTCCCGGTTAACATGAGCCGGCAACCCGAGCGCCAGGCGTCCCGCGTGCAAACGCACGAGCGGCAGGTATTGACTCACCAGTTCGCTATGCACACCTTCTGCTTTTGTCTCCTGATATTTCAGCCAAAGGTTTGTTCCACTCATCCGTTTCTCCCCCGTCAGGTTAGGGTTCTTTCGCGCATCATGCTAAAAATATAGGAAATAATTCGTTCCTGCGCTGCTTCACTAATTCCATGGAAACAGACGCCAAAGCGGATGGAACGCTGCCACTCATCTTCCGTAACCCAGTTGACAGTGCCGCTTAACAGCAGTTCCTGGGGATGGCCGTCATTTAGCTTGAGGCGCAGCAAAACCTGCTCGCCTACTTGCACAGCCGTATTAGTATAAATCTGCAGCCCGCCACCGGAAATATCAATCGCCTTTCCCGTCTTTTCCTCACCACTTTCCGGGATTAACGAACTACTCTCGTGATGGCTAAGATAAAACCGCACCGGCAGGGTGATGGGAAAACGAACAAAGCTGCGACGCTGCTTGCGAGTAAAAATAGTTGGGCGGGAAAGCAGTACGAGTGGCACATGGTTTGACTTTCTCCGACCGACTACTTTAGCTTGAAACCCGTAGATTGCATCGCTAACCGCAAATTCCACTCTGACCATTTCCCCGCTGTGCAGAAGCAGATATTTCCCTTGCCTGTAAGGGACAGTAACAGAAACTGTTTCCCCGTCGAGTTCCTGAATTAGACTTTTAAAGCGCTCGCCATCCGGCAGTTGCATAATTTCAATTTTTTGTTGAACGTGTAGCCACTTTTTCTTTGTCATCACCCATCCCCCTTTCCGGCTTCAGTTTTCCAGCAGTTTTGTAAGTCGGCTCAAAAACCCGCTAATCCCCCGCGATTTTTCCGGAGCAATTTCCAATAATTTGCCGGCAATATTTTGCACATCCTGGGTTGCCCGGGTGCGGGGGAAAAGAGTCAGAAAAGGTTGTTGCTGCTTCACCGCAGAAACCACTTGCTGGTCACTACAGATTTCCCCTAAAAAACGGACATCCAGCTGCAGAAATTTCTGGCTCACTTCCGCAAAACGCTCCGCGAGATTAACAGCCTCGCGATGGCCGCTGACCTGATTCACCACCAGCTTTACTTGTTGGTGAATTTTATGCTTTGCCACCACTTTAATCAGTCCGTAGGCATCGGTAATGGCAGTAGGTTCAGGAGTAGTGATCACGATCAGTTCATCTGCGGCGGAAACGAAAGATAAAACTGCACGAGAGAGGCCAGCGCCGGTATCAATCAAAAGAATATCAGCCATATTCTCAAGTCCAATCAGGTTGTCCACCAGGCGTTCGCGTTGCAGCGACGATAAATTTGCCAGTTCGGTCAGACCGGAGCCGCCGGGGATAATTTTAAGCCCGTCCGGTCCGCTGACAATAATATCTTCCAGCGATTTAGTCCCCTGCACCACATCATATAGGTTGTGCAGCGGCAAAAGCCCCAACATAATATCCACATTTGCCAGACCCAAATCGGCATCCATAATCGCCACCCGCTTACCCAACCTGGAAAGGGCAATGGCCAAGTTAACCACCAGGTTTGTTTTGCCAACTCCGCCTTTGCCGCTAGTGACAGTAATCACCCTGGGAATTCTATGCTGTTTAATAATCGTCCGCCTTGAGTCTGCCGCCAACGCCAGTTGACGAAAGCGCTCCGCTTGGTCAGACATGCTGCTCAACCCCTAGGATCAGTTTTGCCAGCCTTTCCGCGTTTGCTCCTTCCAGGTCGTCCGGCACGTTCTGGCCCGTAGTAATGTATGTCAAGGGCAGACTTGTGGAAGAAGCCGTATTTAACAGCGCTCCAAAAGCATCTGTCTCATCCAGCTTTGTAAAAATCAATCTATTAAAATTCACCTTGGCAAAATTAGCCATAATCCGGCATAAATCTTTTGTTTTAGTAGTGGCGCTTAAGACCAGGAATATCTCCGGTGCGGGCAGTCCCGCCATGAATGAGGAAAGCTCAGAGACCTGCATCGAATTTTTTGAGTTGCGCCCCGCCGTATCTACCAGAATCAGTTCACGGTCTGCCAAGCGTTCCAGCGCCCGGGGCATATCTTTCGGTGTCATTACTACTTCTATCGGCATACCGGTAATGTCCGCGTAGGTACGAAGCTGTTCCACCGCACCAATGCGGTAAGTATCAATAGTGATCATTCCTACCTGCTTATTGTGATACAGCGCAAACCGCGCCGCCAGCTTGGCAAGCGTAGTAGTTTTTCCTACGCCGGTAGGTCCGACGAAAGCTAGGATACGGGCACTGTCCGGCAAGTCGGCAACACGGAGTCTTTCACGCACTTTTTTAAGCAGAATCAGTTCAATCACTTCGTCAGAGAGCGCATTTTCCGCCGCAAAGTCTTCATAAATTTCCGTTAAAATTTGCTGTGCTAGTGCCGGCTCCACATCATTTTCGATTAGACGCTGCATCCAACGGTAAAACGGCCCTTTCTCTTCAATATTTTGTTTCTGCTGACGATTCACGAGCTGGTTAACCAGCTGTTTCAGTTCGCTAAGCTCTCCCTGCAGTCTATGTTCCTGAAAATCTCTTTCTCTGGTCGCAGTAGCCTGCCAGGGTGACGGAGGAGAATCGACAGCAGCAGTAATTTCAACCTTCACCGGCGCGAAAAAACCGCGCAAACCTTTTGCACGCACTTTACGGCTATCGATAATTACGGCTTCAGGCCCCAGTTCCTTCTTGATTTGCAGCATCCCTTCCTGCACATTTTCCACACAATATTTTTTTATCTTCACCCTTGGCTCACCATCCCTACCGATTCTACTTCTACTCCGGGAACAATTTCATTGAAAGAAAGGACTGCCAGACTTGGCAGAAATCTCTCTGTCAGCCGCTTAAAGGGTAAGCGGATTCGCGCAGATGTCAGCACCACCGGATTACGTCCTCGGGACATCTCCTGTTCCACCCGCACCGAAAGTTCAGCCATGATTTTTTGTGTAGTCTGCGGGTCCATCACCGGATAGGTACCGGCTGAAGAGGACTGCAATGAGTCTGCCAACTTCTGTTCAAGCCGCGGGTCAAGAGAAATAACTTGTAGTTTGCCATCGTGCGCATATTGGCCGCAGATTGTCCGCCCCAAGGCCTGACGCACATACTCTGTTAAAAAATCTATCTCGCGGCTTGTCCGGGCGTAGTCAGCCATTGTCTCAAAAATTGTTACCAAATCCCGGATTGAAACGCGTTCCTTTAATAAGTTCTGGAGCACTTTCTGGACTTCTCCCACTGTCAGCAGTTCAGGCAGCAATTCATCTATCACCGCAGGCTGTTTTCCCTTCACGAGATCAATCAGCGACTTCACTTCCTGACGGCCTAAAAGTTCATGGGCATAGGCTTTAATCATTTCGGTAAGGTGGGTGATCAGCACTGTGATTACATCCACGACGGTATAGCCTGACATCTCTGCCGCTTCTCTCTTCTCGGCCGGGATCCAAGTTGCCGGCAGACCGAATGTCGGCTCCCTGGTGGGATAACCATCCATTGGATTATGACTATCATAATCCAATGGATTCATCGCTAAATAATAGCCGGGACGCAACTCACCGCGGGCAATTTCATTGCCTTTCAATTTAAAAACATAGGTTCCCGGCGGCAACTGCAAATTATCACGAATGCGAATAGGCTGCACTACAATCCCCAGCTCAAGCGCACACTGTCTGCGGCTGGCTGTGATCCGTTCTAAAAGGTCTCCGCCCTGGTGCTGGTCTGTAAGCGAAATTAGACTATAGCCGATTTCTATTTCCATAGGTTCGACCGCCAACAGATTCAAGACGTTTTCAGGCGGAACAGGCGTTGCTTCTTTCTTAGCCGCCGCTTGGGAAAGAGCTCGCTTTTCATCCTGTTTTTGTTCATCCAGCAAGGCATATGCCGCAAAAGCAGTGGCAGCTGAGAGCAGGAAAAACGGCAGAAAAGGAATCTGAGGAACCAAGGCCAGCGCCAACAAAATTGCGCTGCTAAGCATCATCACACGGGGGAAACTAAGCAATTGCCTCGATAGGTCACCGCCAAAGCTTCCTTCCGAAGCATTGCGTGTCACCAGCAAACCTGCGGCGGTGGCAACCAGCAGCGCCGGAATTTGCGTCACCAAACCATCCCCAACTGTGAGCAGAATATACTTTTCCACCGCTTCTTCAAAGGAAAAGCCCAATTGGATCATGCCGATGGCAAATCCGCCCAGAATATTTACCAGCACAATCACAATCCCGGCAATGGCATCACCCCGTACAAATTTACTGGCACCGTCCATTGCCCCGTAAAAATCGGCTTCCGCTTGCAGTGTCTGCCGTCTGCTCCGGGCTGTATGCTCATCAATTAAACCGGCATTAAAGTCAGCGTCAATACTCATTTGCTTGCCGGGCATAGCATCAAGCGTAAAGCGCGCCGACACTTCAGCCACGCGTCCCGCGCCGCTCGTGATAACCACAAATTGAATCACTGTGATAATAATAAAAATGATTAGGCCGACCACATAATTATTGCCCGCCACAAAATCACCAAAAGCGGCAATCATGGCACCCGCCTCACCGCGGCTAAGAATAAGCCTGGTGGACGAGACGTTCAAGGAGAGACGAAAAAGAGTTATGACGAGCAGCAGGGAGGGAAAAACGGAAAACTGCAAAGTTTGCGTAGTAAATAATGTTAAGAGCATGATAATCAGTGATAAAGCAATCGATAAAGTTAAGAGCAGATCTAATACCAAGGGAGGAATGGGGATGATAATAATCATCACCACCGCCACCACCGCAGCGGCTACCAGCAGATCAGCATTTTGCATCATGCCCAGCCATCCGCGGCGGGCTAAGGTTTTAGCCAAGATTATGCCATCCTCTCAAAGTCGGCAGTCTCGCCTCAGCGCAGCTTATAGACGAGCGCCAAAATTTCTGCCACCGCTTGGTAAAGTTCCACCGGGATTTCCTGCCCAATCTCCACCTGGTCATAAAGTATTCTTGCCACCTGCTTGTTTTCCACCAGCGAAACGCCGTGTTCCGTCGCCAGATCGCGGATCCTTTTTGCCATCAGCGCAGCTCCTTTTGCTACCACCACCGGCGCTTCGTCCTCTGTCTCGCGGTAACGAATTGCCACCGCCAAGGCAGTAGGGTTAGTGATGACTACTGTGGCACTGGGCACATCCTGCATCATACGTTGCATGGCAAGTTTTCGCTGTTGCTCGCGCAGGCGAGCCCGCAGTTGCGGATCTCCTTCAGCCTGTTTAAATTCTTCTTTAACTTCCTGCTTAGTCATTTTCAGATTCTGGTTATGCTCATAGCGCTGATAAAGATAGTCCATCAGCGAAAGGGCGAAAAAAACTGCGGCGATTCTAAGCGACATGTTCAAGGTGAGCGAGCGGATTGTTTCCCACAGCCCGCCGGCATCCTGGTAAAGGGTGAGCAGCAGTGTTTCCAGATTGTTGCGGATAAAGATAAAAACTACAAGTCCCACCAGAAATATTTTCAGCAGCAATTTAACCAGCTCAAAGAGCGACCGTTTAGAAAAATTTTTCTTGAAGCCTTCCACCGGATTCATCCGGCTTAACTGTGGGTTAAGCGGTTCGGTGGTAAACAGAAAGCCTACCTGCAGATAGTTGACGAGCAGACCGGTCAGCAGAGCAGTGAAAAACAGTGGCAGCGTCAGCAGAAAGTAATCTGCAAAGACGGCTAAAGACAGACTATTGAAATTGCCCGGAGTCAGCAAATCGCCGCCCATGAGCAAATAACGAACTGTCATCTGGGTAAAGTAGGCAAACAATAATTCTCCGGCGGCTATAAAAAAAACTGTTACCGCGAGCAAGTTAACCGCAGAATTTAATTCTGCCGACTTAACTACCTGGCCCTTTTTGCGCGCTTCCTGCCTACGCTGGGGGGTGGCGTCTTCTGTCTTATCGCCTTCTGCAAAAAGCTGCAAGTCCAGTTGCCAAGGAGCAGTTAAAAGAGGCCAAAGAGCGTGACGAGCTGGCTCTGCATCCGCGCGAATACGGTGATCAGCAGGCTGGCTAGGTACGGGAAAATCAGATAAACGATAGATAACGCAACTCCCACCTTTAGCGGCATACCCTCCATGAAGACATGTATTTGGGGAACCGTTTTGGATAGCAGACCGAGCGCCAGGTCGGTAAAGATTAAAACTGCAACGACAGGCGCAGCCAGTTGAAATGCCACCAGAAACATCTCAAAAACAAATTGCATAAATTGCGGGATCAAATGCGGAGAAAAGACTGCGCCACCCGGCGGGATTATTTCAACAGAGCGGGACAAAGCCAAGAATAGCTGATGGTGCCCGCTGAGCGAAAGGTAAAAAACTAAAGCAAACAGATAATAAAACTGTTCAAAAATAGTTACCTGGCCGCCAAACTGCGGATCAAAAATGGAGGCCATCATCAAGCCGGACTGCATATCCACCAACTGTCCGGCAAGCCTTACGGCGCTAAAGATTAGCAGTACCAAAAAACCCAAAGTCAAACCAAAAAGCACTTCCGAACCTACCGCAAAAAGATAAGTAATCAAGTGTGCCGGCAGCTCTGGCGAGCCGGGAGGATTGGCGAGAAAAACGAGTAATGTTAGCATACCGGCAAACCCCACTTTTGCCAGCGCCGGGATACCTTGCCAGGAAAAAAAGGGGAGTAATGCGATCAGAGCGGTGAAGCGGGTGAAAAGCAAGAAGAAGACGGACCATTGCTCGAGTGTCATCTGGCGCTACGACCCAAAGGAGCCAAGATGAGCAAAAATACTGAGTGTGAGCTCGATCAGCATAGTAAGCATCCAGCCGCCAAAAAAGAGCATACTGATAAACACAGCGACAATTTTCGGTACAAACGTCAACGTAGGCTCCTGAATCTGCGTGGTAGCCTGAAAGACACTGACACTTAGACCGACAATCAGGCTCACAATCAACACCGGCGCGGAAATATATAATGTGGCTAAGACCGCCTCACGGGCAACTGCCAGGACAAGCTCTTCAGACATGGTTAACCTCCCCGCCCTATCTGAAACTTTCCACCAAAGACTGAACCACCAAATGCCAGCCGTCAACCATCACAAACAATAACAATTTAAAGGGCAGGGAAACCATTACGGGCGGCAGCATAAACATCCCCATCGACATCAATGCGCTTGCTACCACCATATCTATCACCAGAAAGGGAATAAAAATCATAAACCCCATCTGAAAAGCTGTTTTCAGCTCAGAAATCACAAAGGCGGGGATCAAGACGTGCAACGCCACATCATCGCGTGAGCGGGGTCTTTCCTCGTTGGCAATATTAACAAAAAGGGCTAAATCCTTTTCTCGCGTGTGACGGAACATAAATTCGCGCATCGGCAGCATCGCCACAGACAACGCCTCGTTAAACTCCATTTCCTCCGCAAGGTAAGGTTGAATCGCCGTCGTATTCACCTGTTGGTAGACAGGAGTCATAATAAAAAATGTGAGAAATAATGCCAGGCCGATCAACACCTGATTAGGCGGGATCTGTTGGGTACCTAAAGCGCTGCGCACAAAAGAGAGCACGATTACAGTCCTAGTAAACGATGTCATCAAGGCCAAAATGGCGGGGACAAGCGTCAGCACAGTAAGCAAGAGCAGCAACTGCAGCGAACCCACCACCTGCTCCGGCTCGGTGGCTGTACCTAGCTCAATATTGAGATTTGGGATAGGAATGGCAGGCTGAGCAAAAACGGGTAGCGCAGGCAGCAGCGTCACCAGCAAGAAGATGCCCAGACTAAAAATGATGGTCGTTTTCTTGCGGATGGTCATCTCCCTGATCTTTCCTCTCTTTCACTCGTCTTGCCCGGCGCAAAATTTGCTGGCTCAACCTGCCGGTTTTTGCCTTGCTTTTTGCTAAAATTGCCGCAAAGTCCGGGGGAAGGTGAGCTGCTTCCTCCGGCAGCTGGAGCTCGCTGGCAGGGATCTCCGCCAGGCGTTCTATCTTTGCCGGCGTCAGGCCGATTAACAGAAAACGTTCTCCCACCTTTACCAGACAGAGTGTTCCGCGCAGCCCAAGCGGAATCCGTTCCACCACCGTCATGTTAGCCTTGCGCCTGGCTTGAGTCCCTTGCAGCAAGGGCAATCCATAGCGGGTAGACCACCAAGCCAGAGCCAACACGAAGAGCAGAGAAAACAGCACGTGCATAAACTCCAGAAAACTATCCATTACACCTGCCCCTTTTCTTCTGGTTCTGCCGATTTCTCACCCAAATGGGCTACCCGAAAAGCAAAATTATCATTGATAACCACAACTTCGCCGCTAGCTAGCGGTCTGCCGTTAACACAAAGAGAAATATTTTCTCCCGCCAGCTTATCCAGTTTAATTAGCGAATTTTTCTGCAGCGAAAGTATTTCCCGCACAGTCAGCGTAACACCGCCCAGTTCAAGCGCCAAGTTAACCGGCACAACACGAAAGAAAGCTACTTCCCTGCGTTTTTCTCCACCGGGACTCTTTTGCAGCTCCGGAAACTCTACTCGCTCCACTTCCTGGAGCGGCAGTTTTTTCAGCTCCGCAACCGGTGTTTGCGCCGGCAACTCACCTTCCTCCCGGTTTTTTTTTAGTTCCTCCTCGGGATTTAGCCGCTTAACCAGCTCTTCTATTTCCTTAGCCGATAAAAACGAAGACACAAGTCCACCCTCCGCATGCGCTTACTGAACTAGCAAATCAGTAAAATAGATTTCTTTAATTTCCCCGCTGGCCAAGAGGGTATTTAAATTTTTAATCAGCTCCGCCCGCAGTCTGGCAACTCCCTCACCGGTAGCCATATCTTCCGTGGAAAAACTGCGCAGCACCTTGATGACCATGTCGCGGATCTGCACACTGCGCTGTTCCAACTCACGGGACAAGCTCTCGTCTGCATACCCCAGGGCAATAGTTGCTTTCAGGTAACGACGCTGCGCCCGGTCAGAGAGGTTCACCGTAAAATCCTGCGGCCCGTGAATCAGCAAAGGCTCTTCCTTCACCGGCAAATTGACGCCCGAGTCTTGATTGGCTCGCACAAAAAAGGCATAAAAGCCGAGCCCCCCGCCGAGCAATGCCAAAACCATCACTGCCAATAGCAGCAGCTTTGTCTTGTTATTGCCCGGCTGTTTATCTTTTTTATCATTGCTCATGCTGCGCCGCCTCCCCGTCCAACAAGTTAAGGTCTGAAATAATAATATTAACGCGACGATTTTGGGCACGCCCGGCAACCGTGAGATTTGTCGCCACCGGCTGATATTCGCCGTAGCCGCTCGCGATAAAGCGTTTAGCAGGCAACTTTTGCTGCTCGCTGAAGAAACGCACCACTCGGACGGCTCTAGTCACGGAAAGCTCCCAGTTTGACGGGAACTGCGCCGTATTGATCGGAACATTGTCGGTATGGCCCTCGACAACAATCTGATTTGGCACTTCTGCGATAATTCCTGCTACTTTCTGCAGTAATACTAGCGCTTCCTGCCTGATTTCCGCCCTGCCGGAGTCAAATAAAATCTGATCCTGGATTTCCAGCACTATCCCACGCTCCTCGATGCGCGTTTTGATCATCCCTTCCAGACCTTCTTGCCGCAGATGTTCCTTTACTTCCTGATACGTCACGAGTACATCCTCAAACTTATGGTCCACAGCCAGTTGAACCATCTCGCCACGAGAAGGGTCAACCGCAGTCTCCATAATCCCTTGCTCTCCCAAAAAAGAAATTTGAATGGATGACATGATCTGCTGAAATTTCTGGACATCAAGCACTGAAAAAGAATAAAGCAGCACAAAAAATGCCAGCAGTAGCGTCACCAGATCACCGTAAGTAGTCATCCACTCCGGGGCACCGGCAGCTTGCGGTCGCTCTCTCCTTTTTTTAGGCATTGTCGTAGACCACTTCTTCGCCGCTCTCTGCAGACTGATCAGCGCTCTTGCGCTCCATCTTTTCCCGTTGGCTGGGGGAGGCGAAAGCTTTCATTTTCTCCTGCAAAATGCGTGGGTTTGTGCCGGCCTGAATGGCAAGAACTCCCTCCACCACCGCCTCCTTCAGGGAGATTTCCGCATCGGAGCGGATGGACAGCTTGCCGGCCATGGGAATAAAAATCAGGTTGGCCATCAACGCGCCGTAGAAGGTGGTCAAAAGTGCCACAGCCATCCCGGGGCCGATTGCGGCCGGGTCATTTAGATTAGTCAACATTTGAATCAAGCCGATCAGCGTCCCTATCATCCCGAAAGCCGGCGCCAGTGAGCCCCATGTCCGAAACACATCTTGACCCAGCCGATGTCGCGTGGCGGTGGAAGCAATTTCCGTATCCATAATATCCCTGATGATGGTGGGATCCAGCCCGTCAATCACCATTTGCAGTCCGCTGACAAGAAAGGGGTCATTCAGAACAGTTAAATCATCTTCCAGAGCCAGCAGCCCCTCACGCCGCGCCTTTTGCCCGAGACGGACAAAAAGTCGAATTAGCTCGCCGATATCATCAACTTCGCTAAAGAAAGCATTTTTGGTTACCCGGACAACCATGCTGATTTGCGGCATCTGAAAACTGATTAAGAGCGCGGCAAAGGACCCTCCCACCGTAATCATCAGTGAGGGTAGATTCCAAAAAAGCAGGATACTACCGCCTAAGGCGATGGACCCCAGCACCAGGGATAGGCCCAAGCCTATCCCCAAAATAGTCATAAAATCCATGCGTTGTCCCATCATCAGTTCACCTCGTGTGCTTAACGTTTCAGGTTCACAACTTCCTGCAGCAGCTCGTCTGAGGCGGAAATCATCCGGGAATTAGCCTGAAATGCCCGAGAAGTAGTAATCATTTCCGTAAATTCCACAGACAAATCGACATTCGACATTTCCAGCGTGGCAGTTTCAATCGTGCCCCGTCCCTCCAGACCGGCACCGCCGATGCGTGGCTGACCTGAGTTGGAGGAGATTTGGAACATATTGGCGGCAGCCTTCTGCAATCCTTCCGGGTTAGGGAAGCCGGCAAGAGCTACCTGTCCTAAAGCAACCACCAGGCCGTTGGTGTAGACGCCGTTAATCACCCCGGTATTGCCAATCATAAAGCTCTCCAGCTCGCCCACGGGGAAGCCATCTTGGGAACGCACGAGCGCGCTGCTTCGTCCTACCACCTGGGTAAGTCCGGAGAAATCAGCAGCGATATTTAACGGTGCCACCCCCGGTGGAGAAAAGCCAATGGGACCACCGGTAGAAGCTGTGAGATTGCCGGCTGCGTCGAAAGTCAGTGTGCCGTTGCTGCCGGCAGTCATGACATGAGCACCGCTCGTGGCGGTCCAGCTCCAGCTGTTTGCTGCCGTCTTGTTAAGCGCGATGGCGATCGTATGCATCCCGCCTTGGGAGTCATAAACTACCACCTCGGCAGTATGCGAAGGCGCAGGGATGACAGTCAACGCGTCTAAGTTGCCGCCTAAAACCAAGTTTTCCGTCGCCCGGGTATTAACCCGGTTGCCGATGGGAATATTAAGCGCGCGCAGCGGCGAAGTGGTGTCAATGTTGCCCGCGGCGTCGGCTGCCCAGCCAAGCGGCTTAAAACCGTTGGCGGCGTTTACCAGATCTCCGTCGGCACCGACAGAAAAAGCGCCGTCCCGCGTATAAAACTGGCTTGTGCCATCGCTCATCACAAAGAAGCCGTTGCCCTGGATAGCTAAGTCTGTCAAACGTCCGGTGTTTTGCAGGCTCCCCTGGCTGTGGATTGTATCAATCGCCCCGATACTCATCCCTAAGCCTACTTGGGCAGGGTTGACTCCTCCCCTGCCTAGCTGGGGCGCACTGGCGCCGCGGATATTTTGACTCAAAATATCTTGAAAACGCACCCGTCCGCCTTTAAAGGCGGTCGTATTAACATTGGCGATATTGTTGCCAATCACATCCATCTTCACCTGATGGTTGCGCAGACCGCTTACCGCCGTAAACAATGACCTTTGCATAAAGATAACCTCCTTAGTTTGAGGGTTTGGCCGCTTCGCTCATTCCACGGCCGTGGCTTCCTACAAGAGGTCCAGCCACCTTATTTAATAATCACTGCGCTGTCGATATTCGTAAAAACATGGGCGCGCATATCCTCGCCACCTAGGGCGGTAATGATTGTCTTGTTTTTAACGCTGGCCACAAGAGCCAAATCATCATACAGCAGTAATGAAGAACGCGCGCCCTTTTTTTCGGCTGCGCTGACAGCCTGATTGATTTTAGCGAGCTCATTTTCCCCCAGGGTAATCTGTCGTTCCTGCAAGCGTTGCAGCGCATGCGCGGAAAATTTCACTGCCTCCTGCTTTTGCAACGTTTCCTGCCAAAGCTGGCCAAACGATGTCGCCCCTGCCCCATTTTGCTTCAGCGGCGCTTTGGCGGGCGCCTGCCCTGGGGCAGAAGGAGCAGCTTGTCCGGGAAAACGGATATTGCCTGAATTCATCACTCTTCACCACTGTTAATGTTCCCTGCCTTGACTGACAATAACTTCTCAAGCCCATGTCGGACACCATCAATTACCAGCATTGGCCTGCCTTGTTCGTATTCCACAGCGCTGACCGTACCGGAAAGAGGCTCATTATTTTCACCGGATACAGTAACGGTTAAACCCAAGTATGCCGGAGCATGGTTGACAAACTTGTTGGCATCCTTGGACTGCAGTGTAACCAGCTGTGTTAATGTGGTATTAACATTCTGCAGTTGTTCAAGCGAAGTAAATTGCGCCATCTGCGCTACAAAGGCACTATTATCCTGAGGTTTCAACGGATCCTGGTAGCGCAATTGCGTCACCAGCAGCTTTAGAAAAACATCTTTACCGAGAGCTTGCATAGCACCCGTAGGGCTTTGTGCAGTAGTCGACGTGGTCGGACTGCCTGCCGCAGCCGTGATCGTTGTCATCTAATCACCTCCATTATTTATTAAACACGGGCATCGACCAACCCTTGACGCAGACTGACAGGCTGACTCCCCCCCCTTTCAGCTGCGACTCCTGCCATTGCAGGCCGTTTGCCCTTAATTTCCGAATCCTGCCAAAATGGGCTAAACGCTCTGCCCTGCCGGAAGTCTTGTTGACTGCCTACCGTCACCGTCAACTCCGCCACTTGAATCTGCTGCGCTTCCAAACGCTGCTTTACCTGTCCAAGTGCGGCATCAAGCGCTTCCTTCACATACAGGTTCTCCGCCACAATCCTTGCCATCAGGCGGCCGTCTTCCAGACGCAGGTTGATTTGCACCTCCCCAAGTGCCGCAGGTCTAAGTCGAACAGACAAGCTGGAGTCTCCCTCAGACTCTCTCCGAAAAACCATTTTTTCAAGCACCTGCTCCGCGACCGCTGCCCGACCAAGCTGTGACTGTGCAAAGCGGACTACTGCCGAAGGCAATGCCGCTCCACCTGAAAAAGCTTGATAGCCCAAGGCTGGCGGCCCCTGAATGGTTGATAGTGGTTCCGGTCTGTTCAAGCGGGGAACAGGCAAGTCTGCAGCTGCTCTCTCTGCCGTTTGCAAATGAAGCAGCGGTCCTTTTTCAGGCGCAGGTTTTGCCGTCACGGCAGGCCTATCAGCCGGCGCATCATTTGTTCCCACAGACAAAGTTTCCGGCAGCAGCTTTTCCGCTCCCGCTTCGAGCGCTGCAGCCTCTTGGGACACAGCAGTCGCCTGCCCAGCCAGTAACTTCTCCGCCCCTTGTTTAGCAACTGCGGCAGCTTCGAGCGCTGCAGCCTCTTGGGACACAGCAGTCGCCTGCCCAGCCAGTAACTTCTCCGCCTCCTGTTTAGCAACTGCGGCAGCTTGGAGCGCAGCCGCCGGCAAAGTTTCAGGTAGCAGCTTTTCCACACCCAGTTCAGCCGCAACAGCAGCGTGAAGCGCAGTCCCAGAGAGGACGGTTGATCCGCCGGCGCAGACTCTGCCATCTGCACCGCCTGCAGCAAACTCCGGGAGCTGAAGCGGCAACCCTAGCAATACTGCCGGCAGCGAGAGTGCCACACTGTCAGTACCGCCTGCCTCCTGGAGCGTTGCGCTGCCGTCAGACATCAGCTGCGACATCATTTGAGGCAAAAAAACAGCAAGCAATTCTGGCAAGGCGCCCGCCTGCTCCTCTGAACCCATGAGTTGCGAAGCTGCAATAGCAGCTACCGAGGCAGCTTCCGGCCCTAAGCCCTGCTGCTGCTGCAAGATGGCAAGCAGCCCGGCAAAACCGGCTGAAGGCTGTCCGTTTCCAGATCGCGGCGACAAAACTTTACTCTGCAGCGTCGGCATAAGCAGCGCAAGATTATTCATTTCCATGATTATCACCTCCTTTCAAATTAAACTTTCTCAGTCCTGCCGCTTGTGCTGCCGGCAGACAATCCGCGCGATCTCATCATTCTCACGTTGCTCAATCTGATTCAAGCGCCGTAAAAACCGCATTTCTCCTCGTTCACGCAACTTATCCATCACTTTGCGCTCCTGCCAGCTCTTCTCCGTCAGTAGCAACTGTTCGCGCAGACGGGCTTCCGAGCGGGCTGCCAGCTGTTCACCTTCTTTAACACGACCGGCAAGCAGCACCGTATAATCGCAAGTCAGCCGAGCATGCTGCACATCAATCTGTCCGGAATGGCTTAGAAGGACATCTTCCTGCAGCCTAGACAAATCATCCTGCAAACTGACAAGCGTCGCTCTGGCGGCTTCCGCCTCCCTAGCTGCTTGGCTCAAGCGGCGCTGCTCTTCGTCTTCCCTGTTTTTGCGGTAATCGAGCACTTTTTGTAAAGGAAAACTATACACTGAGCTTTACTCCTTCCCCAGGATAACTTCCAGATTATTCCGGGCAACCGCAAACGGTTCACATTCAGCCACATCCTGGCGCAAAAAAGCCTGCATCTGACTAATATATTGACGAGCCTGATCGACCCTGGGATTGCTGCCTTGCACATAAGCACCGATATTAATCAAATCTTCGGCTTCATGATAGGCGGATAGGTAATCACGGAAGCGACCCGCCAGTTGTTGATGTTCATTGTCTATCAGGTCTGGCATCAAGCGGCTGATACTTCGTGAAACATCAATCGCAGGAAAATGATTTTTTGCGGCCAAATCACGGGAGAGGATAATATGTCCATCCAAGATGCCCCGCACTGCGTCAGCCACCGGCTCGTTAAAATCATCGCCGTCAACCAGCACAGTATAAAGGCCGGTAATTGACCCTTTGGCTGAGGTGCCTGCCCGCTCCAGCAGCCTGGGCAGGAGGGCAAAGACCGACGGCGTATAACCCTTGGTAGTAGGTGGCTCGCCGATAGCCAAACCGACTTCCCGTTGAGCCATGGCCAGCCTTGTCACCGAGTCCATCATCAACATCACTTTTTTACCTTGGTCACGGAAATATTCGGCGATAGTGGTGGCCACCAGTGCTCCTTTGATGCGCAGCAAGGAAGGTCGATCTGATGTGACGGCGACTACCACAGAGCGCTCAAGCCCCTGCTGGCCCAAATCACGCTCGATAAAGTCAACCACTTCCCGACCCCGCTCGCCTACCAGAGCGATTACATTTACGTCTGCCTCGCTCTGCTTGGCAATCATGCCCAACATCGTCGATTTGCCTACACCGCTGCCGGCAAAAATGCCAATCCTTTGCCCCTGCCCGCAGGTCAAAAACATATCAATGGCGCGAATGCCGGTAGGCAACACTTCCCGGATTCGTTGCCGTGTCAGTGGATTAGGAGGGTCATTATCCACCGGGTAACTGCACCCCAGTCCGTTTAGTCCGGCACCATCCAGCGGCATGCCCATCCCGTCCAGCACTTGCCCTAAAAGAGCAGGCCCCACCCGTACCGTAAACGCGCTGCCGGTAGGCAAAACCTGACAACCGGGAGCGATACCACGCAAATCACCTAAAGGCATCATTAGCACATGACCGTCTTTAAAACCTACCACCTCAGCCGCCACAGGCGCAGCTTTGGGGCCGGCAAAAATCTGACATACCTCCCCGACAAAAGCCTGCAGACCACGCACTTCAATCGTCAAACCCACCACTTGGGTCACGCGGCCGATAATTTTAGCCCGAGGAAATGCTTTTACCGCGTGCAGATATGGCGACAAATCCACTTTATCCATGATTAACCACATCTGCCAATGCAGCCCGCAACGCAGCAAAGCGTTCATCTAACAGGCATTCAATCAAGGCACCGTTTGTTTCCACGCGGCAATTGCCTGCCGGCATTTCCGGGTCAGCAAAAAGATTAAGCGTACTCTTCTCCCTCACTTCTGCCTGTAACTCAGCCAAGTTTGCCTGACAGAACAGCAAATCACTTGGGTGGAGGCGAATTAAAATTTCACCGGCCTCGTTTAACAGGCGCAATGCTTCCCGAACAATGGTGACTATGGTTTCCGGTTCAATAGTCAGTTGTCTCCCCACCAGTTTTTCCGCCACACAGACTGCCAGTTCCACCACTTGAGGCTCCATCCGACCCAAAATCCTCTCCCGGAACAAGGCAGCTTCCCGGAGCATAGCTTCCGCTTCGCGGCGCAAGCCGATGCCCACAGTCTGTCCAGCGCCCAAGCCTGCCAAATAACCGTTGTCATAACCGCGCTTACCGGCTTCCTCTTCCAAGACCAAACTCTTCATTTCCGCCTGCCGGAGGAGTTCGTCACACTCATTGCCGGCCGCCGCCAAAATTTCCGCACTCTCTCTAGCCGCAGCCGCCAGCATTTGAGACGCCTGTTCTTCTGCTGCCGGCATGAGACAGGGGGCAGGATTCGCGCCGGCTTGTTCCTCAATCCCTCCCGCGCCGGCAGGCAAAGTTGCCTCAAAACAAGGGAGGCGGCAAATTTTATCGGTGATTGCTACTTGCTCTGCTTTAAGCAGATTAGACAATAATGGCATCTTCACCACCCCGTGAAATAATTATCTCACCAGTCTCATCAAGCTTACGAACCACGCTGACAATCCGCTGCTGTGCCTCTTCCACCTCACGCAAGCGAACAGGCCCCATAAAGTCAATGTCCTCCTTCAGCATTTCTGCTGCGCGTTTGGAAACATTGCGGAAAATGCGTTCTTTAACTTCTTCACTCGAGCCTTTAAGCGCCAAAGCCAAGTCCTTCTGGTCTACCTCACGAATAATCCGCTGAATGGAAGCATTGTCTAAGGCAGTTACATCTTCAAAGATAAACATCAGCTTGCGTATTTCATCAACCAGTTTCGGATCGTCTTTCTCCAGTTCTTCCAGGATTAGTTTTTCTGTGCCGCGATCCACATTATTTAAAATGTCCACCAGCGACTGGATCCCGCCTGCGGCGGCAAAATCTTGCTGCACCACGGAAGAGAGCCGCTCTTGCAGCACTCCTTCCACTTCTTTTAAGACCTCCGGCGAAGTCCGATCCATCAGCGCAATTCGTCGCGCGATCTCGGGCTGCTGTTCATCAGGCAGACTGCCCAAAACCTGAGATGCCTGCAGCGGGTCGAGATAGGCCAGTATTAGCGCAATTGTTTGCGGGTGTTCTTGACCAATCAAATTTGTTAACTGTTTGGGGTCTGCCTTCCTGACAAACATAAACGGTTTAATTTGTGAAGCCTCTTTTAATTTTTTAATAATTTCGTTCGCTTTTTGATTGCCTAATGTCTGCTCCAAAAGGTTACGCGCATAATCTAACCCACCGTCCAACATATAGCGCTGCGCTTGGCTAAGCAATAAAAATTCTTCCAGCACTTCCTCAATCGTGTTCACTTCCACCTTAGTGGTATTGGCAATTTCCAAGGAGATACGCTCGATATCAGCCTCGTTAAAATTCCTGAGAATTTTTGCCGAAACTGACGGCCCAAGTGCCATCAATAAAATAGCTGATTTTTTCAGACCATTTGATTTATTGCGCGCCAAAAGCTATCTCTCCTATTCTTCAGCCAGCCACGCCCGGATCAAATAAGCCGCCGCATCCGGTTCCTTCTCCGCCAACTGACGGACACGTCTGTGCAAAAGTTCCTCTTCTCTTTCCTGTTCGCCCACTGCCGGCGTTCCCGCCAAGAGGGGCATGTGCGGCACTGTCGCAAGCTGGGCTTCTAACTCTCGTTCACGGCGTGCTCCTCTTGCCCGTAAGACGAGGAAGAAAAGCAATAGCACCAGCAAAATCGCCGCGCCCAGATTGATCAGCTGTCCCCTTTGCTCCCTGCGCAAAGCCTCGTCCATCTCTCGTCTGGCTTCATCCAGTTGCGTGGTATCAAAATTCATGCCCTGTACGCTGATGCTGTCCCCGCGGGCTACTTGGTAGCCAATAGCAGCCACCACCAGCTCGTTAATCTGCTGCAACTGCTCTGCGGTCAGCACGCCGCCGTTATCATTAACGACAACGGCGGCATGCAAGCGGATCAAGCGCCCCGGTGCCTGTATCTGCCGCTCCGTTGTTTCGCTGATTTCGTAGTTAATAGTTTCCTCATCCCGCTCGTAGCTAGAATCGCCGGTGCCCGCGGCAAAAGGATAACCGGGGATATTGCTGTCTGTCCCTGCTTCCCCGGGGATGGTTCCCGTCCCCTCAAATACTTCCCTAGTAACGGCTCTGCTCCGCGGCACTCCCTCCGGAGCAAAAGTGACGATACTTGATTCACGAGAATCAAAATCGAGTTCCGCCGTCAGCATAGCGACGGCTTGCCCCGCGCCTAAAACCCGCTCCAATACCCGCTGCACCCGCTGTTCCATTTCTTTCTCAAAAGAACGCCTTACCTCCAACTGCCGCAAGGTAGCTTCGGCTAACTGGCCGGTGGACGACAGCTCCGCAGTCAACTCGCTCAAAATGTTTCCCTGGGTATCAATCACAGTCACATTTTCCGCCGTCAAGTTTTCCACACTGCCTACTACCAGATAAATAATTCCGCGGATTTGTTCAGGCTGCAGGCGGGAAAGAGGTCTGAGCCGCAAGACAATCGACGCGGTCGGTTCTGCCGTGTCCTGAATAAAAACGCTCGGTTCAGGGAGAGCCAAGTGTACCCGGGCCTGTTCAACTTCTTCCAACTGAACAATTGTGCGGCGGAGTTCTTCCTGAAGCGCCCGCAGATAGTCGAGACGCCTGTTAAAATCGGTAGCGCCAAGCTGTGTCTGGTCAAAAAGTTCGAATCCTGCGCTGCCGCCTACTAGAGCTCCGGCGCTGGCCAACTGAATTCTCATCTCGTAAACTTGATCCTGCCCGACCAGAATAGTTCTGCCTTCGTCCGCCAACTGATAGGGGACAGTCAGCTCTTGCAACCGAGCCGTAATCCGCCCGGCATCAGCCGGCTCAAGCCCCGCGAACAATGGAACCATCCTTGGACGAGCAAGAGCCTGACCCAAATAAAAGAGCGAAACAAAAACTGCTGCCAACAAAATGACCACAGCTATTTTCTTTTGATTGCTGAGTTGCTGCCAGCGCTCCGACAGCGTCTGAATCGAGAACGCGGCCCGGCTCTCTTCCGCCAAAACTCATTGCCCCTTTCTGCCTAACCCGGGTAAACGCGAAAAAACTATGTACGCACCACAACCGGACGAACACGCAGGTTCACCCCTACAACTCCCTGCCCGGCTATTCCCCTCTCCCTGCGGGAGAGCAACCGGGCGAACACGCAGGTTCGCCCCTACAACTCCCTGCCCGGCTATTCCCCTCTCCAGCTATTCCCCTCTCCCTGCGGGAGAGGGCTAGGGTGAGGGCGCCGGGATTAGGGCCGGGATTAGGGCCGGGGTAAGGGCAGCCATGAGAACCGGCAAAGGATTATTTTATCCTTCCGCTGGTGCCGCAGGCGGCATGCTTATCTAGCCAACATGAAAAACCTATGTATACACGCAACCAGCCGGTTAAATATTACCGCCTTGGATAGTTACCTAAATCTGCATCCGTGAAACTTCCTGATAAGCCTCGACAACTTTATTGCGAATCTGCACCGTCAGCTGCATCGCCAGCTTCGCTTGCTCCACCGCAATCATCACCTGGTGGATATCTTCTGCCTGACCCATAGCCAACTGTTTAGCGGCGTCGTCTGCCTGAAGCTGCAGCTTGTTCACATCTTCGAGCGCGCTTTTCAACGCAGCCGCAAAGCCCTCCGTCTGCCTGCTTTGCTCTACCGGCTGAACTTTTTGCCATTGCAGCGGGATAAAAGGGTTATTACCCTGAATTTTCACTTTGTCTCACCTATCCTCTGCCAATTTCCAGCGCTTTCAAAAACATGCTTTTAGCCGCATTTAAGGTAGTAACGTTGGCCTCATAAGCCCGGGTAGCCGTAATCATATCTACCATTTCCTGGATCACATTTACATTTGGAAAAGCAACGTAACCTGCCGCGTTAGCATCTGGATGTCCCGGTTCGTAAACTAAGCGCGGCGGTGTCCTGTCTTCACTGACCGACATCACCCGTACCCCCTGTCCGTTGCGGCGGGCGGCATCCATCTTTTCCGCAAAAACGGCGGATCTGCGCCGGAAGGGGCCACCCTCTTCAGTCCGGGTACTATTGGCGTTGGCAATATTATTGGCAATCAAATCCAAGCGAAAACGTTCAGCCGTCAGCCCGGATGAGGAAATCTGCATCGCCTTAAAAATCTGCATGCTTACCTTCTCCCTTCATGGATTACATAGCGCAATGAAGCCTGCCGGCTGCTTAACAGCTGAATGAGAGCATTATAGTTCAGCTGATTTGCGGCAAGCATCGCCATTTCACGTTCAATATCCACATTATTGCCGTCGGCGCGCATGCTCGATTGCAGATCAGTTTTAACTTCATGGCTAACATCCTGTAGACTGGGTCGGGCACCCAGATGGCGGGGGTGGGTGGTGGCTAGGGGCAGGCGGGAAGAAGCGAGTAACGCCTGGCGTAATTCTTCTTCGAAACGCACTTCTTTTCTTTTGTAAAGCGGCGTGTTCACATTGGCAATATTATGCGCCATGATGCGCTGCCGCTCTCCCGCTGCGTCCAAACCTTTCTGCAGCACGAGAGAAACTTTATCCGTCCATAACCCGTTAATCATCGCCCCCCCTTTCCCTTCGCCAAACTAAACTTTTCGACATTCCTGACCGTTTAACTGCTACCTTAGCTTACTTTTCGCTAAAAATGGAAAAAATCCTGCAAAGATTTAAAAAAATGGCAATAAAAGTAGAAATACTTAACATAATATGTAATTTTTCCGCAAAATAAGACACGGCCTATAGACAGAGGCCTGCTCGCAGTGAGCAGACCTCTGTCTATAGGCTAATTTGTAACTAATTTTTTGCCAGTCTCATTTGGGCCAGCCGCAAAATATTTTTATTCTTTATTTCTTCTATCTCTGCCAAAAGCTCAGCCATCTGCGCCAGCGCCTTTTTGTAACGGAGGAAAACACGCGTCTCAGTCAAGCAGACCAGCAAATCGAGCGAAAAGTTGTTGCCCGGTAAAATCCTGCGGAGCAACTCCCTGTTCTTGTTCTGCGGCTCCTCCAGTTCCTGGATGCGTCGCATGATTTCCTCCGCACAATGGAGCAATTCAATTAACTGCAGCATTTCCTGGTTTTCAATCAGCACGCCTTCCGCTTGCGCAATCTGATGCACCTTCTGGTAGAGCATGAACTGCTGCTGATAATTAGCGCTCAACTGCTCCAATAATCCCGTCACCGTCGCTGCCATGCTTCATCCCCCTCATGAAAGTTGATCTACCATCATGCCAACAAAGCTTTTCATTTCAGTCAACATCGCCTGCACTTTTGCGGGAGAGAGCTGACGAATCAGCTCCTGCGTCGTTCTGTTCAGCGCAAATACCCGCGGGACATCATCCTCAAGCAAGACAAAGAGCAGGTCAATACCCAGGGAATCAGCCGCCTTGTTTAGCTTTTGCACCGCCGCAGCCAATTCATCTCGGTCTGGCGCTTCCTGTTTTTGCTCCTGGTTGTTTCGGCCGTCTTTGGCAAACTCAACCTGTCGGCTATCTTGCACCAACTGTTTTTTTACTTTTTCTTGAATCCTGCTCATGATTACAGGATCCACCCCTTGAACTTTCACAGCTTATCCCTCATTTCACGAGATAATAGCTCTTTTATAGCATAGGAAATTATATCGTTCAGGGAAGCTACGATCCTATGCGTTGGGGTTTGTAAGGGGCGTGCCCCTTACTCTTGCGGGGTGCTCAGAGCCCGCAGGCTCGCCGAAGGGGCGGCAGCCCCT
>JAGXTN010000148.1 GCA_018333455.1 Dethiobacter sp. | reverse complement strand
TAGCTTCATAATCCCCATAAACATTGGCTTGTGTTGGGGTAAAATGTTTTTTCTGCTGCCTTAAAAAAGCCTATTCATCGATATCCCCGAACATCACAAATGGCTCTGGAAGGAGGAGTCTGGACGAACTCTCTCAGGATTGCCGGCGTGAACGCTTATTGGACTGACACTGAACATAATGCCAACCGAGGTGTTTATGTCTCGTCTGCCGGAGCTTTTGCGCATGACAGCAAGAATGACACCCGAGAAATCCGTGAGGCTCGAACTCTGCTGGGAATCTTGTTTGCATATTCCGGCACCGGAACCCGTGAAGATCCTTTTATCCTAGGAAATTAAAGCTTTGCGGAAGCATGGGGGAAGCACGGGGGACGGTTCTTTAAGGGGACAATCGGAAGTTTTGCGCGAAAGAAGGCTCAACTGTTGGTAGAACGCCACCAGTTGAGCCTTTTAATTAACCTGCGCAAAATTTTTGATTGCCCAGAAGAATGAAGTCGCTGAGGACACCCTATGGGAGCGGGCTGGTTTTTCATGTATGCACAGCAGAAGCAAGCGCCCCTTGCTTCCTACCTCATGACAAAGCTGTTGTCTGGCGTTGTTCCATTCCAGTTATAATTTGCATTAGACACCGATGTAACGACCGAAGTGTATGTGCCGCGAGGAATATTTGGGTGATAACTCTCTGTAAATCTGATTCTGCCGTTTGCAGTTGTGCCGGAGAGCGTTTTAAGGAGATTCCCATCACGCCGGAGGCTGATACTGACGGCAGTGCTGCCCGTTACCAGATTGCCTGCCGGATCAACGACGGAAACGTCCATATGCAAATCTTTCTTATTGGTCGAAGCAGAGTAAGCGATGGAGTCCACGATAGCATGCGGAAGCCTTGAAAACACTGCGGTTGCAGTTTTGTTGCTATCCATGACAACAGAGATATTGTGTGCAAAAAATGTAGTAGAACCGACCGCCCACCGTACAAACCTCCACCCGCTTTCGGGCGTTGCAGAGAGCGCCACTGTCGCGCCAGAATTGTATTGATGAGTGCCGATGCCAGGGATACTGCTCCCTTGTCCGTCATGAGCGATGGTTAGGTCGAAAGTGGTAACGGCAGGCTGCGCCACCTTTACATTCGCAGTCAAAGCAGAGCCGCTTGCCAAGGTGTCGCCGCCAACCGTAATCGTTCCGCTTCCGGTATTATATGCTAAGTCACCGCTCAGTTTTAAACTGGCAACTTTATTGTTGGAGGGATCCACGGCAATATCACTGACAGTTAACCCTGAAAAATCCCCCCCAAGCGTGATATTTCCACTTAATGTTTCTTTAAAACTGTTGTCGATATCGGTAAGCGTCAGTATGAATACTTCCCTACTTAAATTGCCAGCTGCAATCGGGTTGGGAGTCGCAAGCAGAAAGCCGATTGGCACTTCCACCAATACATTTGCAGTTTTTGCCACGCCTCCCGCTAGTCCGTCAGCCGGCACCTCAATGCTACCGCTACCGTAAACTCTGTTCAATGTTCAGGATAATGCAATGCGGGCTTTGATGTCGTCATTAACATCTACAGAGTAAGAGGTGACGGCTAGTCCCTTAAAATCATTGCCCAGTAAGATGTTGCTTTTATCTGTAACAAGAAAGCGATCATTATGCAGCGTCAACTCAAAAGTTCCATTGAAGTGTTGAGCAGTAAAAACGCTGGTTGGTTTGACTGAAATAATTGCCGGAGTGGCAGACGGGGTTTTAATAAAGCGCAGCCGGCCCGAAAGACTGCCTGTTATTATTCTGTTATTTAGAGTAAGGTTTTCCAGATAGACTTTACTGCTCAAAGCGTATGTATGTCCTGTCTCACGTATTCCCGAAATATTAAACGCAAGCAAATTAGGATTGGCGTCGGCCGCACTAAAACTAATCTCAAAATCTATTTTTTCCGCAATTCCTTGAAGCAGTGGCCTTGACACTCCTTTTGTGCGGTATTCGAGCTCGCCATCGTCGTTTATGAAAATATAATGTTCGTCGAAAGAAGTGATCGCGTTATAAGACGGAATACTGATATTCTCGTCTTCATGCCGGATTTCAACGCTATCGCCACTACCGCCCGACGATGAAACAAATGTCAGGTATAGAGCGGAGGAACTGCGGATTGTAATTTCGTTTTTCTTTTTCTTTGCCATTCGCCTCACCTGCCTTGCGGTTGACCTTATTTGATTATACAGCAAAATTCCCAATAAAATCAAACTTCTGACTGGAACGTCCCAAAATACAAAAAACAAGTCGTGTGGAACGTAAAATAATTGTGAGTAGTGCTGCGGGTGCTACTTAGGTAGTTCTCGGCCAATGGAGTGTTTTCTTGCCGTTGTCTTGAATATTAATTATCATACGACACATTTGAATAGAAAATCCTGCATGTTGGCTATTAGGCAAAATTTCATTTTTATAGTCGATCTATTAAGAATCCTGCTGTTTTACCGCCTCCTGGAATCCGCTATGCATGTACCACCCAACTACGCAGGACGGGTTCTTCGACACGAGGGATAGTGGGCGTGTTAGTCAAGTAAATACCCAGAAAAAATTTTTCTGCCAAGCGGCAGGAATAAGCAAATAGTCGGCGAAATAGTGCTACTATAATAAAATTAGTAACACGGAGGTGCTGTATGTCCAATAAAATGATCTGGTTCTGTCTTTTGCTATTTAGTTTGGCATGGTTCCCTATAACAGGCTGCGGAGGCAACAGGAACAGAGTCGAGAGAGAAGGAAGACCAGCCGATGAGCTGGTGCTCGCCGTCGGAGGCGAACCAGAGGCGGGCTTTGACCCGACCACCGGATGGGGGCAATACGGCTCGCCCCTGTTTCAGAGTAGGCTTTTTAGACGCGACAACAACCTTACCCTTGTTAATGACCTAGCCACCGCTTATGAAATAAGCGCCGATGGCTTAACTTGGACGATCCGCCTGCGCGCCGACGTAAAATTCTCAGACGGTATGCCCCTGACGGCCGAGGATGTAGCCTATACTTTTGCCACCGCCGCCGCTAGCGGTGCCGTTATCGACCTCAACAACATGGAGCGCGTGGAGACCAAAGATGCCCAAACAGTAGAGTTCAGGCTTAAACAGCCGCAATCAACCTTCATGAACCTGTTGGCCCGCATCGGTATTGTTCCCAAACATGCCCACGGTTCTGGTTACGCTCTCCGACCGCTAGGCTCCGGCCCCTATAAATTCGTGCAGTGGGACAAAGGTCAGCAACTGATAGTCGAGGCTAATCCTCTGTACCATGGACAACAACCGTATTTCAAACGAATAACCTTCCTTTTTATGTCTGATGATGCGGCACTGGCTGCTGCTAGGGCAGGTCAGGTTGATCTACTTGCCGTTCCGGCGGCCTTCGCCCGCTTGGAAATAGCGGGAATGCGACTTCTTTACCTCGATAGCGTCGACAACCGCGGCATCATGTTCCCCTTCGTTCCCGCCGGGGGTCAAACAAAAGAAGGTCACCCAGTAGGTAACGATGTGACCGCTGATCTGGCTATCCGCCGAGCCATTAATGTTGCTATCGACCGTCAGACAATAGTGGAAGGTGTTTTGGACGGATTCGGTTCGCCTGCCTTCTCCTCAAGTGACGGCTTGCCTTGGTGGAATCCGGAAACTGTTATTCGCGATGCAGACCTTGAACAGGCACGGCGGATATTGGCTGATGCCGGCTGGAAAGACACTAACGGCGACGGTATCTTGGAAAAAGGTGCCCTGCAGGCTCGATTCACACTTCTTTATCCTGCCGCCGACCTGACAAGAAAAGCTTTGGCCTTGGTAGTTGCCGACCAGTTGCAGCCCCTCGGCGTTAAAATTGACGTGGTCGGCAAAAGCTGGGACGCCATTCAAACTATGATGCACAGTAACGCTGTGCTGTTTGGCTGGGGCAGCCACGACCCGCTGGAAATGTACAATCTGTACAGCAGCAAAACTCGCGGAACCGGCTGGTTTAATACCGGTTTTTATATCAATACCGTTGTTGACGGGCATATGGCTAGGGCGCTCTCCGCTACCAGTGAAGAAGAGGCTAACCGCTACTGGCAGAAAGCCCAATGGGACGGACAGACGGGCTTTAGCGCTAGGGGCGATGCACCTTGGGCTTGGCTCGTTAATCTTGACCACCTTTATTTTGTCCGTGAGGGGCTAAGCCTTGGGCAGCAGCAAATTCAGCCGCATGGCCACGGCTGGCCGGTGACAGCCAATATCACCGAATGGCGCAGGAAGGAATAATTATGCTCCTGTTTTTGTTAGGCCGGATTTTAAGATTACTTACCTTGCTGGTAGCGGTGTCGGTGCTTTCTTTTTTGTTGCTCGAACTTTCGCCTATTGATCCGGTTAGGGCTTATGTCGGCGCTGATATGCTAAAGGTCGGCCCGGAACAATGGGCAAAAATTGCTGAGTATTGGGGTCTGGATCAGCCGTTGCCGGAGCGTTTTGCGCGATGGGGCATGGCTATCCTGCGTGGTGACTTTGGTGTTTCCATGATCTTTCGCCGACCGGTGTTGGCTGTCATCGGCGAACGATTTCTTGCATCACTGGCACTGATGCTCACCGCCTGGGTCTTTTCTGGTGTTTTCGGGTTTGCACTGGGCGTACTGGCAGGCATGAAACAGGGCACTTGGACGGATCGCCTTATCAAGTGGTACTGCCTTACGCTGGCTTCGACCCCACTTTTTTGGCTTGCTCTGTTAATGCTGCTTACTTTTGCAGTCTGGCTGAGTTGGTTCCCGATTGGGTTGGGTGTGCCCGCCGGAGTACCCACATATGAGGTTACGTTAAGCGACCGTTTGTATCATTTACTACTACCGGCTCTGACGCTAAGCATCACTGGTGTGGCTGGCGTGGCACTGCATACCAGGCAAAAGCTGGTGGAAGTGCTGCAGAGCGATTATGTGCTATTTGCTAGAGCCAGGGGAGAAAGTGGTCTGCAGGTGCTTCTGCGGCACGGCTTGCGTAATATCGCTCTGCCAGTTACCACGTTGCAGTTTGCTTCTTTCAGCGAGTTGTTCGGCGGCTCTATCCTAGCAGAACAAGTTTTTTCCTACCCAGGCCTCGGTCAAGCTGCCGTGCAGGCCGGCCTGCGGGGTGATGTTCCGCTACTGCTTGGTGTGGTAGCTTTTAGCGCCCTGTTCGTTTTTGCCGGCAACCTTGCCGCAGAACTGCTCTATTGGCTGATTGACCCACGCCTCAGGCCGAAAGGGGATGCCTGTGAGCAGCGCTAAAACTTTGTTGCTATCCTGCCGCAGTTTCAATCGCCGACAGCGCACATTAATGGTCGTTGCCCTGACAACTGTCTGCTTGCTTGCACTACTATGCGGAGGGCTACTCCTCGGCGAGGAGGGTCTATCAACCAACCTGACTAACAGGAACATGCCGCCTTCGCTGTCCTACCCTCTGGGTACCGATTGGTTGGGCCGCAATATGTTGGCACGCACTGTTCAGGGGCTTTCTTTAAGCTTTGCGGTAGGGCTCGCCGCCGCCAGCACAAGCGCGTTTATCGCACTTGTGCTGGGGTTGACTGCGGCTTTGGGAGGCAAACGCCTTGATGCCGCGATTACCTGGTTGGTCGACCTTTTCCTCGCAGTACCGCATCTGGTTTTGCTTATTCTTATTGCCTTTATCTTTGGCGGTGGTATCACCGGGGTAATTACCGGAGTGACACTCACCCACTGGCCGGCTCTGACACGCCTGCTGCGTGCCGAAGTGCTCCAGCTTCGTTCCGCAGAATTTGTGCTTGTTTCTCGTCACTTAGGGCGTTCCCGCTGGTGGGTAGCCACCCGCCATCTCCTGCCGCATCTTAAACCACAGTTATTGGTCGGTTTGATCCTGCTTTTCCCGCATGCCATCCTGCATGAGGCAGCCATTACCTTTCTAGGTTTTGGCTTGTCGCCCCACCGGCCGGCCATCGGAGTCATCCTGTCCGAGTCGATGCAGTATCTCTCCGCTGGTAGCTGGTGGCTGGCCTTTTTTCCTGGACTTGCCCTGCTCATCATGGTTCGCACGTTTGATGTGCTGGGTGACAACCTGCGGCTGCTGCTTGATCCACACAGCGCACAAGAGTGAGGAAGGAGCAAAGAATATCCATGAAAAAGGAAGCCGTCACAACGCTTTTGGAAGTGTCAGATCTTTCTATCACATTTACTCAATATATAAGCGGTCTCAGACAAAGAACCATCCGGGCTATTATTAACTTAAGTGTCAACATTAACCACGGTGAAGTGCTGGCCATTGTCGGAGCAAGCGGTTCCGGCAAGAGCCTTTTGGCTCACGCTATCCTAGGCATCCTGCCTGGCAACGCTTGCGTTGACGGAAAAATGGTTTACGCGGGCGAGCTGTTGACCCCAGCGCGTCAGGCAGCCTTACGAGGGCGTGAAATAGCGCTGATCCCCCAGTCGGTCAACTTCCTCGACCCGCTGATGAGGGTGGGGGCGCAAGTGCGTTCAGGCATATTTAACGGGAACAGCACTGCTCTACAGAGGGAAATCTTTGACCGCTACCACCTAGCGGTCGGTACAGAACAACTGTTCCCTTTCCAGTTATCCGGAGGAATGGCTAGACGTGTGCTCGTCGCTACCGCCGCAGTCGGCAGCGCTCGCCTTATAATCGCCGATGAACCGACCCCAGGGTTACATCCCATGATAGTCAGGGAAACACTGGCTCACCTGCGGGAGCTAAGCGCTACAGGAAGTGCCGTCATGCTTATTACGCATGATATCTCCGCTGCATTGGAAACAGCTGACCGGATAGCTGTCTTTTATGCCGGCACCACAGTGGAAACAGCACCGGCCTCCGACTTTTGTGGCGACGGGGAACTCTTGCGACATCCCTACAGTAAAGCTTTATGGCAAGCTTTGCCGCAAAATGGTTTCCAGCCTATCGATGGAAGCCAGCCTTCCATCGATAACCTACCTTGCGGCTGCCTGTTTGCTCCTCGTTGCTCACTGGCCTCCCGCGACTGTTTGACTACCGTACCCGAACTGCGTTCCTTGCGTGGTGGAGAAACTAGGTGTCACCATGCCGCTTAAAGCTGATAACGTTAGTTTTCGTTACAGGTCCAGGTCATGGATTTTACGCAATCTTAATCTGACCATCCTGCCGGGAGAGATTGTCGGACTGACAGGGCCTTCCGGTTGCGGCAAGACTACTTTGGCTCGTTTGCTGGCAGGTTTTGAACGGCCCGAGGCAGGCGCAGTTCTCCTTGACGGGCAGTCTTTGTCTGTCTCTGGGTATTGTCCTGTGCAGCTTGTTTCTCAACATCCTGAGCAGGCCGTCAACCCTCGCTGGCGTATACGTGACACGCTCTGTGAGGGGTACGTCCCGGATGAAGCATTACTGTCGGGGCTGGGCATAAAAAATGAGTGGCTGAAGCGCTGGCCGAACGAGCTGTCCGCCGGCGAACTGCAACGCTTCTGCGTTGCCCGCGCCCTCGGCCATGGAACGCGCTTTTTACTGGCCGACGAGATGACTACCATGCTTGACGCTGTTACCCAGGCTCAAATTTGGCAGGTAGTCCTGAAAGTAGCTGACGAGCGCAAGATCGGTATCCTGATAACCAGCCACGACGAACAGTTGATTAAACGCATCTGCCACAGAAGTATCAACCTAACACCCTGTCTTTAAGTTGTCGCTTTTTTCCCTGGCGGCTCTAAAAAGTATCTAAGCTGATTGCGTTGCAAACAGTGTTGCCAATCAAGATTCAAATAATGTGATGCGCCCAGTCTATTTTCGTTCGACGCTCACATACGTCGGCAGAACGCCATCCGCTTAATGGCTCTGTGAAAAGGAATATACTGCACGTCCCGTTTCTTCCTGAATCTAGAGATAATCAATAATTTTGACTAGAAAGCGCGATACAAATAGTTCTTAGCGGTCAGACCTGCGTGATTAAGATAAAGGGCTGACTGTAAAACGGTTAATCTGCGGCACAACAGCGTTGAAAGCCAGGATAGCGATTGTGGTACCTTCGGGAAGTGGACTCCAATAACGCATGGCCATAGTTCCGGCTACGATTGCCGCCCCAAGCAGCCAGCGACCGGACTGGGTACGGGGAGACGTGCCCCAAAGCAGCCCAACAAAAAGAGTACGGCGGAAACAAACATTGATAAAGCCGACCTAGCCCGCAGCATTGCGGAACAAATGAACACCCCCACCAAGGATGCAGAGACCTTCCTGACCACATTC
>JAGXTN010000164.1 GCA_018333455.1 Dethiobacter sp. | reverse complement strand
TGAAGCTGGCGTCTCGCATAATAAAGCAGGGAAACATCAAACGGCAAAAAACGTTTCGCCACCTCTTGCCCTATGCATCCCATCCCGATAATTCCCACCGTTTTACCGGCCAACTCGCAGGAGGAACCGGCCCAGGCGCTAAACGGCCATCCTCCGTTTTTCATACTCTCATAGGTATTGGTCAGATTCCTTAGCAAGGCCAGAGCTGACATTATAACATGTTCGGCAACGCTAACCGCGTTTGCCCCTTCCACATTCGCCACAATAATCCCCTGTTGGCTAGCCGCCTCCAGGTCGACATGGTCTGTCCCCACGCCTGCAATCTGAATAAGGCGCAGGCGCAGGGCGCGCTCCATGTGCGCCCTGCCAAGAGGAAACATGGTGGTGGATACAATTATGTCAACATCATGTAAGTTCCGTTGTAGCTCAGCTTCATTTGCCACAACAACAACAATGCTCTCGGGCAAAACCTTCTGTAATAGCTTTTCTCGTTGTTCGAGCATTGCCCGGTCTTCAATAAACAACGTCACCAGCACTTTGAACATATCCGGTATCCTCCGTTCAGGCGTAGCACTTTCTCGGAAACTAGCGACCACGTATGCTTGCTGAGGAAAATGAAGGGATTTCGCAGTGAAATAAACCTTACACCACCGTATAAAATGACTCGTCAAATTCCGACTGACCATTGTAGCGTCCCATGAAAAAACCGGGCAAGATGTCAATCTGAGCAAATATTGAGCTGTCGACTTCAATGCCTGCTTCAGTAAGCGCATTGACGATGTCCATCGGCTTAGGCGGACAGCCTTTCACAGCAAGCATCTTCTGAATGTTTGGGTGGCTTTTATTGGCTTTGTGCATACACTTGCCAATAAGGATGGTGGCACTCATACCCGGTGCAGGCTCCATAATTTTACCCGTTAACACTTCCACGTTATTCCAGGGCTCACCTTTCCAGGCGGATCTGATGGAAGCCAAAATCACCCCGTTTAGTGCTGAACAGTAGGTACACATTGAGCTATCAAATTTGCGGTAGAAAAGACCTGAGATTCCTTGCTTCGCCAAAGGAATCGGCATCTCCCCGTTTTCGGTGCTGCTGTACTCAAAATCACACTCGTGAAATGAGTTCACATCTTCAATCGTTTCCCCCACCACCACGATGTCTGACAGATCAAGGGGGCGCATCCGTTTCTTTGCCGCCCAAACAAGATGCGGCACATTTGCCGGACTGTGCCCGAGTACCATGGCGCCGACCATGTCGGCGGACAGGATGTCAGCTGACGCTACCAGCACGTTACTCCGCTTCATCCTGCCGTCAAAAGCAGGGCCACGTGCCAGCGTGTAGATACCATCAATCAGTGTCAGCATGGGTGGCATTTTGTCCGCCAGCTTTGACACGTAAAAATTAAGATCTTTATCAGGCGTTGAACTGTGGCAATTCTTTCGCGACTGGACGTCAATGGTTCCTTTCAGGTTTTTGATACCGAGACTGACTACAGTCTGATTGTGGGATTTCATAGCAGGAATATTAACCACAAAGTCGCTCTCTAGGATGTCTTGGTTAAATTTTAATGACACGCCGTCACCTAGGTCAACCTTTTTAAAGGTTCGCTCCATGATATTTAGATACTTTACCCCGTAGCGCTGGCCTAGTGTTTCATAACCCAGTCTTTTAAAGGCATCGACCTGTGTCTCACTGTCTCTTTGCCCGGCAACCGTCCCCTCTCCAATCGTAATGTCTTCAATGCCATGTTCTTTTAATAGCACAACAATATCTTCAATCACGCGCGAAGTTGTGATTACCCCCCATTTTGGGAAAACACAAGTCTTTGACCAGAAGACAATATTCGGTTTAATAAATACGCGGGCTCCCGACGGGAGGTGGTCGAGTCCCCGGCAATCCGTAACAGCCTTCCTAACTGATTGATAAGGTTTTTCATATCGTGTAATTGAAACCAGATTTTTCCGCACGGCAGTTTCCTCCCTGTTCATAACAATTTTTTTAAAACTATCTACCCGACAGGTTGAGCAACGTTTATGAAATTTTGACTATTTGCCTTTCCAAAGCGGTGTGCGTTTCTCTAGGAACGCCATGACTCCTTCTCTAAAATCTTCCGTGTCTTTCAGATATTCTATCGCTTCAAGCTCCAGACTGATTCCGGTAGCTAAATCCACCCCTATACCTTTATCCATCACTGATTTAATCCGCTTAATAGCCAATGGCGCCTTACCGGCAATCTTTTCAGCCAGATCCAAAACCGTTTCTTCCAGTTTTTCTAGGGGTACCGCTTGGTCTGCTAAACCTATTCTCTCTGCCTCTTTGCCCGAAATATGTTCTCCAGTGAAGATCAGCCGTTTTGCCATCGACAACCCTATTCTTCGAGGCAGTCGTTGGGTGCCGCCCCACCCCGGAAGAAAACCGCGTTCTATTTCAGGTTGGCCGAAAACGGCGACTTCCGCGGCGTAGATAAAATCGCAGGCTTGGGCAAGTTCACACCCGCCGCCAAGGGCAACACCTTTAACCATAGCTATGATTGGTTTGTTATACGCAGCGACATAATCAGGCAAAGTCACGTTGTGAGGGAATTTTTTGCCTGCCTCGGACAGATCCCAACCGGCGGAAAAAGCATGCCTGACCTCTTCTTTGCCATCTTTGAGCCTGACACGTGACGCGCCAGTTAAGACAATTACCCGAATAGCGTTATCTTCTTTTACCTCCTCAAGAGCATCCTTGATTCCGTCCTGCAGCTCTCTGCTCAAGGCATTGAATTTTTCCGGGCGGTTCATAGTCAACTTCAGTACATATCCAATCTTTTCGGTCAACACCACTTCTGAACTCATTTTTCAATCCTCCTCTTTTTTTTACAGTACTTTCTCGGAAACTCGCAATCGGGTATCCACACCTCTTTTCGGCCTAGTGGCTTTTAACTTTCCTCTAGGCACTTTACTCCTGCGATGCTAACCTTTTTTCATCATCTGAGCAGCAATCACCATGCGCTGGATTTCAGAAGTACCTTCGTAGATGCGGGTAATTCGCGCATCCCGGTAAACCCTTTCAATAGGCATTTCCTTCATATACCCCATGCCACCGTGTATCTGCACCGCTTTGTCGGCCACGCGGTTATAAACTTCACTGGCGAACAGCTTGGTCATGGCAGCGTCTTTGATAATATTCATACCTTGGTCCACTTTCCATGCTGTCTGGTAAGTCAAGGCCCTTGCCGCCTGCGTCTCCATTTCCATATCTGCCAGCATCCATTGAATAGCCTGGTTCTCAATAATAGGTTTACCAAACTGTACTCTTTTGCCTGAATAATCTAGCGAACGCTCAATCAAGCGGAGGCAGGCGCCCACGCACCTAGAGGCCAGCCCAGCCCTTCCATTGGCAAGGATTCTGAGTGCAGTGATAAAGCCCTCATTTTCTTTGCCCAGAAGGTTCTCCTCGGGAACTTCGCAATCATCGAAAATAATCTCCGAAGTGTGACAGCCCCTCAAGCCCATTTTCTTCTCCACTGTCCCCACACGGAAACCTGGGAAGGTATTTTCAACCAAGAATGCCGAGATACCCCGCGCGCCGCGGGAAGGGTCTGTTACTGCCATCACAGTAATTACGCTCGCTTCTGGACCGTTTGTGATAAAATGCTTGGTTCCATTTAGCAGCCAGCGACCCCCCTTCTTCACAGCGGTTGTTTTAAGGTTTGAAGCGTCAGAACCGGCATCAGGTTCCGTGAGGGCAAAAGCACCAATCTTTTTACCTTCAGCCATGTCAGGCAGGTATTTTGCTTTTAGGTAGTCGGAGCCAACCATCACGATGCCGGAAGTCCCTATGCCCGCATGTGCGCCATGATAGCCTGAAAAGCCAGCGCTACCGCGGCCCATTTCTTCACCTACTACGCACTTCCCAACCATGCCAAGGCCAAGTCCGCCATATTCCTCAGGGATGCTGATCCCAAACAGCCCTACCTTCCGTGCACCTTCAATCAGTTCTTCAGGTATACAGTCTCCGTCCTCAATCAGGGTTTCCCTGGGGTACACTTCCTTTTCAATAAATTCCCTTACAGTAAGTTGAATCATCTTAAGTTCATCAGAAATTAAAAAGTCCATGATTACGCCCCCTCCACATTCTACAGCTGCTGTACTTAAACAATGCTATTTGCCATCATAACTCACGCACAAGAAACCACATGCTAAACCAATTCTAGAATTATTGCCATTCCCTGACCTCCACCGACACATAATGTAGCCATACCAAATTGTTCCTTTCTGCGCATCATTTCAAACAGTAGCGTCGTCATTATGCGAGCCCCTGTGGCGCCTAGTGGGTGGCCAAGGGCAATAGCGCCGCCGTTAACATTCACAATTGCCGGATCTAGCCCTGTCAGCCTTATAACGGCAAGCGCCTGGGAAGCAAAGGCTTCGTTGAGCTCGATCAGGCCAATATTGGAAAGAGCCAAACCTGTCCTTTCCAAAAGGATCTTAATGGCAGAAACAGGGCCTACCCCCATAACCTCGGGAGACACACCGGCCACGGACCAGTCGACAATACGGACAAGTGGCTTCAGGCCTAGCGACATAGCTTTTTGTGCCGACATCAAAAGCATTGCCGCCCCGCCGTCATTTCGCCCGCAGGTGTTTCCGGCCGTCACCGACCCGTCTTTTCGAAAAGCAGGAGCAAGCTTTTTCAGTTGCTCAATTGTGGTGTCAGGGCGCGGATGCTCGTCCGTATCTAATATCAAAGTCTCTTTTTTTTCCCTGACTTTGACAGTAACAATTTCTTCGTTAAATTTTCCGTCGGCTATGGCTGCAGCTGCCCTGCGCTGGCTTTCCAGGGCGAAAGCATCCTGATCCTCTCTACTTACGTTATACCTCACAGCCACATTTTCTGCGGTCGCGCCCATTCCCAAGTCGTCACCGTAAATTTCTGAGGGTTGCTGTCCGTTTTCAAAATTTGAGTCGACCAGTACAGGTTTGCCCTCGCCAAACCTGGCATTGCGCAAGTAAATAGGAGTTCTGCTCATGTTTTCTACGCCACCTGTTATTACCACATCGGCATGATTAAAAACAATCTGTAGCGCTCCGCACGCTACGGCCTGCATTGATGAAGCGCATAACCTGTTCACAGTGTAAGCAGGTACACTCTCGGGAACACCGGCTCGAAGAGCCGCTACCCTCGAAACGTTTGAGGATTCGGTAGACTGGCGCACCTCTCCCAGAATAACCTCGTCAACCAAATCAGCGGTAATACCTGCCCTTTGTATCACTTCTTTTATGACAATGCTTCCAAGAGTCCCGGAATTGACAGTCCTCAAAGAACCGCCAAATCGCCCTATCGCGGTTCTAGCAGCACTCACTATCACAACATCATGTTTCATCCTCTAACTTCCTCCCTCCACCCGGGCATCATTCAGTTAAAATTAAGCGCAGACTACAATGCCTACGCAATTTTTCATGCTTACGTATTGTTAACGATAGTTCTTTGTCTTGAATTATCTATTACCTCAAGGAAAGCTTCAACCTGCGCCTTGATTCTGCTGTCAGACCAAGCACGAGGATCGGCCATATCGCTTTCAATAATAAGGGAAGGGATGCCAACCTCATTTAAAACGTTGCTGTAGTGTATCTGGCCAAGACTTGTGGCGCGGCAGGAACGGTTACGGTGCATAAGCGCGCCGTCAAGGTCATATTCCCTGACCCAGTGTAAAAGCCCAAGACTGCCGAGCGGGCCAAACACTGCGTGGTTGCTGACCTCGGGCGCCGCCTCAGTCCTACGTGAGTGGCGCCAGCACGTTTTTTTCCAGATCCTCTGCACGAGCCCCTCAAGCGGGTCGCTAAGGTCAACTTCCTCGGGCGGTCCGCAATAATAACTTGCTTCGATTACCACCACCGCGCCGAGGGATTCCAAGTAGTTAAACAGACCGAGGTTGAACCAAGGCGGCAACCCGGTCCAGAACAGGCGGTACTTCTCATTGGTAATCACGCCCACACCATTTTCCACCCGCTGCTTTACCTCATCGTGGATAGCCTGGTAGTAGTAAATTGTTTCTTCTTCGCCGAGCATGTACATCTGGGGGATGATCGCCGAGAAATAGTCGCCCGCGCTCATGGGGCACGGCTTGGCCTTGCGCATATCAAGTATTTCATGCAAGATTTTAATGGCCTTTTGCGAGTTGGCCATAATTGTGCGGAACCTGTCGGGATTAAATTCCTTTCCTGTGTGCTTCTCCAGAAAAGATATTTGAGCTGTTAGATCAGCACGGTACTGTGATACATAATGCTCTGCTACCCTTGGGTCTTTGACATCAATGTCAAAAGGCGGACTCATCGGATCCGTGCTAAACAGAGGCACAGAAAAATACCTTGTAGCTATTGCCTGAAACCACTTCCAGCGTGGGTCGCAGGCGTACCCCGAACCAAGGAGCATCGTCGGGATTCCCATTCCTCCTTCGAGCGGCGATTCAGGAGGAGGGGCAGACAGGTCAATCGTGCGTTTGCAGTAGCCCATGGTATTGGTAAGATATGAACAAAGTTCTCCAGAATACCCTTCCCCTTCCGCGATCTCGATGAAACCCGGCGCTACCAACCTTGCCGCGCACATGGTGCTGAAATTCTCCGGCCACTCCGAATTAAGGTCAAAACTCTGGAGCAGCTCCGGAGGGATACCCGCCATGCACCATGCCAACGCGCCGTCGGTATCTTTTCTCTTCCGCGCCCGCAAATAAAACTTAGGCAGCATCTCTTTTGAATTTTTAACAGCATTAAGCGACCTTACTGCCCGGGTCATTTCACTGAAAGATTCAACCATGTTTTGATACCTCCGAAATTATATGACGAGAAAACATGCTCCAACAGGGCGAATCTGTCAATCTAGGCTGGATGCAGCACCGCAAAATGCGGGTATGCGTCCAGCCTGAATTAGGTTTTATAAAGTTTGCGATGGCTCTACTTGTCGTACGTGTAAAATCCTTTGCTCGCTTTCTGTCCCCATTCGCCCTTGACATATTTTTCTACGATCGTAGGTGAGGGTTTTTTGGCCGGATCCATTGTCTCCATATAACGCTCCATCCCCACATGGTAACTGAGGTCGATCCCGGTCAGGTCCAACAGGCGGAAAGGTCCAATAGGGTGGCCAAGCGCATTGACCACGGCACTGTCGATATCCTCGATGGAAGCTACGCCGGTTTCATACAGGAAGAGTGCCTCTTCAGCGATGACCTTGAGAATACGATTCACCAGGAAGCCGTAGACCTCCTTATGCAAAAGCACGGGCACTTTTTGTAGCCTTTTGGAGAGATCCATCGTGATTTCCGCCGTCTCATCCGAAGTATGTGGCCCTTTTACCACCTCAACACACTTCATAACCAGCGCCGGGTTAAAGAAGTGCATGTTGCACACTTTGGCGGGGCGGTTGGTGGCGTCGGCAATCTTAGAGCTGACGATGTAGGAACTGTTAGTGGCTAATATAGTGTGTGGCGGGCAGAGTTCGTCCAACTTTTTAAACAGTTCCCTTTTGATTTTGATTTTCTCAGTCGCAGCTTCAATAACAAAGTCGGCATCCCTTACAGCTTCCTCAAGATCCGTGGTAAAACTGATGTTTGCTTTGGCACGGTCGGCCTGCTCCTGGGTCAGCTTGCCTTTGGCCACCCTACCCGGCAG
Source organism: Dethiobacter sp. (assembly GCA_018333455.1). Classification (GTDB taxonomy): domain Bacteria; phylum Bacillota; class Dethiobacteria; order Dethiobacterales; family Dethiobacteraceae; genus GPS1B09. The sequence continues at coordinate 2,056 of JAGXTN010000164.1, read as the reverse complement.
GTATTGCTCCACGAAACTGCTCGCCTTGTTAAGTTGCTCCATGCTGATGTCGGTGCACACCGTTTCGTAACCGGAAAGTGCGCACTGCAAGGAAATCTGGTGGCCCATGTTCCCGGCGCCGATGACACATAATTTCTTTACATCATCAATTTTCATTTATCCTGCCTCCTAAACTTGATTCTACTGCAAAAACATAGATTAAACTTCGCCGATTTTGTTCATTTCTATTTTTATGGTATTCGCAAGGGATTCTTAAGGGCCGATTTGTGTGAAATGAAAGTTGTACTTCCTTAGCAAACCTCCTAACCTTTGCTTGATGTATTCGAGGGTTTTCAGCGGAAAATCTTAGTTATACTGTTAATTATCAAAACGTGACGTTAAAGAGTTTAACGTCTTTGTATAAACTTAAAACAGGGTAAAAATACTGCTTATGAAAGAAGGTAAAATCTTTGCCTGCGGCGAAAACATTTTAGCACTGTTGCAATAGACATAAAAGGTACTTTTTGATTTATGTTTTAAATATATGCAATAATCATGCCGCTTTGCGTGCGGCGCATTATTTTTTTATTCTAGATTTTGGCATATATATTGCATAATTTACGCATGATCCTTGTCTCAATCCTGGTTGTGCACGCTGGAGCAACCAGCTAGAGCTATCTACGAATTAAGGGGTGATACGGAGAGATGACCGCTGACAGACTTTGGCTAAAAAACTATACAATCAGATACAACCTCGATTATCCATTAGTTTCACTTTATGAGTATCTGGAGCAAAACATTAAAAAGCTTGATGCTACCGCTCTCATATTTTTGGGCAAAGAAATCACCTACCGTGAGCTGCTCGAAAATATTAACAAGATTGCTACAGCAATTGCTGACCGCGGTCTAAAAAAGGGTGACCGCATCGCCTTAATGATGCCGAACTGCCCCGAATTTGTCTATACTTACTACGCAGCCATGCGGCTTGGCGTTGTTGTAACCCAGGTCAACCCGCTGTATACGCCCCGCGAACTGGAATTCCTTATTAAGGACTCCGAATCCAAGCTGTTGTTCGCCGTAGATGCGGTGTACCCGACCATCAGACAGGCTAAGGACAGGGGAGCGCTGCAGGAAATAATTATCTCCCGTCTCAAAGGAACTGAAGTTGATGGTGAAATTATCTGGTACCATGATTTGCTGGAAAAATATGAAGCGTCCCCTCCCGCTGTGCAGATTTCCCCAAAGGAAGATGTCGCCGTCTTCCAGTACACAGGCGGCACAACAGGCTTCCCCAAAGGCGCAATGCTCACCCATTTCAACCTGGTGGCCAACTGTACACAAGTTAAGGAACATCTCAGCCAGTGGCGGGAAAAAAACGGTGACAAGCAGGTTTACAGCATCGGCGTGCTACCCTTCTTCCATTCTTACGGCATGACCTGCAGTCTAAACACCGGCCTTAGCGCAAACGACACGATTATCGTGCTGCCGCTGTTTGACATAGAGATGCTCCTGAATGCCATCAAGCAGTACAGTCCGTCCCTCTTTCCCGCCGTACCTACCATTTATAACGCTATCGCCAACCACCCCGAAGCCGATAAATACAACGTCAATTGCATTGAGGTCTGCAACAGCGGCGCGGCGCCGATGCCGCTTGAACTTCAAAACCTGTTCCAGGAGCGCACAGGCGCAAAACTCCTCGAGGGATACGGATTGTCGGAAGCATCGCCTGTAACCCATTCCAATCCCTATAACGGTGTTAGGAAAGTCGGCAGCGTCGGTCTTCCTTTCCCCGATACCGACTGTAAAATCGTTGACCTGACGACGGGCACAAAAGTAATGCCAATCGGCGAGGAAGGCGAGCTCATCATCAGTGGTCCGCAGGTTATGATCGGCTACTGGAACCGACCAGAGGAAACTGACAACAGCCTGCGCGACGGATGGCTTTATACGGGCGATATCGCCAAAATGGACGAAGACGGGTATTTCTACATCACCGACCGCAAGAAGGATATGATTATTTCCGGCGGCTACAACATCTACCCGCGTGAAGTTGACGAAGTTCTGTTTGCGTACCCCT
>JAGXTN010000099.1 GCA_018333455.1 Dethiobacter sp. | reverse complement strand
GTCGGTAGAATAGACAATGTCTACCACCAATCATTATGCCACGACTCCGTCAAAACGGGCAAGAAAAAACCGCTCCCGCACCGACACGGTGGGTGGGCGGCGACAGCTACGAAGCTTTTCAACTATGTCAAAATACTTCTTAGACTTTATTTTGGTTTCAATGGCGGGTAGAGATGAGACGACGCCTGCCGGAATTTTCCCTGATTCGTATATGTACCAAGTGTTGCGCTGCTCCAGATTGAGGAAAGAATTAGGCGCAATCCAATAAAGCCCCATCGTAATTTTACTATTACCGTTGCCTTTTTTATTGATGGCAAGGTCAAAATACTTCGAGAGAACTTCTCGGTTTTCTCCTGAAGGATTATCAGCATATGCATATTACGGTGTCATAGAGCCGCGATTCCGGTGACCAGTGAGCCATGCCTCCGGAAAAATTGAGCCATGCTTCCGGTCAGAGAGCCACCCCTTTGAGATGGCTCTCGACCATACGCTTTTGTTAGATTGTAACTCCTTTACGTTTACGCATTGACTCCTCACCGTCAATGAGGATTGTGTATGAATCGTGGACTATCCGGTCAAGGATAGCGTCAGCCAGCGTGCCTTCACCAATTTTGCCGTGCCAGCCGGCAGGGGTGAATTGAGAGATGAAAATTGTTGATCCTTTTTTATGTAAGCGTCAAAGTGCGTCCTGAAGAACTTAGATAAACAAAGGAGGAAAGAGAATCTAAGTGCATGTTTTGTAAGAGATGAGAGAAGGCCTCTCAAAATCGGCATTCAGGTGCAGGTTTTAAACTACCCTTGGGTGCTGTAACCAAAAGTTATGGTGCTGAGCGCTAAGGGAAAAGGCTAATGAATTAGTCAAGTGTGTGCCATGAAGTTGAACGAAAGTGAAGAGTCCGAAGAAGCGTCGTTAATACAGAAAAACAGTCAAAACCAGATGTTTTTTGACACAACTGGGATAAGTCTGAAGGGAACCTGATTACTGGTCAGACGGCTGTCAGCGTAAAGGCTCCAAGAGCATGGCATAGGCTCTTATAAGGAACAGGAGAATCCTGAACTGTTATGATAAGCGAAAAATCCAAGCGATGAACGACAAGGATGTAAGTAGCGATGTGCAGTTTTAGGTGCGGAAGAATTCGTAGTAGTGATGATATTGCTGTAATGGCAAGTGAGCGAAGGGATTCTGTTATCTGTACTTCCAGAATAAAACAACCAGCAATGGGAGGATTTTATGAAAGAAGGAAAATCGTTTCATATTTCAAAACATCAAGTGATGCAGGCTTACAAATGCGTAAAAGCAAATAAAGGAGCAGGCGGAATTGATGGAGTCGACTTCGAAATATATGAGAAAGACCTCAAAAACAATCTGTTTAAGCTATGGAACAGGATGTCATCGGGCAGTTATTTCCCAAAGCCAGTAAAAGGCGTGGAGATTCCAAAGAAGAATGGAAAAATTCGTTTACTCGGAATTCCTACAATTGAGGACCGTATTGCACAAATGGTTATAAAGCTGACGTTTGAACCTATAGTTGAGCCGATTTTCTATAATGACTCCTATGGGTACAGACCGAATCGCTCAGCCATAGATGCGGTGGCAGTCACACGCGAAAGATGCTGGAAGATGCCTTGGATGATTGAGTATGACATCATTGGGCTATTTGACAACATAGATCACGATAAGATGATGAAGGCCGTGAAATGGCATACAGATGAGAAGTGGGTACTTCTTTATATTGAGAGAGTTCTCAAAGCACCAATGGTCATGCCCTCTGGAGACGTAAAAGAACGCACGTTCGGAACGCCGCAAGGTGGAGTCATCAGTCCTGTTCTTGTAAATCTATTTCTGCATTATGCAATTGACAAATGGATGACTAAGAAAAACCCTCAGAATCCGTGGACAAGGTATGCCGATGACGGAACCATTCACTGCCGCAGTGAAAGAGAAGCAAAACGAATACTTGAGGATTTGAAAACCAGAATGCTTGAATGTGGACTAGAGATTCATCCGGGCAAATCAAAAATCGTTTACTGCCGGAGTGATCAACACGATAACCGGTATGAAAATGAATCCTTTGACTTCTTAGGTTACACGTTTAGAAGAAGATACGTGAAAAGTAAGAACGGAAATTTCTTCAACACATTCTCACCAGCGGTAAGTAAAGAAGCATCGCAAAGGTTCAGGAATAAGATAAAAGAAATAAGACGAGGGTGTAAGACAATATCATTAGAATCGTTGGCAGAGATAATGAATCCAGTGTTCAGGGGATGGATGAATTACTTCATGGTGTTTGGCTCAAGAGAAGCTCGAAAAGAAGTTGACTATGTGAATAAGACACTCGTCCAGTGGATTAAGAGAAAGTTCAAG
>JAGXTN010000077.1 GCA_018333455.1 Dethiobacter sp. | reverse complement strand
CATTGCTGCCTGGCGACATCCCCGCCCAAGAGGCTAGGTGTGAATCTGATGGAAAGCGATCCATATCAGTACCGATTTCAGCCAGAATGACTTCGGCGGAACGCCTGCCTACTCCGGGAATAGTATCAAGCAGCTCCAGCTCTTCCTCAAAAGGGCGTTGCCGATCCTCGACCTCTTGGGCGGGTTTGAAACCCGCCCCTACATGGTACGAGCGAGGGTATAAGTATTCCCTTCTCCCATCTCAACAGCCCCCCCCATCTTCCTTCCCTGCAAATCCCCTCTCCCTGCGGGAGAGGGCTAGGGTGAGGGCATGATTGTCTACAAAATAAAAGGGCATAACGATACTTTGCTTTAAAAGTTCGTTACGTCCTTTTCCTTTTCTTGCTTGCTTGTTTTCTTGCACTGTCCTTTAACTCTAGCCTTTGAGGCGGTGAACATGGTAGACGTCTTTGACTCGGTTGATGCGGCTGATAATATTGTCTAAGTGAGCAATATCCGCAACCATCACAGTCATACTGATTAATGACAGCCTGTCTTTTGTGCTCCGCCCGTTTAAAGCGGTAATATTTACTTTACATTCGGCCACAGCGTTAACCACATCCATCAAAATTTGCGACCGGTCCATGGCGCTTACTTCAATCTCTACCGGATACGCTCCTTCAGCCCTTTCTTCCCAAGAAGCGTCAAGCAGCTGCTGTTTTTCCGTCCGCTCCTGCACATTGGGGCAGTCTTTGCGATGAATAGAAACACCGCGGCCACGAGTAACGACGCCCGCAATCTTGTCGCCGGGAACCGGGGTGCAACACTTGGCAAAGCGCAAAAGCAAGTTGTCTATCCCGTCAATCCTTACACCTTTGCCGGCTTTGCCTGGTTTTTGCGGTTTAAACTCTTTAAGAGGCTCCGGTGCTGCAGGGCCGAACTTTTTGCGGTATTCTTCCTTTAAGCGGCTCACCGCCTGCGCCGGCGTTATCCCACCCAACCCGATAGCCACATAGATTTCTTCTTCGCCGTGAACATTAAATTTTTTTCCCATCTCTTGCAAAAAGGGGCTTTTCAAATACTGGCTAGGCTCCAGCTCATGCCTGCGCAATTCTTTTTCCAGCAGCTCTTTGCCTTTGCCCAAGTTCTCATCTCGCCGCTCCTTCTTAAACCAGCCGCGAATCTTTGCTCTGGCACCGGAGCTTTTTACCATGTTTAGCCAGTCACGGCTGGGGTGGCCCTGCTTCGCAGTCATCACTTCGACGATATCACCGGTTTTCAGTTCGTAATCAAGCGGCACTAAGCGTCCGTTTATCCGCGCACCGATACAGCGGTGTCCAATATCTGTGTGAATCTTATAAGCAAAATCCAAGGGAATGGAACCAGCCGGCAGATCAATCACATCGCCTTTTGGCGTAAAAACAAATACCTCATCGGTAAAAAGGTCAATTTTTACACTTTCCATAAATTCATGAGCATCTTTTGAATCTTGCTGCAGTTCCACAATTTGCCGCAGCCAAGAGAGCTTGTCGTCAAACTCCGAGTCATGCCGGCCATCTTTCTTTTCTTTATAGCGCCAATGCGCCGCAATCCCGTATTCTGCCGTCCTGTGCATCTCCATAGTGCGAATCTGCACTTCCAGCAGTTCGTTCTTGCCCACCATCACCAAAGTATGCAGCGACTGGTACATATTAGCTTTAGGCATGGCAATATAGTCTTTGAATTTACCGGGAATGGGCTTCCATAAGGTATGGACAATACCCAGAGCGCCGTAACAGTCTTTCAATGATTCAACGATAATGCGGATAGCCGTCAAATCATAAATTTCGTGAAATTCCTTGCCCTGTTCTTTCATTTTCTGGGAAATACTGTAGAGATGTTTAGGCCTGCCGGAAACATGGGCTTCAATGCCCACTTCATCCAGCTTCGGCTGAAGCACATCAATAGTCTGGCCGATAAACGCTTCCCGCTCCTGCCTTTTTTTAGCCAGCCGATCTACCAAAGCGTAATAGCGATCCCGCTCCAAAAAGCGAAAAGCCAAATCTTCCAGTTCCCACTTGATTTTATAGATCCCGAGGCGGTGGGCCAGCGGCGCGTAAATCTCCAAAGTTTCCCTGGAAATTGCCTGTTGCTTGATTGACGTCAAGTATTTCAGCGTGCGCATATTGTGAGTACGATCCGCCAGCTTGATTAAAAGCACACGAATATCTTTAGCCATAGCAATAAACATCTTGCGCAGATTTTCTGCCTGGTGCTCTTCTTTAGACCTATATTCCAATTTAGAAAGCTTGGTGACGCCGTCCACCAACATGGCGACATCTTTACCAAACTCTTGGCTTATTTGCTCCAGTGGAGCTTCGGTATCTTCCACCACATCGTGTAAAAGTCCGGAAACGATCGTATCCACATCTAATTCCAACTCAGCTAAAATGGTGGCCACGCCAAGCGGATGAGTAATATACAGTTCGCCGGAAAAACGCTTTTGCCCTTGGTGCGCTGACACCGCAAAATGATACGCCTTCTCCAACTGGCTCCAGTCAGGCTCCACGGGATAGTATGCTTTTATTTGTGATTTCAGCACTTCCAGGCTCATAAATCCCTTCCCCCTCGGGAGCATAAAGTCGCTCAAAAATCCCTCTACTCCGGCGGACTGATGCGCAAAGCGCGCACTTGGAGCGATAAGGCAGTCTGTCCCTGCCAGGTGTTAGCAGTGGCGAGCACTGCTGCGTCCACCGTCTCTCCCGCTGAAATTTGCTTATCGCCGCCGCCAAAGCAAATCGCATTAAAAATCCGGCTTTCCTTTTGTAAGCGTAACTGCAGGTGCGCGCCCTGCGCACCAACCCTTCGCGCCGTAACCACAGCAATCTCCCTCAGCAAAAAAAGGGGTTCGGGATTTCCCTGACCGAATGGTTCCAACCCGGTTAATTCCTCCACCAGCGCCAGGGACAAATCGGCAGGTTGCGCCTCTGCCATGACCATAGCCCTACCTTCCTTTACTCCCTGCAGCTCCACCGCTCGGCAAAAGTCTGCCTGAAACAGCGCCAAGTTTGCCTTGCCCACAGAAAGTCCTGCTGCTTCCGGATGACCGCCAAAGCGAATCAGCTGTTTCGCGCAAAGCTGCAACGCGTCCATCAGATTACAACCGGGAACAGAACGGATGGAGCCGCGACCTTCTTCGCCGTCTAGGGCAATTAAGACGGTTGGTTTGCCAAACTCCGCAGCCAAACGTCCCGCCACAATTCCGATCACACCGGGATGCCAGTCTTGATGCCACAACACCAGCGCCGCATCCTCACAGGCGGCTGCCTGTTCGCGAGCATTTCCCAAAATATCTTTCTCCACCTGCTGCCGCAGACGGTTCTTCTCATCCAAGTCCAGCGCCAGTTGCTCAGCTTCAGCCGGCGAGGCCAAAAGAGCCTGCAATGCAGGGAGCGCGTCACCTAGACGTCCCGGTGCATTGAGGCGGGGTGCCATTCCAAAGGCCACCTGCTGCGCTGTCAGCTTTCCTTCTCCCCTGCCGCAAAGCCGAGCTAGAGCAGCCAAGCCGGGACGGCTTCCCTTCGCCAATTCTTCCAGACCGGCTTTCACCAAAATCCTGTTCTCGCCCAGTAGAGGCACCACATCAGCGATAGAGCCTACCGCTACCAGGTCAAGAAGTTCCGCCGCCTCCGCAAAAGGTACGCCTAGGCGGCTATACAGCGCCCTCACCAGCGTCCAAGCTACGCCCACCCCCGCCAGATTCCGCTCAGGATAACTGCAGTGGAGCTGCTTAGGATTTAATACTGCATAAGCGCTGCGAGCACCGGGAAAAGCTTCATGGTGATCGGTAACTATTAAATCAATCGCTAACTGTTTCGCCAGGTCCATTTCCTCAAAAGAGTTAATGCCACAATCTACAGTCAGTACCAGCTTGCCTCCGGCGGCGGCAAACTGACTCAGAATCTGCCCATGCAGACCATAGCCGTCGCCAAGACGGCTTGGCAGGTAGTATTCCACCGGCACTCCTAACTTTTGCAGCGCCCGGGTCAAGAGCGCCACAGAAGTAACGCCGTCAGCATCATAATCACCATAAATCAGTAGCGTCTCCCTAGCGGCGACAGCATTAGCAAGTCTCTGTACCGCCTCTTCCATGCCGGCCATAGCAAAAGGATCGGCAAGCTCCGTCAGGCTGCCATTCAGGAAAAAGCGCGCCTCCTCCGCAGTGGAGACGCCCCTTTGCATCAGGCAGGCGGCTGTTAGGCGGTGCAGCTTCATCGTTTCCGAGAGCCGCTTCACCGCACTCCAGTCTATTTCCGGCGCCACCCAGCGCCATTGTTTAACCGACATATTTTTTTAGCCCTCCGGTTCCCCCCAGCATTATCTCTAAGACCATTGATTCGTCAAAACGCGTAAAATCCCTTTTTTTGATACAGATAATACAACCAAAAACAATTCCCCTCCCTTGGAGGGGTGCCCGCCAGGGCGGGGTGGTCGCTCACAAATTCCCCTCTCCCTCCGGTATCTGTCACTCAAGAAAAAGAAAAAAAACCTAAAGCTTTAGCTTTAGGCTGATTTTGCTCTGAGTTGTTTACGCGTGTCACGTTCTCTCCAAGCCAGCCAGAGGGGACTCGCGATAAAGATCGAGGAATAGGTGCCAAAAAAAACGCCCACCAGTAACGCCAGCATAAAAGGATACAATGTTATGCCGCCGAAAACCAGAATAGTTGTAATGACGATGATGGTAGTTATCGATGTGTTAAGGGTGCGGATCAAAGACTGACGGATACTATTGTCCACCACATCCGCAAGAGCTTCTTTGCGGCGGGTCTTCAAATTCTCACGAACTCTGTCATAAATCACGATGGTGTCGTTAATGGAATAACCCAACACCGTCAGCACGGCCGCAATAAATGGTCCGTTTACTTCTATCTGGAAAATGGAGAAGAAAGCCAGCATCACCAGCAGATCATGGATCAGTGCGGCGATGGCGCTAATAGCAAAACGGAACTCGAAGCGAATAGTAATATAGGCGATCATCCCCAAACCAGCCAACAGCAAAGCGATCAACGCCTGCCGCTGCAGCTCGCCGCCTACTATGGCCGCCACATTCTCTACGCGAAGCAAGTCGGCGGCTGTTAATTCATACCTTTCTTGAAAGGCAGTAAAAATTTCATCCTGTTCTGCCGGAGTCAACTGCTGCGTCTGTATCAGCAGTTCCTGTTTCTCACCTTCAGCCAGCCCTTCCGCACCCACCTTTTGCAGCGTAGCCGCTTCCAGACCAAGCGGTGCCAGCACATCGCGCGCCTCTTCAAGTGTAAATTCCTGACGAATATCAAGATGGAGAAGAGTGCCGCCGGTAAAGTCAATCCCATAATTTAGACCATTGATACCCATGGAAATCATGCCGGCAATAATCATAACGGCTGAAAAGATAAAGGCATACTTCCTTAAAGCGACAAAACTCATTTGCTTACCCCCCTAAGCCCGGTGTTTTCAGGAGCTCTGAATAAATTGGCGCGGGCAGCCTGGCGCAGCAGAAACCGTGTCAGCAAAATGGCGGTAGCCATGCTGACGAGGATACCAATACTAAGGGTAATGGCGAATCCGCGAACTTGACCGGTAGCAAAACTGAACAAAACGGCAGCAGCAATCAGTGTGGTTACATTCGAGTCAAGAATGGAGCGAAATGCACGCTGGAAACCAGCCTCAATGGAAGTACGCATCGTGCGACCCGCTTTTAATTCTTCTTTTATCCGCTCAAAAATAATCACATTGGCATCGACCGCCATCCCCACCGATAAAATCAAACCGGCGATGCCAAACAATGTCAAAGTAGCATTAATCGCGGTCAGCACACCTAAAACGAGTGCCAGATAAACGATTAAGCTCACATTAGCGACCAGTCCAAAACCGCGATAATAAACAAGCATGAAAAGCAGCACCAGCAACAATCCGGCTATCCCGGCCTGCACGCTGCGCGTCATGGAATCCTGCCCTAACTGCGGACCCACGCCCCTCGTTTCCAACTCAATCAATCTCACTGGCAGCGCGCCGGAGCGCAGCATCAACGCCAGATTGGCTGCCTCGTCCATGGTGCCTGCGCCGGTGATAATGGCGTTACCGTCTGTGATAATGCTTTCCACTGTCGGCGCAGAGATAACCTCTTCATCCAAGTGGATATAAATTATCTGGCCAAGAAACTGCTCTGTGGCAGCGGCAAACTTTGCTCTGCCGTCCGGGTTAAACTCCAACGATACCGCCGGGCGGTTAAACTGATCCATAGTGACACCGGCGTTTCTCAGCTCTGCGCCTGTCAGAATAGTTTCCCCGCCAGGGCCGACAAAAGACAACATCGCCGTTCTGCCGATTACTTCCCTGGCAGCCCGCTGATCTTCAATGCCTGGCAAATCAATGCGGATCCTGTCTGCTCCCTCCCGCTGAATGACGGGATTAGCCACGCCGAGAGCATCAATCCGATTACGGATAATTGTAATAGCGCGGTCAATTTTATCTCCGCCGGCGGCATCGCCAGCTTCTTCCGCCTGGTACAAAATGTAGACTCCTCCACGCAGATCCAGGCCCAAATTCAGGTTTTTCACAGCCTGGTCAACGGCAACAGCGCTTAGAGCCAACAGCAGGATAACCGTCAAAACCAGCAGCAGAGGACGGTTATTTTTCATCTGGATACCTCCTTGTCTCGGAAGAAATTTTATAAGTGCAAAAAAAAACAACCTTTATGAATCGGTTATTTCGCCGATTCCAACGAGTCCGACATCTGACCTCTGACATCTATTAATGGGAGAGAGGATAAGTTGGAGGTTTGAGAGTGGATCGTGGCGTAGTTCCACAGTAATTATAAACGCTCATTAGCACATTGTCAATTTGTGTTTTTTGCCACAAGGGCTGAGCGAATCGCAACTTTTCGCGATTCAATCTGTCAGCCGCAACAAATCCCCAGCCGTGCCGCCGGAGAGATAGCAGTCCAAAACCTGCCGCACAGCCTCGGCAGCCAAATCGTCAAAAGCCCGCACCCTGCCGATTGCTTCAGGCAAAATGAAAACGGTTTTTCCAGCCTCCCGTTTTTTGTCACGGTTTAATGCTGCCAACACATCTGCCGCAGGCAGTGCCGGCGGCGGAGCGACAAGCCCCACCCGCCCAAATACCTCGAGCAGCCTAGCAGAGTCCTCACTTGAAAGAATCCCTTTGCCAAGCGCCAGTTTAACTGCCATCGCCATCCCGGCAAGTACAGCCTCCCCGTGCAGATAGTGGCCATATGCTGTAGCCGCTTCCAGTGCATGGCCCAAGGTATGGCCGAAATTCAAAATGGCGCGCAAACCTGCCTCCCGCTCATCGGCTGCCACTACAGCAGCTTTTAAGGCACAGCAATCTCCCACCACGGCAGTAAGCAGTTCCGGTTCTTTCGCCAGAAAGTCCTGCCAGCGTGCCGCCAGTAAATTCAAAAGAGCTTCACTCAAAATAACTCCGTATTTGATTACTTCCGCCGCCCCGGCCAAGTATTCCCGCTGCGGCAAGGTTACCAGCGTATCAAGCTCCACCCAGACCAATTTTGGCTGATAAAACGCGCCGATCAGATTTTTTCCCAAGCTGTGATTAACTGCCGTTTTACCGCCCACGCTGCTGTCCACCTGGGCTAAAAGCGTGGTGGGAACCTGCGCAAAATTCACGCCGCGCAGATAAGTAGCCGCCACGAACCCTGCCAAGTCGCCTACTACACCGCCGCCGAGCGCCACAAGCAAATCCCTGCGCTCCAAACCGGCCAAAATAGCGGCGCTGTAAAGCTGGTCTGCCTTGGCAAGAGTCTTACTGCCCTCCCCTGCAGGCACCACAGCCGACTTCACCGCAAAACCAGCCTGCTGCAGGCTGTCAACCATTCGTCTGCCATAAAGCGGAAATACCGTTTCATCACTGACAAGCAGCACTTTGCCCGGCTTGAGCCGCTCAGCCCAAAGACGGGGAATTTCCCGCCAAATATTCTGACCGATATAAATCGGATAGCTCCGCTCAGCCAGAGCGACTTCCACCAATCTCATCCAGATCCGCCTCCTAGCGTCCGGCTAAAATTTTTAAGTAATTCGCTAGGTTCGCCTGCATTTCCTCCACAGAGTCACCACCCACCTTTTCGCGCAGCGCAAGCGCTATTTCCCACGCCACCACCGCTTCCCCCACCACCGCCGCCGCCGGTACGGCGCAAACATCAGAACGTTCCACCGCCGCCTCAAAGGGCAGGTGATTAGCCATCTCTACACTCTTTAACGGCTTATATAACGTGGGGATAGGTTTCATGGCCGCTCGGAGAACGACAGGCTCCCCATTAGTCATGCCGCCTTCGATTCCGCCGGCACGATTAGTAAGACGAAAATAACCCCGTCCTTCCTGATAAGCGATTTGGTCATGGACAGCGGAACCGGGCAGCGCCGCTAAAGCAAAGCCACCGCCCACCTCTACCCCTTTAATCGCCTGGATGCTCATCAGCGCTGCAGCTAGGCGGCCGTCAAGCTTCTTGTCCCAGTGGGTATAACTCCCCAGACCTGCCGGTAAACCTAATACGACCACTTCAAAAACTCCGCCCAGTGAATCGCCTGCCGCCTTAGCATCGTCAATAGCCGCCATCATGGCGGCTTCCGTCGCTTTGTCTGCACTGCGCAGCTGGGATTCTTCCACCTCACCGTATTTTAACTCCAGCGCTTCGGCAGGCAGAGTCTCTGCGGCAACTTCTCCGATGGCCGCAATCTGCGAATACACCTGAATGCCAAACGCGGACAGAAGCGCTTTTGCAGCCGCCCCCACCACGACGCGCGCTGCCGTTTCACGTGCGCTGGCCCGCTCCAACACATCGCGCACATCTGCCAAATTAAACTTTAATGCACCCGCTAAATCGGCATGCCCCGGACGCGGCCGTGTTACCGTCTCTAAATCCGCCGGTTCAGTCCCTGCCGGGTCCATCTTTCCCCGCCAGTTTTCAAAGTCACGGTTAATAATCCGCAGTGCCAACGGGCTGCCGAGCGTACGTCCGAAACGCAAACCGGAAAGCACTTCCACACAATCTTTCTCGATCTTCATTCGGCCGCCCCGACCATAACCTTGCTGCCGCCGCGCCAAATCGGCGTTTATCTTTTCCGGATCAAGCGAAAGGTTGGCTGGCAACCCTTCAACAATGGCGCATAGCGCAGGGCCATGCGACTCCCCCGCCGTCAGGTAACGCATCCTTGCTCGCCTCCCTCTGCTTTTTTAAACCGGCGCCGGCGCTGCCACTGCAAAATTAACCCAACGTGGAGCAAAAGCAGGCTGACCAGCTGACCGGCCTTAAAGCGCCACCAAAGCAACGGGTCTGCCACCACACCCTCAATCCAGTAACGCCCCCCAAAATACCAAATAAAATAGCGCAAAAAGACTGTTCCCGGCACTTTTTCCCGTTTGCCAACATGGAGCAGAAAGAAAAATAACGCTAAATTTAAAGCAAAATGGTACAAAAACAAGGGATGCCGCGGCACGCCGTCAAAAAATACGGCCCAGGGCACCTTAGTCTCAATTCCATATCCTGCCTGACTGAAAAAACCTCTTAAGCTCCAAATAGCTTGAACTAAAGCCAGCCCGGGAGCGCAAAGATCAGCCAGGCACCAAAAGTCAGTGCGGGAAGCACCCTCAGCAAGCTCAGCACGCTTAATCAGCCGCAAGGTTATAAACAAGCCTGACAACAGGCCCAGCCCCAGCAGCGCCACCTCCCAATAAAACGAACCAACCGATTGACGAAATGCCTCCGGATCAATCATCCTCTGTTCCTCCCCGGCAGAGCAGCCGGCACTACCTCCACTAAACTGCTCTTGCGATCGTAACTCTTCAGGCTTGAGCGGCAACTTCCAGCGCCAATAGTTTCTCTTTCCAGAACAGTCCGCCGCTAAAACCACCCAAACCCCCATCACTGCGCAGCACTCGATGACAAGGGATAACTAAAGGCGTCCTGTTTTTAGCCATAGCCTGGCCTGCCGCCCGCACAGCCTTAGGCGAACCAGCCTCCGCCGCCAACCAGCCGTAAGTGCGCCGCTGCCCATAGGCAATTTTGGCACAAACTGTTAAAACATCCTTAAAAAACGGCGGATAAAAATTATAATCCAGCGGACAGTCAAAGGAAATCGGCTCACCATTAAAGTAACTGCCTAAATCTGCCGCCAATTTTTGCAGCCACACCGGGTCTGTCCGGCCCACAGCCAGATAGCCGTCTTTGCTCTCTGCTTGCGGCAACTCCAGCTCATACAAGCCTGCCGCAGTATATGCCAGCGCTACAAACCCGCCCGCCGTCTCCACCGAGCGGCAAGCGGCAACTTCACCGATTCTCATTAGCATCCTCCTCGCAATCAGTTGCTCAGAAACCGCTTGTCACCGCCCGTTTAGATATGAAACATATACCCTTGCCCACTGCGTTTCCGTTGTTCTTCCACCACTTCCGCCAAGGTAATATTATCTAAAATGCTGTTAATCTCATCACGGATGCGGCACCAGATGGAACGCATCGCACATGAGGAGGAGCTGTGACAGTCTTCATTACCGCCCGCCTCCGCCTTGCATTCAGCCGGAGCCACCGGCCCTTCCAGCACCCGGATGATATCACCCAATGTAATTTCTTCCGGCGGCCGCGCCAAACGATAGCCTCCCTGAGCGCCGCGCACACTATGAATTAAGCCTGCCTTTTTTAGATTAGCAAAAAGATGCTCAAGATATTTTTCCGAGATATTTTCGCGCTGAGCCACGCTCTTTAGGGCAATAGCAGCGTCGCCGCTATGCATGGCTAAATCGAACATGGCATGGACACCATAGCGACCTTTGGTTGAAAGCCTCATTCCACTTCCCCTGCCTTTTCACTTCGTTACTTAACTTGGCTGACTCTAGCCTGACCATGTCAGCGGACGCATCTGCCGCTGCCCTGCGTTAAAAGTCGCTATCTCCTTAAAGCCCAAATTATGCAGGAGCAGCGCGGCACGGTGCAAGCCGCTGCCGACGTCCCGTGGTTTGTGGGCATCGGAACCCATCGTCACCGGCACGTTCATTTCGGAACACTTTGCCAAAAAAGCTTCTGCTGGGTAAGCCTCACCTACCGGCGCGCGCCAACCTGCAGTATTTAGCTCCACACAGACGTCTGCCTGTTTTATTGCCCGACAGGTATTTTCCAGCAGATGCTCCCATCTCCGGCGCGGGAAAAAGGAAAACTTTTTGACCACATCTAAGTGACCGATAATTTGAAACAAGCGGCTGGCTACCATCTGCTGTACAAGCGTAAAGTAGCGCTCATAGAGAGCATCAATATCTTCCAGCTTATAGCGTTCGATTTGACCGGGATGGGTAAAATCCCAGCCGTCAAGATAGTGGATTGAGCCGATGGCATAATCGAAACCGTAACCAGCCAACATTTCGGCAGTTTCCCGTTCCCGTCCGGGCAGATATTCCACCTCCACGCCAAGACGCACAGGGATATTCGCCTGCTGGCGCAGCAACTCCACATCCCGGATATAATCGGGCAGCTCTGAGGCACGCATCGTCAGCGGCTCATCCTCCACTACACCAAATAAGTCCAAGGGGAAATGGTCGGCAAAGCCGATTTCAGCCAGCCCCTTTTTCTCTGCTTCCGCCAAATATTCTGCCAAGCTGCCGCTGGCATGACAACAACGGACGGTATGCAAATGATAATCCACAAACATTATGCCTGCCCCGCAGTCGCAGGACGGTGGCGTCTAGCCAACTCCCGCAAGACTTCCGCCAGCGTCACATTTTTTTCCGAGAGCAACACCAACAGATGGAAAAATAAATCGCTGCTTTCATAAATTAGTTCCGTGCGATCTTGATTCTTAGCGGCAATAATCACTTCGCCCGCCTCTTCGCCAACTTTTTTTAAAATCCGATCCAGCCCCTGCTCAAAAAGTTTAGCCACATATGAACCAGCCGGCTTAGTTATCTTCCGCTCCTCAATAATTTGTGCCAATTCCGCCAGAAAGTTAGCCGTACCGACAGATGCATCGCCAAAGAGCGTTTCGTAAAAACAGCTGGTTGCTCCCGTATGACAGGCGCTGCCACCCACCTGTTCCACCTGCACGAGCAGCGCATCGCCGTCACAATCATAATCAATCCGTTTTACCTGCTGAAAATGGCCGGATGTGGCGCCCTTGTGCCAAAGTTCCTGGCGGCTGCGGCTGTAAAACCAAGTTTGGCCGGTAGCGATTGTTTTTTGCAGTGCCTCCTCATTCATATAGGCAAGCATCAACACCCGCTGCGTTTCTGCCTCCTGGATTACCACCGGAATCAAGCCATCTTCAGCAAATTTCAATTTCGTCATAGCGCACTGGCACCCCCCGTTTTCGAAGATACAGCTTGACTTCCGCCACACTAAACTCCTGATAATGGAAAACAGAGGCAGCCAACGCGGCATCCGCTTTCCCTGCCGTCAGCGCCGCATAAAAATGTTCCATCGTACCGGCGCCGCCGGAGGCAATCAGCGGAAGATTAACCTGCTCTGCCACCGCCGCTGTAAGCCGCAAATCATATCCGTCCTTGCCGCCGTCACAATCCATGCTCGTTAAAAGAATTTCGCCGGCGCCAAGCCGTTCTCCCTCCGCCACCCAGGTAAGCACATCTTTGCCCGTGGCATTCCGTCCGCCGTGCGTATAGACCTCCCAAGTGCCGAGCGTCGCGTTCCATTTTGCGTCCACCGCCAGCACGACGCACTGCGAGCCGAAATGCTCTGCGGCGGCGGAAATCAACTGCGGATTTTCTACAGCCGCCGTATTTAGCGACACTTTATCCGCCCCGGCACCCAGCAACCGGCGCACATCCTCCAGCCGGCTGATGCCGCCGCCCACAATAAAGGGAATGAAGACCTGTTCCGCCGTACGGCGCACAACATCCAACATCGTCCCCCGTCCCTCATGTGAGGCGGAAATATCCAAAAATACCAGTTCATCGGCGCCGGCCAAATCGTAAAAACGAGCCAAAGACACTGGATCGCCGGCATCGCGTAGCTGTACAAACTGTGTGCCTTTTACCACGCGCCCATCCTTCACATCCAGACAAGGCACAATTCGCTTCGCGAGCATCTAAGCGCACCCCGCTATTTTCAGCGCATCACGCAAGTCAACCCGCCCGGTATAGAGAGCCTGTCCCAAAATCACGCCGCTAACCCCCAGCGGCTCAAGGAGACACAGTTTCTGAAGATCATCCAGGGATGAGACACCGCCCGAGGCGATTACCTGCAGGCTGACTGCCTTTGCCATTTCCTCCAGCGCCACCAAGTTTGGCCCCTGCAGCGTCCCGTCCCTGTTAATATCGGTATAAATAATTTCCTTAATGCCCAAGTCTCCCATTTTGCAGGCCAAATCAATCGCGCTCTGCTCCGCCTCCTCCACCCAGCCGCGGATGGCAACCCGCCCCGCCCGGGCATCAATCCCCACCAGCACTTGACCGGGGAAGCGATAACACAGCTCTTCAACCAGCCGGGGAGAAGTCACCGCTACCGTGCCCAAAATTACGCGGGAGACGCCTCGGTCTAACAATTCGGCCGCTCTGGCTTCATCTCGAATCCCGCCGCCCACCTGCACCGGAACCTTAACCGCCCGGGCAATTTGCTCAATCACAGCGCTGTTTTGCATCCCACCCTGAAACGCACCGTCCAAATCCACCAGATGGATGCGGGCCGCCCCTTCCGCCTCCCAGCGCAGCGCTACCGCCACTGGATCCGCATGATAGACTGTTTCCTTAGCTAACTCGCCATGAACTAACCGCACGCACCGTCCGTCTCGAATATCTACGGCGGGAATGATCAGCATTCCACCAACCTCCCGAAATTCTTCAGAATCTGTAAACCCAACCGGCTGCTTTTCTCCGGATGAAACTGAATCCCAAATAAATTATCTTTTTGTACCACGGCGGGAAAAGCTCCCCCGTAGTCTGCGCTGGCCAAAACTACTTCAGGGTCAGTGGGGCAAGCATAAAATGAGTGCACAAAATAAAAGTAGTCCCCCTGAGAAATCCCTTCCAGCAGTGGGTGCTCCCGCAGGATAGACAGTTGATTCCAGCCGATTTGCGGCACTTTCAGCACACCGGGAAAAGGCACTACAGCGCCTGCAATCAACCCCAACCCGGCATGTTCCCCCTTCTCCTCGCTCCTGTCAAATAAGAGCTGCAGACCAAGACAGATACCAAGCAACGGCACTCCCGCCGCCACCCGGCGCAAAAGCAGCTGCCCTAAGCCGCTTTCCCGCAGATTTTTCATCGCTTGGCCAAATGCGCCCACGCCGGGCAGAACCAAGCCGTCCGCCGCCTCCAGTTCGTGCGGCTCGTCAGAAACCACCGTGGGCAGACCGGCTGCGGCAAAACCGTTTTGCACGCTACGCAGATTCCCTCCGCCGTAATCAATAATAGCGATCATCGCTGACTCCCGCCCTTCTATATTCCCCGATTAAAAGAAAAATCCTGCTAATCCGCTAGGTTTATCTTCTCCTATAAGATACCCTTGGTTGAGGGTATCCCCTTCAGCCGCGGCTCCAGCGCAGTAGCTTCATCCAATGCCCGTCCCAATCCCTTAAATACCGCCTCAATCAGATGGTGCGTATTGCTCCCCGCCAGTTGCTGCACATGCAGCGTACATTTCGCCCGGTTGACAAAAGCACGCAGAAATTCTTCCACCAACTCTGTCTCAAAATTTCCCAGGCGTGTAGAGGGCAAATTCAGCTTAAAGCCTAAGTACGGACGCCCTGAAAGGTCTACCGCCACCTGCACCAGCGCCTCATCCATCGGTAAAAGAACAGAACCGTATCTTTTAATCCCCGCTTTATCTCCCAATGCTTCGGCAAAAGCGTCTCCCAGCACCAAACCGACATCTTCCACCAGATGGTGAGCATCCACTGGCAAATCGCCCTCTGCTTCAAGCTCAAGATTAAAAAACCCATGCTGTGCAAAAAGCGTCAGCATATGCTCAAAGAAAGCCACTCCGGCAGCCAGCGAAACTCTGCCTTCACCGTCGAGCACCAAGCTCAACGCCACGCTAGTTTCCCCCGTTTTACGTGTGATGCTTGCCACCCGTTTTTTCAAGAAACTCCCTCCTTATCTTCACCGCCTGCCCGTGTGCTTGCAGCCCCTCCACACGCGCCAGAGCCTCTATTTGTTTAGACGCCTCAAGCAAAGCCTGCGGCGGGTAATATACCACACTCATCTTTTTCATAAAATCAGCTACCGATAACACCGAAGCAAAACGTGCCGCTCCTGCCGTCGGCAAAACATGATTTGCTCCGGCCCAGTAATCGCCCACCGGCTCCGGCGTATACGCTCCGAGAAAAACTGCCCCCGCATTTTGCACCTTGCCCAGCGCAGCCCAAGGGTCGGCAACTTGCAGTTCCAAATGTTCCGGCGCCAGCATATTTACGATGGCAAAAGCCTCCTCCAGACAATCAACCAGCACCAATGCCCCTTGCTTCATCAGCGCCTGTCGCGCCACATCACAACGCTCCAACTTAGCAGACTGCACAGCCAACTCCCGCTGCACATCGGCAGCTAAGCGCCGGGAGGTGGTAAGCAGATAAGCGGCCGCCAGCAAATCATGTTCGGCCTGTGACAATAAATCTGCTGCCACAAAATCGGCGCGCGCCGTCTCATCAGCCACCACCAGCACTTCACTCGGGCCAGCCAGCAGATCAATCCCCACGTCGCCGTAAACTTCCCTTTTAGCGAGCGTCACATAAATATTGCCCGGCCCCACAATTTTATCGACGCGCGGAATGCTCTCCGTCCCGTAAGCCAGCGCTGCCACCGCCTGCGCACCGCCGCACTTGAAAACGGCATCCGCTCCGGCGATTTTTGCCGCCAGCAAAATATAGGGATTAATTTCGCCGTTTGCTTTTGGCGGCGTCACTACCACCACTTCCCTTACTCCGGCCACGCGGGCGGGAAGCACAGTCATCAGCACCGATGAAGGATAAGCGGCGCCCCCTCCCGGCACATAAGCACCGACACTATCAACCGCCGTCAACCGCTGCCCCAGCGCCACCCCGTCGGGCAAGACCTCCAGCCACGAGCTTTGCAACTGGCGCAAATGATACGCCCGGATATTTTCTGCTGCCCGCAACAAAGCCTCCCGCGCCGCCGGCTCCACTGCTGCCTCCGCCGCCGCAAACTCATCCTCACCGACACGCAGCAACTCTAAGGCAGCCCCGTCAAACTGCTGCGTATACTGTCGTACTGCCCTGTCGCCGTTTTGGCGCACAGCCGCCAAAATGGCGCGCACCGCCGCCAGCTCTGCAGGGAAATCAGCAAAACCGCGGCGCACAAAATTTTCGCGAAATGATTTTGCGTTAAACTCTCTTAGCATGGCTTTGCCTCCCCCTCAGTCAAGACCGCCTCCAAACGTTGCAGCAAATCGGTTACCCGCACTCCTTTTACCTGATAGCTGCCGGGGTTTGCCACCAAGCGTGAGGTAATTTGGGCGATGACTTCGATTTCTTCCAAATGATGCTCGATTAACGTCTTGCCGGTAGAAACCAAGTCGACGATTGCGTCAGCCAGATTAAGCAGCGGCGCCAACTCAATAGAACCGTGCAGCTTGATTACTTCAGCCTGCTTCCCCTGCCCCTGGAAATAGCGCTCTGCCACCCGCGGATACTTTGTAGCGACATAACCGCCGTTAAACTTGCCGCCGCCGCATTTTTGCGCCACCGCCAAACGGCAGGGACCGATTTTCAAATCCAACAGCTCATAAAGCTCTTTTTCCTGTTCCATCAACACATCTTTACCCACTACCCCCAAATCGGCAACACCATATTCTACATAGGTAGGGATATCCATCGGTTTAGCCAAAATAAAGCGCAGTTTATGTTCCTCGACAGTAAAGACCAGTTTCCGCGAGGTTTCCCGCAACTGACCGCAGCCGATTCCCGCTTTTTCAAAAAGCTCAAGCGCCGGCGGCAGCATCCGCCCCTTAGCCAACGCCACAGTCAGCCAATCCTTATTAACCATTACCAGCCCTCCCGTCTAGATAAACCACTTTAGCCGCGCCTAGCCTTTCTCCTTCGGCCAAAGCCGCCTCCTGCGGGCGTTCTTCCACGTCCACCAGCACCCTTTCGCCTGCTTGCCGCAATAGGGCTGCTTTAGCAAAGGCTGCCGCACGCTGTGCCTTGCCGTAACCCACAAAAGCAAGCGCCGAGCCGGCAGGCAGTTCTCTCCCCCGCTGTAATACTTTTAAAACGTGGTCAACATTGATGGCAAACCCCACCGCCGGCCTTTGTGGGCCAAAATGCCCCAGCAGCTGGTCATAGCGGCCGCCGCCGCAAAGAGCATAACCCAAACCGCCGGTATACCCTTCAAAAACCATGCCGGTGTAATAATCCAGCATCCGCACCAAACCCAAATCCAGAGTAATAAACTTGGTCGCGCCGTAATCTGCCAATACCTCCCATACTTCTGCCAGCAAACGCAGCGGTTCGTCAGCCGCACCGCCCGGCACAAGCCCAGCCGCCTCCGCTAAAATCTCTTTGCCGCCCCGCAGCCCGGGGACGCGCAAAATAGCCTCCTTAGCTTTCTCGCTGAGGGCAAGGCTCTGCACCAACATTTTCAGCGCAACAAAATCCTTATTATTAAAGTAGAACTTAATAGTTTCCCGCTCCGCTGCCGCCACTCCATAAGCGGTAAGCATCCTTTCCAGAAAACCAGCATGACCCAGGCAAAAAGTAAATTCGGCAAGGCCTAACTCTAGCAAAACATCGACTGCCAGCGCAATCACTTCTGCGTCGGCTCCGGCGCAGCCCGAACCGATTAACTCCACCCCCGCCTGCGTCACTACCCGCTGCTTCCCCTGCTGGCCATGGGCATAGCGATAAATATCGCCGCCATAACACAAACGCAGCGGCAAGGGACTTGCGGCTAAATGCGTGGCAACCACCCGTGCAAGCGGCAAAGTAAAGTCCGGACGCAGCACCAGTGTCCTCCCACGTTCATCTAAAAAACGGTAGAGCTTATCTGTCAGCTCCGCCTTCATCTCATCCACAAAATTGGCACTATACTCAAAAGCCGGTGTGGACACTTCTCCATATCCCCATCGGCTAAAACTTGCCTGAATCCTCTTTTCCAGCTCCCGCTTCTGCCCAGCCAGCTCGGGCAAAAGATCCCGTACGCCTTCAGGCGTCAGCAATCTTCTTAACTTCTCATTCACCGCCGCACAACCTTTCCTTTAATACGTTAAAGTGTTAACGTATTAAATTTTAGCATGGGCTATTTTGCCTGTCAAGCATTTTATGTAACTCTCGCAAGTATTTTGCGGCAGCCTGCCGCGCAGGCCTTCGTCAAAATTACTAGCTGCCGCCTGCCATGACGCGCCGGTAAAAAGCCTCATACTGCGGGATCATCAGCTCACTTTCAAACTGCTCCTCAGCGCGCCGCCGAGCCGCCTCCCCCGTCTGCCGCAGCAAGCTCTCATCAGAGAGCAGCCGCAGCGCATAATCAGCCAATACATCCACATCGCCTACCGGCGCCAGATAACCCGTTTCCCCATGCACCACCAGCTCCGGCAATCCGCCGGTCTGTGTGGCAATCACCGGCACGCAGCAAGCCATCGCCTCCAGGGCGCCCAAGCCGAAGCTTTCTTTTTCCGAAGGCAGCAGAAAGAGATCCGCCGCAGACAACAGCGGGATCACGTTATCCTGCACACCGAAAAACAGCACATCTTGCTGTAAACCAAACTGCTCCACAGCAGCCTGCGCCGCCTGCCGCTGCACCCCGTCTCCCACCAGCAGCAACTTGGCATCCAGCTCGCGGCGCACCTTAGCAAAGATAGCCACCACATCAGGCACTCGCTTAACCGGCCGAAAATTAGAAACATGCACCAGCACCCTTCCTGTTGCCGGTACGCAGCCGATCAGCTGCCTGGCGCCCGGCAGCCGGAAAACTCGCTTAGTATTGATAAAATTGTAGATTACCTCCACCGGTTTTGTGACATCGAAAGTCCGGTGCGTCTCCTCCTGCAAACTATGCGATACCGCCGTAATTCCGTCGCTTTTCTCGATACTGAAGCGGGTAATCCGCTTAAACGACGGGTCGTTCCCCACTAAGGTAATATCTGTGCCATGCAACGTTGTCACTACCTTTACCCGGCTGCTCTCTCCCAGCACTTCTCTGGCCAGATGGGCACAAAAGGAATGGGGAATAGCATAATGGGCGTGGATAATATCCAGCTTTTCACGCTCTGCCAGCTCCGCGATTTTATTAATCAGCGCCAGCGTATACGGCGGGTATTTAAAAAGCGGATAACCGAGCATCTCCACCTCATGGTAATAGACATTTGGCTGAAAACGCTCCAAACGAAACGGGGGCTGATACGAAATAAAATGGACTGTATGCCCAAGCAGCGCCAGCTCTTTCCCCAGTTCCGTAGCAACCACGCCGCTGCCGCCATGGGTTGGATAACAGACTATGCCAATGTTCATTGCTGCACCACCCCCTTAATCCTCTCCATGGCTAACTTGGGCATCCGCCCCCGCAGTGACATTAAGTCATCCAGGATCATTTTTTCCTCAAAGTAAATCCCTTCCCCGTACAACACTTGAATCAGCGAGCCAACAAACTGATCGCGGCTGATAATCATTCTGATAAACGCCGGGTCATTGACCAGCGTCTGCCAGTCCGCTCCCTTGCGCAAACCAAACTGGCTTTCATGGGCGCAAAGCGCAGCTATCTTCTTTTCATAATGTTCACTGATATCCACAATCGAGGAAGGCTCACCATGCACAGCCAGAAAATATTGGGCCACTACCGCCGGCCGGTATGCCTCACCCTCCGCCGGATATTTCCGCAACCCGGACAGATGAGCCGCTTCCCGCACCAGCTGACTCGCCCGCAAATGATCCGGATGCCTGTCTGCATGATAGGGGCCAACCACCACGTGAGGACGGTACTTGCGAATTATTTCAATCACCGCCAGCTTACTCTCTTCATTTACCTCAAGCCGTGCATCAGGCAAACCAAGACAGTCCCGCACCTGCATCCCCATAATCTCCGCCGCCTGCAGCGCCTCCTGCCTGCGAATCTCAGGCGTACCGTTACTGCCCATCTCGCCGGCAGTCAAATCGACAATTCCGCACATATACCCTTTGGCCGCATGTTTAATCAATGTGCCGCCAAAACCAATCTCCACATCATCGGGATGTGCGCCAAACGCCAAAATATCCAGTTTCATCAGCTCGCCACTTCCTTTCAAAAAGAATTGCCGCTAGTTAGGCAGTCCTAAAGATAAAGCAAATGGTGTCCCGGTTGATGAGGAAATTCGGACGCCAACTGCTCCCAAAAAATCGGGCCGTATTTTAAAAGAAAAGGCAATAGACAAAAGACCCTTTCCTGAAGTTTACCGTTTGGTTTAAGCGTCTGCTCCAAAGCAAGAAAACGACGAACCATCACTGCACTCTTTTTTTCGTCTTCTTCTCGCGCTTTAGCTTCCAAGTAGCTCACTTGATTGTAGACGTGCGCCAAATTCTTATCTGCCAAAGCGCCCAGTTGGGGATTTAATTTTGCCAAATCGCGCTTCAGATGCTCATACTCCAGTGCCAAGTGACCGCGCAAATGAGCAAAGATACTATCGATATCCAGCTCGCTTTTCTTCTTCATCTCCCGTGCCAGCGCTTCGTCCAGACGATGCAAAAGCTCCACTTCCGCCACCTGGTATTTCTCCAGATACTGAGCAAGGCGCCGTTCGACCAGCGTCACTCCCGGCCGCGGCCAAAGCAGCGGCTGCTCGACGCCAAAAACAGGATAGAGCGCCGTCACTTGAGCAAAATAAGCAATCTCCCCCGGGCCCGGGATATAGACAAGCGTAGGAAAAATGCTATCCTGCACCAGCGGACGCAATAAAACGTTGGCACTTAACGACTCCGGCAACGCAACAGCCTGCTCCAGCAGTTCTGCTTCGCTCCGGCGAAACAAACCGTCCCTTGTGACAAAATGACCGTCGCGCCAGTATAAGGCAGTCCGCTTCTTGCCAAGCCGCATCAGCAGCGTGGCGCCCGCTTCGCGCTCCACCTGCAGCGCATAGCCCTCCGCCCGCAGCTCCTCCTCCCGCAAAAATAAGGCAGACTCTGCCGCCTCCCTTTGCTGAATCGCCTGGCAAAACACTGCGGAGGCCAGCGTCCGCGCTTCGGCTAAAAGCGGTTCGAATAATACCAGCCCTTGCCCTGCAAAAAGTTTAGCCATAATTCGGGCAAACCAGTCTACCGGCGTCGCCGCCAAACTGCGCGCCTCCTCCAACCAGCCAAAAATTTCCGCGCCAAACTCCGAGTCAGGCATGACCGCCGCCAATGTGGCCAGCACTTCCCGGCCTGCCTCTTCAGTCAAGGGCAGTTGCCCGACGGGCTCTCCGCTATGGGCTAATCCTAACTGAATACGCCTTGGCTTACCCTCCCTATCCTGCACATAACAATGATTAGCCTCGGAAAAATCGTGATCTTCCGACGCAATCCAAAATACCGGCACCACGGGACGGTTCAGTTCCACCTCCAGCTTTGCCGCCAACTTCACCGCGCAAAGCGCCTTATAAATTGTATACAGAGGCCCAGAGAGCAGCCCTGCCTGCTGTCCGCAGAGCACAGCCACCGCTTGACTATCACGCAGCTTCTCAATCTGAGCCTCAGCCGCGGCTGAGCAGCCCATCCTCCGATTATAAGCAAGCAGCATCTCTGCCAGTTGCGCTCGCTCTCCTAGAAATCCGGCGCAAACTTGCTCCGCCTTGGCAACAAAAACGCCAGTCTCTCCATAATGCGGCCCTAAAAAACGGGTAGCCTGGGGCAAATTATGCAAAAAGTCTTGATAGATGCCCGGTTTACTTTCCTCGGGCAAAAGGCACGTTCTAAACATAATGCTCTCCCATCTGCTAAGATTCTATAACTTATTCCACAAAACCACCATATTTCCTTTTCGCTTCCCCCTCCAGCTAATCCCCTCTCCCCCCGGGAGAGGGCTAGGGTGAGGGCTACTTAAAGAAATTCAGAGCGGGGTGGCCGCATTCTTCGAGGGGAATAAAAAAAATGAGACAGTCGCCCTGTCTCCGCTTTCTCTACTCCAAAAAATCCAGACATTCTATCTGTCCCTGACGCAGCGCCTGCCAAAAACCGGGGAAAGAAATCACCACGCAATCAGCAGAATCCATCGTCAGCCGCACTTTTCCCGCCAAGGCTGCGATACAGAGCGCCATCGCAATACGATGGTCGCCGCGGCTATCTGTTATGGCTGCAGACAACTGCCGCCCTCCGCTCACCACAAAACCGTCAGCCAAAGGCGTAATTGCTGCCCCCAACTTACCGAATTCTTCAGCCACCGCCGCGATCCGGTCGGTCTCCTTTACTCGCAGCTCCGCCGCATCGCGCACATAAGTTTCGCCTGCGGCAAACATAGCCGCCACCGCCAAAATAGGCAGCTCGTCAATCAAGCGCGGAATAATTTCACCGCCAATCTCCACCCCGCGCAAATCGGCCGACTGAACGCGGATATCTGCTACCGGCTCACCGCTTTCCAATCGCTCGTTGAGCAGTTCCAGTGCTGCCCCCATTTCGCGCAACACATCAAGCACTCCCGTCCGGGTCGGGTTGACGCCCACATTGCGTACAATCAAATCGGAACCGGGGATAATACTGGCTGCCACTAAAAAAAAGGCGGCGGAAGAAATATCGCCGGGCACCCGGACGGCTTGACCCTGCAGCTTGGGCTGCCCCTGCAGGCGCACCAGATTCCCTTCCACCTCTATTGTTGCTCCGAAAGCGGCGAGCATCCTCTCCGAATGATCGCGGCTTTTCTCCGGCTCACGCACCGCCGTAATACCTTGGGCATACAGCCCCGCCAGCAAAACGGCTGACTTTACCTGGGCACTGGCTAAGGGTGAGACATATTCCAGCGCACGCATCACTCCGCCCTGCACTGAGAGCGGCAGCAATTTCCCTTGGTTGCGCCCCCAGATTGCCGCACCCATCCGACGCAACGGCTCTACCACCCTGCTCATCGGACGCTGCCGCAGCGAGCCATCACCTGTCAGCACCGAGTAAAAAGGCTGACCTGCCAAAATTCCCAGCAACAGCCGGGCAGTCGTCCCGGAGTTGCCGCAGTCCAAAATGGTAGCCGGCTCCCGCAACCCATAAAGACCCACGCCTGCCACCTGCACGTTCGACGCCTGCACAGCGATACTTACACCCAGTTTGCGCAGACAATCTGCTGTAGATAAACAATCCTCCCCGGCGAGAAAGCCTGAAATTACTGTTTCTCCCTCAGCCAGAGCGCCTAAAATCAGCGCCCGATGAGAAATGGACTTATCCCCCGGCACCGTTATCTCGCCGCGTATCGGACCACTGCCCTCGATAACCACTTTCATGCTCAACCCTCCTCCGATTCAAGTTGGCCGCGCTTTCTTGTGCAATTTGGCAGCGGCACCCGACTACGAAAATCCCGCGCCCGCTGAAAATGAGCGAGCAGACCATTTTCATCTCCCGTCGCCACCAAATCACGCACCGCCCCAAGTTCTCGTAGATAGGCATCCAGCAGGATCACAAGCTCGCTTTGATTAGTTAAACAGATATCCCGCCAGAGCTGCGGATTGCCCAGCGCCACCCTGGTAGTGTCGCGAAAACCGCCGGCAGCCAGCATTAAAATCTCTTCCCTGTCTTGGCTATTGGCGGCAACGACTTCCGCCAGCACGGAAGCAGCCAGATGGGGCAGATGAGAAATGTTTGCCACCACCCGGTCATGTTGCTCCGCCCGCATTTCCACCGGTATAGCGCCCAGTTGCTCTACCAAACGGACAAACTGCCGGCTGGCAGCATTGCGCAGCGTATAGGTCAGCACATAAACCGCATTTTCAAAGAGCTGCCAGTCGAGCGCCTCCACCCCGTCTTTCTCCGAACCGGCCATAGGATGGCCGCCCAGAAAGGTAACGCTCGCAGGCAAGCAAGCCTTCGCCTGATTCAGTACGGCACTTTTTGTGCTGCACACATCGCTGACGAGCGCGCCGGGCGCTAAATATGGCGCAATTTTTGGCAGCAGCTCCAGCACAGCCACAACCGGAGCAGCCAGAATCACCAAGTCTGCTCCGCCCACCCCTTCCGGCAAAGAGGCAGTTGTGCTGCTGACGGCACCAAGCGTTAGCGCTTTAGCCAGCACGCCGGGACAGTGGTCAATGCCCACCACCTCGTTGACTAAGCCTCTTTTTAGCATGGCCCGCCCCAGCGACCCCCCCAACATGCCGACACCTACCAGAGCTGCGCGCTGAAAGAGCGCTCCCATTAAGACACCTGCTTTTTCAGCCGCCGCCCCATAGCCACAGCCAGTCTATCCAAATCGCCGACGAGTGCGGTAAACTTTTCCACCGTCAGAGACTGCGCCCCATCGCAGAGCGCCTGCTCCGGCTGCGGATGCACCTCGATCATTACTCCATCGGCTCCGGCAGCCACCGAAGCCCTGCTCATCGCCGGCACCCAGCGCCAACTACCGGTCCCATGGCTGGGGTCGACAATCACCGGCAAATGTGTCAACCTTTTCATCACCGGCACAGCGCATAAATCCAGCGTATTGCGCGTGTAAGTCTCAAAAGTGCGGATGCCCCGCTCGCATAAAATCACCTGACGGTTCCCCCCGGAAACAATATATTCCGCCGCCATCAGCCACTCTTCCATCGTGGCGCACAAACCCCGTTTCAAAAGAATCGGCTTGTTTAGCTTGCCCAGTTCCCGCAGCATGTAAAAATTTTGCATATTACGCGTGCCTACCTGGATAATATCTGCGTATTCCGCCACCATCTCCACAGTATGCTGGTCCATCACTTCGGTAACTATCGGCATCCCTGTTTTCTCCCGCACACGGGCTAATATCTGCAAGCCGGCTTCTTCCAGCCCTTGAAATGAGTAAGGCGAGGAGCGCGGTTTGTAGGCGCCGCCTCGTAAAATTTGCGCCCCGGCAGCCTTGACGCCTTCGGCTGCCTCCAAAAGCTGTTCCTCACTCTCCACCGCGCAAGGACCTGCCATTAACACCACCTCATCACCACCGATCAGACAATCGCCGACCTGAAAGAGCGAATTTTCCGGCTGAAACTCCCTGCTCACCAGTTTAAACGGCTGTGTAATCGGCAGCACCCTTTCCACAAACGGCAAGGCTTCCAGCCCCATCTCCCGCACCAACTTCTCATCACCAATCGCGCCGATAATTGTTTTAAATTCTCCCACAGATAAATGAACGCCCAAACCCCTCTGTTGCAGCCTTGCCGTCACCTCTTCAATCTGTTCTGCCGTCACACCGGTCTGCATCACAATAATCATTATTTTTAGCCCTCCTCAAATTAACACAAGTAGCACTGCCTACGTATTCAGCTTTTTCCCAGCCTTGGTTCTAAATTTTTAGACCATTCTTCCACTGACTCCGGTTTCAGAAAATAATCAGCTATGTCCATAAAACCACCACCCATAAATTATTCCCTATACCTAGGTAGACCCCCATGCCCCCACAAAGACGGGGCACCATTAGAAGGATGAAAATGCGCCTCAGCTGGCCCTCACCCTGGCCCTCTCCCGCAGGGAGAGGGGAATAGCCGGGAAGGGTGCTGTAGGGGCGAACCTGCGTGTTCGTTCGGTTGCTCTCCCGCAGAGAGAGGGGAATTGTTGGGATGGCAGAAGGGAACACTTATGCCATCGCTCGTACCATGTAGGGGCGGGTTTCAAACCCGCCCAAGCAGATAGTAGATGCTATTTTCAGAGTAGACTTATCGAATTCCTACAATAAACAAAAAACCGCGCTCGCAAATTTGTTCCTGAAAACCTATTGTAGGGGCGGGTTTCAAACCCGCCCGCTAGTATCTGCCACATACTGAAGACTGCTGCATATCCCCCTCCAATTCTACAACAAAAAAACCGCCCCCCTGTAAGGGACGGATTCATCCGCGTTACCACCCAATTTGGCCTTAAAGCCCACTCAGTAAGCACGTCCCGCAGGCGGGATAATGCCCTTCCCAGCTAACGGTGGGAATCCGTCGGAGCCTACTTTTCATTTCGGTCCGCCGCTCGAGGGGGTAATTTCAACAGGGAGGGACACCGGTTCGCAGCGCCACCGGCTCTCTGAAATCCTCATCCCCTGCATACTGCTTCCCTGTCATTACGTTATCTTAAACTTATTCTAGCCGTTCGTCTGCCACCTGTCAAGCAATTTTAGCGCAAGCGCTGCCGACAAATCCTCTCTCCCTGCCCAACAATTCCCCTCTCCCTGCGGGAGAGGGTTAGGGTGAGGGCCAACCTGAATGCTGAGCTAAAGCAAGGGTGAGGGCCGGGTGAGGGCTAAGCTTAAGCTAATGTGAGGACAGGTCGAGGGCGCCTGCTTTTTTCAAGCCAAAACGCGTTCATCTTCGCCGGAGGGCGCATCCAGCCGGAAATACTCATGCAGTGTACACAGCGCCTCGGGAAGGTCATGCTCTTGAATTAAGATGGAAATAGTAATATTCGAATCTCCGCTTTGGAGAATACGGATCTTCTTATCGTTAAGCGCCTTAATCACCCTAGCCATCACGCCGGGCAGATTGCGCATCCCCAGCCCCACTACGGCAACTTTAGCACAATCGGCATTGACCTGGTAAGAAACCCCCAGTTTTTTCAGCAAGGCCTCAGCGCGAGGCAGATGCTCCATTTTGACGGTAAAATTCTTTCTCTCTGGAAAAATAGAAATAAGATCAATTGAAATACGTGAATCGGCCAGGCTTTCAAACAATTCTAGTTCCAGTTCAGCTTCATCCGCACCCATCTCCACCGTCAAACGTGCCAAGTCAGTAGTATGGGCGATGCCGGTAATCACCCGCATTTCCCGCTCGCCGAAACGTCCTTCGCCCGTAGCAATACTTTCTGCGCTAATCACTGTGCCAGCCGCCCTTTCCTCCAAATGTTTGACAACCAAAGGCACATTATGCTGCATGGCGACTTCCACCGCCCGCGGGTGGATTACCTTGGCGCCTTCATGCGCCAGCTGGCAGACCTCGTTGTAAGTAAGGTGGTCAATAATGCGTGCGGCAGAAACGAGCTTGGGATCCGCCGTCATAATTCCGTTCACATCGGTGTAAATCTCCACTTTTTCAGCGCCTAATCCGGCACCGAGGATCACGGCGCTCGTGTCACTGCCGCCCCGCCCCAAGGTATTGATTTCACCCTCCGGCGTCACCCCTTGAAAGCCGGCCACTACCACCACTTCATCGCTGCGCAAGTGTGCCAGCAACCGCTCCGGATTAAATTCCACCACTTGCGCGCAGCCATAATTACCGTCTGTCACCATCCCGGCTTGAGCACCGGTCAGAGCTAGTGATGCAATGCCGCTCGCGCACAGCGTGGACGACATCACCACGGAAGAGATTATTTCCCCGCAAGCCATAATCAAATCCATATCCCGCAGCGACTGCTCCCCGCAGCCGCAAGTGGAGAGCATTAAATTTTTCAAAGTATCCGTGGCATAAGGGTCGCCTTCGCGTCCCATGGCGGAAACGACGACCACAGGCCGAAAACCCTTCTCCCGCGCTTCCCGCACCCGCTTCACTACTTCTGCCCGCAAGGAAGGGCTGCCAACCGAAGTGCCGCCAAATTTTTGGACAATAATTTTCACTGTCGCGCCTCCTACAACTGCCCGCGGGCGATTAGTGCTTCCGCAATCTGAATTGAATTTGTGGCTGCGCCTTTGCGGATATTGTCAGCCACTACCCACATATTTAAGCCGTGTGGCACAGAGTCGTCAGCCCGGATACGGCCTACAAAAACTTCGTCGCGGCCATCTTGCAACGCCGGCATCGGATAACTCAGCTCTGCCGTATCATCTAGCACGATTACCCCAGGTGCCCCTTCCAGCGCAGCCCGCGCCTCCGCCACCGAGAGCCGGCTGACAAATTCCAGATTCACCGCTTCGGAATGGCCGTTTAGAACCGGAACGCGCACGGTTGTAGCCGTAATTTTCAATTCCGGCAGCCCCATTATTTTACGAGTTTCCTGGATAACTTTCCTTTCTTCCTTGCAGTAGCCATCTTCCCCGAAAACATCAATCTGCGGCACCACGTTGAAAGCAAGCTGGTACTGGACTTTGGCGTTGGCATGGGGAATCCGCTCCTTAGGGAAGTCAGTTTCGCCCTCAATAATTGCTTTACTCTGCTTCAGCAATTCATCGACCGCTTCTTTGCCGGCACCGGAAACAGCCTGGTAGGAGGTGACGACCACCCGCCGCAGCGCGGCCGCTTGCTGCAGCGGCTGCAAGGCTACCACCAACTGAATAGTGGAACAATTGGGATTGGCAATAATCCCTTGATGGTCGGCTAGGGCGGCAGCATTCACCTCCGGCACCACCAGCGGAATCCCCTCGTCCATGCGAAAGGCGTTGCTATTATCAATTACCACGGCGCCGCGCCGCACCGCCTCCGGCGCCAGCTCTTTGCTGATCGCTTCCCCGGCGCTGAAAAAAGCCACGTCAACCCCGGCAAACGCTTCCGGCTTTGCTTCTTCCACATTGTACACCTTGCCCAACACTTCAACCGTCAGATTAACCGAGCGGGCGGAAGCCAGCAGCTTCAGCTCTCCCAGCGGAAAATTCCTCTCCTGCAATACCTGCACTAGCGACTGCCCCACCATCCCGGTAGCGCCCACAATGGCCACGTTATACTTTTTCACTGCAAATCCCCCCTCAAATAATTATATTCCAGATGGAAGCAAATCGTTTCTAATTAAATCTTCATACGATTCCCGTGCCACAACTAAATCAGCCCGGCCGCCGCCGACAAATACTACCGCCGGCCGCGGAAAGCGATTATAGTTATTTGCCATAGAATAATGATACGCACCGGTAGATAAACAAGCGAGCAAATCGCCTCGCCGAAGCTTAGGCAGCAAAACATCCCAAATCAGCATATCGCCGGACTCACAAGCCTTGCCGGCAATCGAGACTATTTCCTCCGCCGGATCGTTAGCACGACTGGCCACCACCGCTTCATACTTGGCATCATAGAGCGCGGTGCGCAAATTATCCATCATCCCGCCGTCGACCGCCACATACTTGCGGATGCCGGGAACCTCCTTGATGGTGCCCACCGTATAAAGCGTAGTACCCGCCTCCCCCACAATTGAGCGCCCCGGCTCCAGCACCAGCTTAGGCAGAGGCAAATTATGCTCTGCACACTTCTCTTTTACTGTGGTGGCAATCAGCCGGGCAAAATCAGCCAGCGGACAAGGGTCGTCTTGGCGCAAATAACGGATTCCCACCCCGCCGCCCAAATCGAGCTCCTCGATAATCAAGCCTGTCTGACTGTAAATTTCCCGGCAAAAATCGAGCATCACGATTGCCGCCAACTTAAACGGCTCTAAATCAAAAATCTGCGAACCGATATGGCAATGCAGCCCTTTTAACTTCAGCCCCTGCGTTTTTAACGCCGCCTGCACTGCCCGCATCGCCTCCCCGTCAGCCAGTCCCAGGCCAAACTTAGAATCCAGCTGCCCCGTCTGAATAAAATGATGGGTATGGGCTTCAATCCCGGGTTTGACCCGCAAATAAATTGCTGCTTCTTTCCCGGCCGCCATGGCTAGTTCCGCGAGTAGCTCTAATTCTCCGTGGCTATCGACCACAAAACGGCCTACTCCATGCTTTAGTGCCAGCTCAATTTCGGCCGGCGCCTTATTATTACCATGAAAAATCATCTTCTCGGCGGGAAAACCGGCGGCCAGCCCTGTATAAATTTCACCGCCGGAGACCACATCGAGCGCCAGCCCCTCCTCCGCCACCAAACGGCACATCGCCTTAGTCAAAAAAGCCTTGCCGGCGTATGCCACCTGGCTGTGGGGGTATATTTCAGCCAATGTATCGCGGTATGCAGCACAATTTTTCCGCATTAGCTCCTCATCCATAATATAAAGCGGCGTGCCAAATTCTCTAGCCAAGTCGACCGTATCACAACCGCCAATCTCCAGATGCCCTGCCTGATTAATTCTCCCCGTTCCAGATAAAAACAAAAATCTCCCTCCCTTTACTCATCTTCATTACTTAGATTTCAAGAATTCCACCGCAACTTCAGGTGCTTTCGGTCTTGCTAAGACTACTCCCCCTATGTATACACTCTCCCCGACAAATCCCCTCTCCCTTCCCGACATATCCCCACTCCCCCGGGCTGATCCAGAGACACGCTTGACACCGGGGATGAGACATTGAAGCATTCTCGGCAATGTAGCCTTCCTCAAATACAACGCTCGCACGTTTTCGCAGCTACGAACTGTCATTCTCGCTAACATGCCAAAACCTCTGGGCTTACAGCATGTGAACCGTTGGCATGTCTTAACGCTGCGAATTCCCGTTCGCTAAACGCTGCTGACACTTAACGCTCGCTTTCGCATTCCGTGGAAGTCAACAATATCTGAAAGGGTTTTGATAAGGCAACAAGGTGCTGCTGTCTTTGCCTGCTGCTTTTTTGTTGAGAGCTTGAGCGAGATGTGGACGAGTGGCTAGAAGTGCAGGCAAACCAAGAACTGGAGCCGGCCGACATGCATGGATGCATGTCGCCGAGACCTGAGCCATGGAAGGCGAATGTCGAGGGCAGCCTGGGCGGAAGAGCGCCGGTGAGCCGTTGCACTTCTCACGAGGGAACCGGAGCGAAAGCCTTAGCGAAAAAGAACGCAAAATACTTTCACAGTAGGAGCGTTCTCTGCCGCTACCCTTCTGGTGTCAAGTGTGTCTCTGGATCAGCCACTCTTTGGGGGGAGAGGATTCACAATTAATCCGTAAACGAACTGAAAAAACTTTACAGCAGCTGACACGATGCGCTATGATAGAGAAAGCGTTTCGTGAAGTCTAAATTAATGCTTAATTGGAGGTAAATATGGCAGAGAAAATTAGGGTTGGAATTGTCGGCTACGGCAATTTGGGTCGGGGTGTGGAAGCCGCTATTAAATTAAATACTGATATGGAGCTGGTCGCTGTATTTACTAGGCGTGCCCCAGCTACACTCAGGATTCACAGTCAGAGTGTCAAGGTGGTAGCGGTTGATAATGCCATTGACTTTATCAATGAGCTCGACGTGTTGATTTTGTGCGGTGGTTCAGCGACAGATTTGCCTGAGCAAGGCCCCTATTTCGCCGGCTTGTTTAACACAGTAGACAGCTACGATACTCACGCAAAAATACCGGAGTACTATGCAGCAGTGAATGAGGCTGCTAAAGTGAGTGGTAAAACGGCAGCTATTTGTATCGGTTGGGACCCGGGGCTTTTTTCCCTGAATAGGATGGTCGCCGAGGCAATTTTGCCGGATGGCAAGGAGTATACATTCTGGGGTCGTGGCGTTAGTCAGGGACATTCCGATGCCATTAGAAGGATTCGAGGAGTTAAAAATGGAATCCAGTACACCATTCCTGTTGATGATGCAATAGAAAGAGTTAGAAGCGGAGAAAACCCGCAGTTGGCAACGAAGGAGAAACATCTCCGCGAATGTTTTGTTGTGGCTGAAGAGGGGGCTGACAGAGAACAAATAGCAGCTGAAATTAAGTCTATGCCTAACTATTTTGCTGAGTACGAAACAAAGGTTACATTTATAAGTGAGGATGAGCTAAGGGAAAACCATGCCGGCATGCCGCATGGCGGCTTTGTGATTCGCAGCGGCCGGACGGGATTTGCTGCGGAAACGAGTCAGATTGTGGAGTTTTCCTTAAAATTGGCGAGTAATCCAGAGTTTACGGCTAGCGTGCTGGTAGCATATGCAAGGGCTGTGGTTCGTCTTAATCGTGAAGGACAAACTGGTGCAAAGACGGTATTTGATGTTCCGCCGGGTTATCTGTCTGCTAGGGCGGCAGAAGATTTGCGCAGGGATCTACTTTAAAGTAATTGATTTCGCTTTTGCTCTGCTTCTGGAAACTTGGAAAGTTCACAACCTGGAAAGTTCCATTTGACGAGTCCTGCGAAATGTGTTACTATGAAAAAGTCGCTCTGTGAGGCGCAGTATTTGTCGGCCAGTAGCGTCGTGTTTCCAGAAAAAGGGCGATTGACATTGCCACCAGCTTGTGGTAAACTATAATTCCTGGCTGCGAAAGCAACAAGAAGGCATAGCGAGCCAGACAAGCTAAAGTAGCTGTTCTTTGAAAACTAAACAGGAAACGCCATGCGAAGTAAGCATTATGAAGATGATGCAAATAAATTGTTTTGTCAAGGCGAAGGGCTTCCATCTGGAGGCAACTT
>JAGXTN010000057.1 GCA_018333455.1 Dethiobacter sp. | reverse complement strand
GTGGCCATCGTTGCGACATAGTTGGCTCTGCCACCGGTTGCTTGCCAGAAACGACCTCCTTGGGCGTCTGTATTAATCCCCGCTAGCGCTGCCGGCACTTGCATATCCGCCCACTGCCTAGCAAAAACCGTACCTACAGGACCTACAAAAACCTGGATAATGATTTGTGCCCCCGCGGCACGAACCGCCGCCAACTCTGCCGTCGTGTCGGTAGCTGTAGCAGTGGGGCGCCAGGTACCAACAACATCCATCCCCATTCCCGGAAGTCGCTGCTGGAATGCTGCCACAAGACCATCAGCCCAAGCAGCTCGTTCGGCGACAATGGCAACGCGTGGCCTGGTTACGCCTAGCTCTCTGCGCACCGCAGTCGCCACATCACCCAACTGCATGAAGACCAGCCGACCAAGATAATCAGTACTAAGCGGACTGACCCGGAAGAAATACTTGTATTTTTCATAATCATCGGCAACTCGCTGAGTAAGGACGGC
The DNA here is from genome assembly GCA_018333455.1 of Dethiobacter sp. GTDB lineage: Bacteria > Bacillota > Dethiobacteria > Dethiobacterales > Dethiobacteraceae > GPS1B09. The sequence continues at coordinate 2,118 of JAGXTN010000057.1, read as the reverse complement.
ATGCGCGGCACCAACCCCAAGAAAGATCCGCCGGTGCTCGGAAATTACATCTTGCATGGCCAGCACGGCTTCGGTGCGCACTCCTCCGACCAAGAAATCAACCCTGTCACGGGTAATGGCACGCTCCACGGCACTGGCCGCATCCGGTACACTGAGCAGCTCATTGCTATCTACTCTGACCAGTTGAATGGGCCTTCTAACATTACCAACGGTGACACCGCCAGCCCTGTTAATTTCCTCAGACGCCATCACTGCCCCATGCCACATATGCTCTCCTGAGATGAAAGCCATTGGTCCGACAATACCTACACGAATGGGAGGCCCTTGAGGCCCCACTGCTGGTGTCGTGGTTCTCAGTGCCACCGCCCTTGCGCCGCCAATCCACTCAACTTGGGCGCCGAGCCCCTCGCCCAAAAAGCGCAAAGGCACTAAAACGCGCCCGCCCACCAACCTGGGCGCCACATCCAGAGTTACGTTCCTGCCCCTGACAGTGGCAGTTGTCTGCCCAACGGTCAGACGGATGACATCATTGCCTTTGGTAACTGTTACGACCCTAGTTTGAGCGTTCCAACCAACCGTGCCCCCCAGCCGTTCTGCAATAACACGGTAAGGAACCATGACACGTCCACCGACCAGTTGAGGTGCCACATCCAGCGTCAGCGCCCCCCCATCGATGGTTACCCGTATCGGCGCTGGCACTGTGGCGGCCATAACCAGACTGGGAACGACCACTGACAGCACAAGCGCGACAACCATCAGCAAGCTAAGTCGTTTAATTTTGGTTGCTGTTCTTTTTTTCATTTTCGTCACTCCTTCTGTTTATTTGTAAACCAACGCACAGTATCAATAAAGATTACTTCCACCCCTCCTTTTCTTATTTGTTTTGTAAATATTCTGACTATTGACAATATTCTCTTTGTCTGACAGTTATCCTTCTTGTTTATTCAAGAATATTACCCCTAATTAAGAATATTGCAAGAAACATGCCAGGAAGCCAGAAAACAAGCCGTCACATGATATTGAACGAGTCATCGAGTCATTTCTGAATGCGATAAAGGCTAGTGCAGTTAAGATAATTAATTTTGCAGCCATCTAAGCACACCTACAGTTCCAGCCGGATCATGTTCAAATGTTTAACAGTTCTCCACGCTGTCAAATATATGAACGTCCCGATAAGTTTTTTATTTGTGGCAATGTTAATCGTTTATCTGTTCCGGACCTGCCCGATCCCCTGCTCCAGGTAGCTTGCCGCCAACCGGACATAGGCGGCGGAGCTGGCCTCCACCCACCACAGCGCTTGCCCGGACAGCTCTTTTTTAACGACTGCCGGAGTGCCGGCCGCCAAGTGGCGGGCAGGTATTTCCGTTCCGCTAGCAACGACGCTGCCGGCGGCAATCATCGCCTGTTCGCCGACAACGGCATTATCCATCACCACAGCGTTCATTCCGACTACACTGCCTCTTTTTATGGTGCAGTTGTGCAGCACCGCGCCGTGCGCCACCGTGACATGCTCCTCCACGATTGTTGCGCCGCCCGGCAACACATGGATTACGGCGTTGTCCTGAATACTGCTGCAGGCGCCAATCACGATTTTGCCAAAATCCCCGCGCAGACGAGCACCGAACCAGATGCTGGCTCCTTCCTCCACTACACAATCGCCTATCAAAGTGGCGTCAGCCGCTAAAAAGGCCTTCTCGGAAATCTGGGGTTTTTTGCCGTTGTACTCAATCAGCATTTTTTAACCTCCGTTAGATAAATAATTATTTTACATAGTTACAAGCTTTGCTCATCTCCGACCAGCTACTTTTAAATCGGCGAGCTGCTCACCCGCGATGAACCGCCTGACGTTTAGCATAGCGCCCTTGCCGATACGGTTTTGTGCCTCTATAGTAACTCCCGCGCCATGAGGGGTGAGTAGGACATTGGTCAATTTGCGCACAGGACTTTCCGCTGGCAAAGGCTCTTGATGAAAGACGTCCAGCGCCGCCCCGCCCAAATGATCGCCAAGAGCATCTAAGAGAGCGTCCTCATTTACTAGGCCCGCTCGGCTCGTGTTAATCAAAAAGGACCCTTTCTTCATCCGATAAAGTTGTTCCCGCCCCAAGATGTTGCCGGTTT
>JAGXTN010000070.1 GCA_018333455.1 Dethiobacter sp. | reverse complement strand
TTTTATCCGCTAGGGGCTGCCGCCCCTTCGGCGAGCCTGCGGGCTCTGAACACCCCGCAAGAGTAAGGGGCACGCCCCTTACAAACCCCAACGCATAGGATCGTAGCTTCCCTGAACGATATAATTTGCTATAAAAAACCTCGCCATCTAGGCGAGGTCGAAATTTTAGCGGCTTTTGACTCATTACTCATTTTCTTGTAAAAGTTGACGGGCGTGAGCAAGAGCCGCTCCTTCCTCTCCACCCAGCATCCGCACCAGCTCTGTTTCACGTTCATCATTTTTTAGTTTACGCAAGCGCGTGACAGTGCGGCCGGCAGCCTCTTCTTTATAGATGACAAAATGGTGGTCTGCGGCGGCGGCAATCAATGGCTGGTGGGTAACACAAATAACTTGCCGGTGAAGTGCCAATTGCCGAAGTTTGTTTGCTACAGCCCGAACAGTAAAACCGCCGATACCGGCATCAATCTCATCAAAAATTAATGTGGGTACGGCATCTTGCTCAGCCAGCACGCTTTTGATCGCCAGCATAACGCGTGATACTTCGCCACCTGAGGCTGTTTTCGCCAAAGCTCGTAAAGGCTCGCCCAAATTGGCAGAAAAGACAAATTCCACGGCGTCACAACCGTGGGCAGCACAAATCGCCATGGGCAAAAAAACGATCTCAAGCATTGCTCCTTGTAAAGAGAGGCTTTGCATGGCCTCGTTGATTCTCTCTGCTAATAGGACGGCAACCTTTTGGCGCAGGCTGCTTAATTCTGTTGCCTGCTTATTTAAGGTTTCCTTCGTTGAGTTTATTTCCCGTTCGATGCTAGTTCGCTTTTGGTTGCGCCCCTCAATTTCCCGTAACTCAAGAGAAATAGCGGCCGCCAGCTTTTCCATATCGGCAATGGCTCCGTACTTCTTTATAATTTTTTTGTACGTCTCCAGACGCAGACTCACTTCGTGCAGTTCTGCTGCGTCCGAACAGATGCCATCATGGTAGCTTCGCAGCTCTCGAGCCACTTCAGTCAACTGGTTAGTTACCGAAACCACGTTCTCTAAAATTTCAGCTAAATTATCATCCATGGTTGTAGCCGAAACCAATTCTTTTTTAACCATCCCAAGTCGATCCACAATGGCGGCAGCGTCGGCACCCTCATATAGTTCTGCATAAAGCTTTGCCGAGATTGCACTTAATTGCTGGGCATGACTGAGACGGCGAAAACGGCGCGTTAGCTCCTCCTCTTCTCCAGCCGATAACCCTGCAGACTCAATCTCGGTTAGCTGGAAGCGCAAAAAATCGGTGTGCCTCTCCAGCGCAGCTTCATCGCCGCCCAGTTTCTCCCGTTCACGGAGAAGAGTAGTCAGCTTGCTGTAAAGTTCTCCAACTTCATCACGCAAACCAAGCAACTTTGCTCCGCCAAATCGATCGAGTAATTCTCGCTGGGTATCAGGATCGAGCAAAGAATGTTGTTTATTCTGCCCGTGCAAATCGACCAACCGCCGTCCCAATGCTGACATAGCCGTAAGTGGCTGTACGCGACCATTCTGGCGACAAATATTTGGGCCGCTCACCCTGATTTCTCGGCAGAGCGATAAATCTTCACTCGTCTCGCTCTCAGCGTCAAGGTAAAGCTGCGTGTGTGAAAAAACGGCCTGCATCGACGCCACTTCTTCTCCCGCCCGAATGGCTTCCGCAGTTGCCCGTTCGCCAAGCAGCAGACTAATGGCACCCAGTAACATAGATTTGCCTGCACCTGTTTCGCCGGTAATCACATTAAGTCCCTCGGCGGGATAGAAAGAGAGATTATCAATCAGCGCCAAGTTTTGCACTTCCAGCAGTCGAAGCATTATTTTACATCCTTTCCGGCTCCCGGTAGATCACTTTAGCCAACTTACGGTGGAGAAGCGTATAAAAGTCAGTACCATGCAACTGAATAAGCGGAGTGGTCAACGGCGCTCTTGTCACCTGCACTTCATCATGGTCATGCAGTTTAAAACCCTCCTGTCCGTCAACGGTGATAATCACTTCCGCCTGCCTTGTCCAAGGCCGGATGGAAACGCGCTCGTTGCTGGCCACAATTACAGTACGGTGGTGGAGCAGGTGAGGGCAAATTGGCGTAATAATCATTACCTCAAGAGCCGGGTTCACAATGGGACCGCCGGCGGAAAGGGAATACCCGGTGGAACCGGTTGGCGTTGAAATGATAATTCCGTCGCTAGGGTAGGTCTCAAGATGTTTATCATTTACATAGGTGTCGAGGTAAATAATCCGGGAAAACGGCCCTTTGGAAATAACCACATCATTAAGTGCTGTATATTCCGCTACCAGCCGACCATCCCTAAATACGCGCGCGGAAAGCATCAAACGATGCTGCACATTATATTTGCCATCCAGCAGCAGCTGAAGGGCGATTTCCAGCATAGGTGGTTCAACTTCCGCCAGAAAACCCATCTGGCCTAGGTTAACCCCCAGGATAGGCAGGTTTGAACCGGAGAACTGTCTGGCCACTCGCAGTATTGTGCCGTCACCGCCGAGCACAATGATAAAATCAGTCTTGCCCACAAACTCCGGCAGTGACAGGACCTCCACACAAGCTTGTGCCGGCAACTCTGCAGTTTGCGGGAGATAGAGTCTGATACTTTTTTCCTGGCAAAAAGTGATAATGCGATTTAGGATGGCTTCAGCTTCCTTCTTTTTCTTCCAGTTAGGGACAATCCCGATTCCTTTCATGAATCATTCCTCCCGCTTAAATCCTAAAACGCACCTGGCTGAGCGTCTCCTTCTTCATGTTGATCACCAAGATGCCATCGGCCCGAAAAGCCAAAACATCGCGCAAAAGAGAGTTTCTGCCTATTTTTGATTGCAATCTTACCTGTTTATTTTCCTGCTGCAACTGGACGATATAACGCCGCCCTCCGCGGGAAACAATAAAATCACTCTTTAAGACAAATGGATACGGCTGATCCTCAACTTCCATGCGAACAGTTAATGTGGGCTTTATTTTAAGTATCTCATACCCAGACTCTTCTAGGATAGCTCGCGCGCGCGGGTTGGATTTTGCAGACTTTTGACCCGCAATCCGCCCAGAACGGCGGCGACCTACCCAGAAAACGAAAGCAAAAACAAGCAGAAAGCCCAAGATAAGCCAGTCTTTATTTTCCATAAGAATCACCTGCCAGGGAATATTATTCGTCAGCAGCAGGCCGGTTTCCTTTTTCAACCAACCATTCATGCGCAGTAGCTACTACGGCGGTGAAATCTGCCGGCACAGCCGGACCGCTAGTAGTCAAATAAATAAGGTATTCAATATTTCCCTCCGGTCCCTTGATGGGTGAAAATGTCATGCCGCCAAGTTGATAGCCTTCCTTTGCAGCGGCGGCCATCACGTTCGCCAGCACTTCCAAATGGTCCTGCGGGTCACGGACAACCCCTTTTTTGCCCACCCGGCCTTTCCCCACTTCAAATTGTGGTTTCACTAGTACTACCGCTTCCGGCACATTTAACCGTTTAAGCACCGGCAGCACGTGTTTTAGCGAGATGAATGAAACATCTACTGTGGCAAACTCCGGTTGAGCAGTAATCTGATCAGGCAGTAACTGCCGAATATTAGTACGTTCCAGAGAAATAACGCGTTCATCCTGTCGCAGCCGCCAATCAAGCTGTCCGTAACCTACGTCTACACTATAAACTTTGGCCGCACCGTGCTGCAATAAGCAGTCAGTAAATCCTCCGGTGGAAGCGCCTACATCAAGGGCAATCCGTCCCGCTACATTAAGTTTAAAATCACATAGCGCCTTCTCAAGCTTAAGGCCGCCGCGAGAAACGTAACGAGGCAGCTCTCGAACAGTAACGGTCATTTCAGCCGATACCAGCGTTCCCGCTTTATCTACTTTGCGCCCATCAACAGAAACAAGCCCTGCCATCAACGCTGCGCGGGCTGCCGAACGGCTAGGGAAATAGCCGCGTTCCGTCAAAATCACATCTATTCTTTTTCGCTCTGTACCCATGGCGAAATTTTCTCCGTCTCCTTGTCCTTGACCAATTCCAGACAACTTGCCGCAATATGTTGGGCCGTCAAACCCAGCTTGTTAAGCAGTAAATCCCTGGCACCGTGCTCCACAAAGCAGTCAGGGACGCCAAGTCTTTTTACCGGAACAGTAGATATCTTCTTCTGCTCCAAAAACTCCAGAAGCGCCGAACCAAATCCGCCGGCAAGCACATGTTCTTCCACAGTAACTAAACCATAACGACTCTCTTCCACCGCAGCCAAAATTAGTTCCGCATCCAGCGGTTTAATAAATACCGGGTCGATAACGGCTACAGAAAGCCCTTCCTCCGCCAAAAGAAAAGCAGCAGCTAAGGCGGCCTCAACAAGAGTTCCGACTGCTAACACCGTTACGTCCCGCCCGGTGCGGAGCACTTCACCGCGCCCCCAAGGAAGAAGTTCAACCTCCCCTGCTGCAACACCCTCCGCCTTACCACGGGGATAACGGATTGCCACTGGCCCCCGATGCGCAAGTCCGGTAAGTAATGCGGAGCGAAGAATGTTCCCATCACGAGGGACGATAAATGACATATTGGGCATCTGGCGCAAGTAAGAGATATCAAAAAGGCCATGATGAGTTTCCCCATCTTCACCCACAACCCCCGCCCGATCCAAGGCAAAGAGTACCGGCAGGTTCTGAATGCAGACATCATGCAAAATCTGGTCATAAGCACGTTGCAAAAAGGTGGAATAAATAGCAACCACAGGACGAAATTCTTTTACAGCCAATCCAGCCGCAAACGTGACTGCATGCTGCTCGGCAATGCCCACATCAAAGAAGCGGCGAGGGTAAGCCTTGGCAAAACTATCAAGACCGGTTCCTGAAGCCATAGCAGCAGTAATAGCCACAATTTTATCGTTCTCTTGCGCAGCCTGCAGCAAAGTTTCGCTAAATATTTCCGTAAAAGACGGCGCACCGCCGCAATTCCCCGGGTCAGGCGGATCGCTCAAATCAAAGGGTCCGACTCCATGGTAAAAGTCGGGTTTGCACTCAGCGGAAACAAATCCCTTCCCTTTTTTAGTCAGCACATGAATCAAGACGGGTCCGTGAGTTTGCTTTGCACCGCGCAACACACCCAGTAAAGAGTCAATTTGGTGTCCGTTAACCGGGCCAAGATAGGTAAACCCCAGTTCCTCAAAGAACATTCCCGGCACAATCAGGGATTTGACAGCATCTTTGACTCGCTCCACCGATTTAAGCACTTTCCCCCCAATGTGCGGAATCCGCTTGACTATTTCTTCTACATCTTCCTTTAACCGATAATATTTTGGGTCTGTACGCAGTCGACCCAGATATGCGGCTAAGCCGCCCACATTTTGAGAAATCGACATCTCATTATCATTTAGTATCACAATCAGGTTCGTACCCGCATCCCCCGCATTGTTTAACGCTTCAAACGCCATGCCTCCGCTCATGGAACCATCGCCAATCACAGCGATCACATGATGTTTTTCCCCCCGCAAGTCACGGGCATGCGCCAGTCCCAGCGCCGCGGAAATAGAAGTAGAACTATGACCGGTTTCAAACACATCATGCTCGCTCTCTTTACGCTTGGGAAAGCCACTCAGCCCTTGGTACTGCCGCAGCGTGTTAAAAAGATGGCGCCGGCCGGTAAGGATTTTATGCACATAACTCTGATGCCCCACATCCCAAACCAGTTGGTCACGGGGGCTATCAAAAACGGCGTGTAAAGCCAGCGTCAACTCCACTACCCCAAGGTTGGGAGCCAAATGGCCGCCTGTCTGCGACACATGTTCCAAGAGAAATGTCCTGATTTCACATGCCAATTCATTTAATTCACGCACGCTCATTTTTTTCAAATCTTCCGGCTCATTAACCGAAGACAACCAAGCACTCAACTTACTTTGCGCCTCACTTTCGCCGTGGCGGCAGACTACGTCCAAAAAATAGCTTGCCTGGCAAGATTGCTTCAATGCGAGTTAAAATATAGGCAAATGTAAGGATTATTTCTGTGGAGCGCCTGATGGCCAGCGCCTTGCCAAAAGACTTGCCACCCACCGTTACGGCAGAGATAACCCCTGTGGCAATAATACTGACAAGCGGATGTTCTGCAAAAACACCGCTGGCAATCAGCCGCAAGACCAATAAAGCGCCAACAACGCCACTAATAATCCCGGCAATATCGCCCACCACATCGTTGCAAAAATTGGCGAAACGGTCGGCGTTACGAATCAGGTATAATGCCTCGCGCGCACCGGTAACTTTTTTCGCAGCCTTAGCTAACAGCGGCACTTCATCGGCGGCGGTAGCCGCAATCCCGATCATATCGAACAAAATGCCGGTGAAGATGATTGCTAATAGTATAAGCACTGCCAGAAAGAAGGATGCAACGCTGCGAAACAAAAACTGCGCCACAATACTGATCAAAGTGGCAAGCATAAATGTCCCTACTGTAATAGTGATACTCCAACGCAAGTTTTCTTTCCTCTTACGATTATTAACCATGGCACCTCATCGAAACCAAAGCAGGCTTCTGCTTCTTCCTGATACAAATTTAGGAGCTGATATTTTTTAGCGCCATAAAAAAAAGAGCCTATCTAGTATTATAATGTATGTACCCGTAGGTGAGCAACCCGCCAAGTAAACGTTACGGCTTGAGGTCCAGCAGGCTTTCCCAATTAATCACCCAGACGTCGCCATCCGGGCAGTTTCCTTTTAAGATTA